>NZ_CAJCFU010000079.1:0-394531 GCF_903968575.1 Arsenophonus endosymbiont of Apis mellifera | reverse complement strand
GGTACTTATACCGTTACGGCTANCGTNAATGGNAAAGGGACTGANAAACAGACCACCTTTAAAGCCGATGGCACAACGGCGGAAATTACTGACGCCAATTTGTTGATTGATCCGGATAACTCACCGGCAGATGGAAAAACAACCAATGTAGTTACTGCAAGAGTAACTGATGCAAAAGGTAATTGGGTGCCTGATGCAGAGGTGACATTTACGGTCAGTGGTGAAGCGAAACTTACGCAGCAAAAAGTTAAAACCGATAGCGAAGGTAAAGCGATTACCAAGGTAACGAGCAGTAAGGCAGGTGCTTATACCGTCACGGCTAAAGTTAATGATAAAGAGGTTAACAAACCAACCCACTTTGTTGCGGATAGCACTACGGCAGCATTAACTCAAGTTCGATTGGATGGCGATATCATTAGTAAAGCTGCCAATGGTAAAGATACATTCACTTTTATTGCAGTGGTAAAAGATGCAAATGGCAATTTGGTGCCTAACATCGAGGTGACATGGCAACAAGATAAAGGTAGCGATGCTACATTACCAAAACCGGCGAAGAGTAAAACTGACGCTAATGGAGAGGCCAAAATTGATTTAACCAGTACAACTAAAGCTGTTGAGAATATTCAGGTCAGTGCGCAATTAAGCGATGGCAAGGTAAACAAAGCCGATAAAACAGTGAGCTTTGTTGGCGATACTGCAACTGCTGGGATCCAAATTACGTCATTAATGCAAAAAAATATTGTACCGGCGGATGATCAATCAGAGTATCCATTTGAAATTAGTGTCACTGATAGCAATGGTAATGTTTTGAAAGATTATGCTGTAGATGTGTTAATTCCAGCTTTATCGATTAATGAGAAACTTACCACCGATAATCTAGGTAAAGTTAAGTTCTCACCGAAGAGTGCAAAAGTGGGTAGGTTTGATGTGACTGTAACTTCGTCTACCAATCAGACAGTGTCTAACAAGTTCAAGGTTGAATACACTATTACAATGTTGTCATCAGCTAATTAACAATGACTGGTTGATTGTGAGATAGAAATGGAGTTTTTAATGAAAAAAATAGCACTTATTATGGCAATGCTGTTTTTCTATAGCAGCAGCGCGTTAGCGCTGGAATGTAAGGTTTTAGGTAATACTGATAATCCTTATCGTGAGACTAAACCTGTGGGCAATGTTTTGATCCCTAAAGATTCTAAAAATGGTGAAAAGATCTGGATATCTGAGCTATTTACGCGAAATGTTGAATGCACTTCTAAGGAATCAGAAGCGGTCTACTTTTATTCTTTTCCAGAAGTAAGTGCGCCAGACATTCCTCCGGGAATGAAATTTGGTATAACCTATAACGGTCATGATACTGATTTGAATATTAATATCCCAGAAATAGAGCGAAGGATAGAAACCGATATTTACGTGAATGCTAATCAGCCGGAAAAAGGAACTATTCAGGTAAGGCTTTATATAAAGAAAGATGGTGATATTGATTCAAGTCGTTTTTCTGGGCAGCTAAATATTTATCAGCTTGATGGTAAGGGTGGATTGAATAATGATCCGAAAGGGCCGAATTATAGATTTAGCTTATCTCAATTAGATAATATTACTGAAATTGCGTGTAATTCTAGCTATTCTTGGCGCAAATTTAATCTTTCTATCAATGACAATTTAACATTAAAGCAGCAGTCAGTAGCAAATATTGGCGGCTTAAATTTAACCTGTCAGGCTAATAACCACCTTAGTCTTGCTAATAAAAGCGTTACGCTGGATGTTTATCCAGACAGCGCTAAGTCTGGCGAGTTTTTTACCACCAATTTAGCCGGATTAAATTTTACCTTTAATATTGAGGGTCAGGAGCTAAAACCGAATAACAGAAATCAAATCATCGTACCACTTAATGACAAAGGCCAAGCCAATATTAATGTTGATGGGCTATTTAAGTTAGATTACCAGAAACCTGGCCAGGATTGGCTCTATAACCCTGCAACCTCAACCGTTACACCAGAAAAAGTCAGTATCAAATCAGATCTAAGGTTAATAGAATAAAAATGGGTTGGAAATCATGACAAATATTTTTATCAATGGAGAGATATTATATTGGGCATACAAGTGAAAGAAATATTTTCATTAGTATTGGCAGGGATTTCTAGTAAATTTCATTGCAATAAATCTTAACGGATGTAAGCGGTATTTTGAATGTCGATAAGGAAATTGGCATTCATTTATCGCTAGTGAGAAAAAGTAATGAAATGATAATATTGGTAATAATTATTATTTAGTCGTTATTACAAAAATTAAACCCATTTTTACTGAAATAAAAGATATTAGGAAGTAGTTAACCTGCCAGGGATGGCAAACTATATTTTAAAGCCACGGTAATTAATCTGAGAGGTTGATCGCTTTATTTATCGTTAGAAAAGGAAGTTGTTTACTTCTTTTATCAGTTAATTTACCATTCGTGATTTCGTGTAGATCAAAGAAAATAATATTTTTAGGATTCAATGACATGACGTACAATAAAAAAAATCTGTTTAGTGTATTATTAGCCATTATGTTGTTGAGCGGATGTGCGGGTTTCGCTAAAAAAAATAGCAATATCGATAACCAAACAGCGGCAGTTGAATCGCCAGTCAACAAATCTGGAATATTATTTAATGGTATTATTATTTCCTCAACAAACAACGAATGTATTGATCACTTAAATCTACTTAAAAAAACAGAACCCGTTAAATATCAAAAGTATATAAAAGACTACGTTATGATTATGGATGATATTAAATATTGGAATATTAACAAAAATATTATGGATAGTGATTCAAAAAATTTGTTAGCGATGGCACTTAATACCAAACTTGATTTACTCTGTGCCAAGGTAAAGTACAATAACTTTGTTAGCACGAAAAAGAAAATACAGAAGTTAGTTGACTCCTATCAAAAATAGTTAATTTGCTGTTATAGGAATAATATCAGTATCAATTTTTATATTTTCATTATAAAAGCTTAATTATTGGTTGGTTTTATTAAGCTTTTTATATGTTAAAATAAATTTTATAAAATTAATCTGTTGTTAAGTCAGGCAAATATTGTAATGTGGCGACAATAATCTGGTTAGCGGCAAAAACTGCCGTCAATTTATTGCCAAGTTCTATTCTTTGATCTGCTATTGCTTGATTTGACATGATAGAGCAAAGTAATAATCCATCCTCTAATTTCACCTTCAGCTCACTATCTTTATCATCTTTTTCAATATGAACTACCGTTCCTGTTACCTTGTTATCGGCTGCTGGGATTACTGTTTGTGATGGCAGCAATTTTATTGCGGGTGCTTTGAGTAGAATTAAAACTTCTTTGCCGACTGTTAATTGTAATCGTTTGATACTTTGCTTAGTTAATGAGGCATTTAAAATGGTGTCACTATTGGTTAACTGAATTTTGATATTTTGCTGAATTGAGTGGCTATCATATTCGATCAAAGTACCAAAGAATTGATTACGCGCGCTGGTTTGCAATGAAAAACGTGAAATTGCTGCTAGTAAACTATCGAGCGGTAAATTTTTATCATTTAACACATGATAGGCTTTTTGCTGGATCTGTTTTAATAATCCATACAGTTGTAATAAACGTTCGCCGTAGGGCGTTAAAACGGTACCACCGCCACCTTTACCGCCGGTAGCACTGGCAAGTAGAGTTTTTTCGGCTATTTGATTCATTTCGTTTATTGCATGCCAGGCGCTTTTATAACTCATGCCCGCCAATTGTGCAGCTTGATTAATGGAGCCAGAAGATTTTATATAGTTGAGTAATTTGATCCGTCGTGCATCAGCAAATAGTCGATCATGAAGTTTTAAGGTTAAGAAAATATCCATTAAAAATAGCCTTATTAGCCCAAACTCACATTACGAGTTTATTATTTTATTGCTCTTTGTTATATCAAATAGTGGAAATAGAATGAAGACTTGTCGATTGTTGCGAATAAATATCTGCGGTTAGAGATTAATATTTTAGGAATTTAATCATTTTTGTCACTAAATTTACCATCGGTGTAAAAAAATGAAAACTTTAGTGTTAGCCTTCAAAATAGAAAATAAATAGAATAATCTAACTTATAAGGTTACTATTTAGTTATGTTTATATCTTACCTAATAGAATGAATCACTACTTTACCGAGGCTATCTAATGCTGGATATTTTAAAAAGTATGCTCTTTGCACTCTGTATGGTGCCGATTGTGATGGGTGGAATTATGTTACTAATTTATGGTATTGGAGAGCTTTTTAACATATTGTCGAAGGCACATTACCCTCACTCAAAGAAACAACATTAATACATTGATCTTCTCTTGATAATTAGCCAAAATTTTGTGGCATTGCCTGAAAAAGCGTTTTATGCTTTTTCAGGCACTTTATTACTTATTTTTAATCTGAGTGATATATTTAATTTAGATATAACAACAGCCTCAATTACCTCGCCATTCTCTATTTTTTGCTCTTTATTATCTGATCTGTAAACGCTTAATACCTACTTGATATCTTACCGATGCCAAAATATTAAATATAATCAGCCTGTTTAGTTTAAAAGTATAAATAAACTATAAAACTATAAATTGACTTAGTGATTGATGAAGCGATTTTTATTTCTATCTGTGAAAAAATAGCTTGGTTGTTATTTGATAGCAAGATAAGTTCATTTGTTTTATTTTATTTAGTTTAAGGATAATTATTATGCCGCCATCAACTTTTTGCATTCCTACTATCAATAAAATTGGCCGGGGATGTTTAGTCGATGTGGTAAATTTAATGAAGGATTATGGTTATCAGCATGTGCTTATAGTGACTGATCCTTTTTTAATGAATAGTGGTCTGGTTGAAAAAGTAACCAGAGTTTTTTTACATAATAAGATTAAAAGTCATCTTTTTACTGATGCTAAATTGGTGTCATCATTAGAAATTGTAAAACAGTCGATCGGTTGTTATGAACAGCAGCAAATTGATTGTATTGTTTCAATTGGTGAGGGAGCTGCTTATGATTATGCTAAGGCAATGATTTATTTACAATCTCATCAATCCATTTTTATGACTGATAATATTAAAAAGCCATGGCCTTTAATTACCATCAACACAACTTCTGCCTCAAATATCGATAATTTTAATCCATTGATTGATCAAACTAAAAATGAATTGATCAATTTAGCAATTGCCGGATCACGTATTACGCCCTTACTGTCAGTAACTGAACCGGAATTAATGCTAGGTTTATCAAGTGAATTTATTGCTGCATTAGGCATGAACTCTTTAACTTATGCTATTGAGGCTTATGTTTCTACAGCAGCTAATCCTGTTACAGATGCATGTGCTTTGAGCGCTATTAAAATATTGAGTAATGATTTGCGCCGAGCAGTTAATTATTCATTAGATTTGCAGGCCCACGAAAATATTGCTTATGCCCAGTTTCTAGCGGGTATGGCTTTTAATAATGCTTCACAGGGATATGTACAGACCTTAGCCTGGCAAGTGAGCCATTTTTATAATCAACCACTAACCATTTGCAATGCGGTTTTGTTGCCTCAAGTACAAGTTTTTAATCTGAAGGCAGTGGCAAAAAAGTTAAAAAATATTGCTGGTGCAATGGGGATTCGAGTTGCTCATATGACCGATCAACGTGGTGCAGAAGCTTGTATTGCTGAAATAAGACGGCTAAATTGTGATCTTGGGCTACCTTCAGGACTAAGACGATTGAATGTTCAGGATAGTGATTTAGCTAAATTAGCTAAAGCAGCGTTAAAAAGTGCTTCCGGTATCACTAATCCTGTTCAGGCGAATTTAACTGATTTGATCGCTATTTACCAATCAGCAATGTAGTTTTAATGTTATAACTAATTATTGTTAGAGAATTGTGATCTTTGAATTATATTAATAAGTAGGGTAAGTATAATGTAACTACTAAGTTGATCGGAGGTGGTCAGATTTATGAAAAAGGTCGCTATCATTGGATTAGGCTGGTTAGGATTACCCTTAGCACTTGAGTTAATGCGGTCAGGAATGGAAGTGGTTGGTAGTAAAACCACGCCAGATGGTGTAAATGCAGCCAGAATGTCAGGTATTGATTGTTACCAATTACTGCTAACGCCAGATATTAAGTGTGAGGCCGAAGATCTGGTGCAGTTAATGAATGCTACCGATGTGTTGGTTATTATGTTACCAGCCAATAAAACAGCAGAAGGTGGTATCGGTTATTTGAAGGCGGTACAACTTTTAGTTGATACTGCCCTTTCCTACGCTATACCGCGTATTATTTTTACCAGTTCAACCTCAGTGTATGGAGCACAAAGTGGAACTTTAAATGAAGATGCTGAGTTATATCCTAATACCGAAGTAGGTAAAACGCTGGTCGAGGTAGAAAATTGGCTACATCAATTGCCAAATATATCAGTAGATATTCTTAGGTTAGCGGGTTTAGTGGGTGAAGCTCGACATGCAGGACGGTTTTTAGCGTGCCAAACAGCATTAACAGGAGGAAATGAGCCGGTTAATCTTATTCACCAAGATGATATTATTACTGCAATAAAGTTATTAATATTGCGGCCAGAAGGTGGCAATATTTATAATTTATGCGCACCTGAACATCCAATTAGATCATCTTATTATACAGCGGCATCACAACAGCTAGCCTTGCAACCGCCAGAATTTATTTCTGAATCAACACCTATCGCTGGAAAAATTATTGATGGTAGCCGTATCTGTAGGGAGCTTGGATTCGAATATAACTATCCTGATCCTGGCAATATGCCAATGAGTCTATAATTAGAGAATTGACGGTAAGATATATTTTGCATTTAGACCATTAGTAAAATTGCTGGTTAGGGCAAAAATTAGTAATACAGGGTTTTGTACTGATTTATTTATGCCACTGCGAGCAGTTATTGTCCGAAATTTGTCGGGTTTTCTGCTTATGGTGAATGTTTTATATTGGCTTAATTTTATCAACTGAAACAGTTAACAACCTATTTTTTCTACTTCGATTTGTGTGGCAGATCATATATAGCAATATTCTTTCTGCTTTTTGGCTAACTTTAATCGTTATAAGCGCTTTATAGTAGCATACTTAATATATTTAAATCAGAAAGCGCGGGAGATCGAGAATGAAAAAGAGCTTGATGAAAAAAATTAACCATTTGACGAGTGGATTAAGTCTATTATTTATTTTTGTTTTACCGATCAATGTTTATGCCGATGGATCACAGGTTACACCGCAACTTGATGTAAAAGCTTATGTGTTAATGGATTACCATAGTGGCAAAGTTTTAACAGCCAATAATCCAGATGAACGTTTAGATCCAGCTAGTTTAACAAAAATTATGACCAGTTATGTAGTGGGGCAAGCGATTAAAGCAGGTAAAATTAGCATTAATGATCTTGTCACCGTAGGAGAAGATGCTTGGGCAACGGGTAACCCTGTTTTACACGGTTCTTCTTTAATGTTTTTAAAACCTGGTGATAGGGTATCGGTGCTGGATTTAAATCGTGGTATCGTCATTCAATCGGGTAATGATGCTTGTATCGCATTGGCGGATTATGTCGCGGGTAGTCAAACGGTTTTTGTCGATCTCATGAACCAGTATGTTACCTCATTAGGATTAAAAAATACGCATTTTAAGACCGTACACGGCTTGGATTCAGAAGGCCAATACAGTACTGCCCACGATATGGCGGTATTATCTCAAGCATTGATTAGAGATGTTCCGCATGAGTATTTGCTACACGGCGAAAAAGTGTTTACTTATAATAAAATTAAGCAATTCAATCGCAATCGTTTATTGTGGAGCAAAAACTTACAGGTGGATGGGATTAAGACCGGTCATACAAGTGGGGCAGGGTATAATCTTATTACATCGGCAACGAATGGCCCAATGCGATTGATTGCTGTAGTGTTGGGGGCATCGAGTGATCGCATTCGTTTTACCGAAAGTGAAAAGCTGCTAAATTGGGGATTTCGTTTTTTTACTACGGTTATTCCTATAACGGCAGATAAACCCTTTACGACTGAAAAGGTATGGTATGGCAACCGATCTACGGTTTTATTGGGAACTGAAAAAGATGCAGCAATAACCATCCCGAAAGGAAAAGAGCAAGAGCTAAAAGCGACCTATACCCTCAACTCAGATTATCTCAAAGCGCCGTTAAGCAAAAATCAGGTAGTAGGAACAATTAATTTCTTTTTAAACGATCAATTGATTGATAAACGTCCATTAGTGGTGAAACAAGCGATAGAGCAGGGTGGATTTTTGAGTCGAGTATGGGATTATATTGTTGTGACAATTTCCAGTTGGTGGCAGGCATTATTTGGTTAGTTTGATTAGTTAAAGATAAAAAGACCTGCGGGTCTTTTTTTATAATTATTTTTAATAAAAGCAAGTTAAATATTTTTGAATAAAATTAGCGTTATATTTAATTAATTTTATAAAAATATAAAAATATAATATTATTTTTTTATATAAATTTACTTTTTTATTTACAGACAAACTTCATTGTGAGGTTAAATTAATTGCCTCATAATTGTTTTAGACATAATTAAATAATTATTTATTAATTAAATTATTATAATTTTGTCTACCAATTATTTCGGATTAACAGAAAGTTATTCCGCATTCCCTATTTTTATTAAATAAAATCTTATGGTGGAGTTTGTATAATGGATACAAATAGATTCAAAGTCAGAAATAACAATTTAAAAGGAGAGATTAAAAATAAAAAAAAGACAAAAATAAAATTTGACCGTTCGGTAACGCTTAATGATAGTGCGATAACAGTTATCGGTATTAATAATATTAATATCCTAGTAGCGGATAGTGGTAAGTCACAGATAGGCAATGTCACTGCCGGTAAAGAGAATGATATTACAGTCACAGCTAAACAGTATGCTGATGCACAGATAGGCAATATCACTGCCGGTAAAAACAACACGATTAAACAGAGTGCTATAGAGGTTGGTACTTCATCAATCGGCAATATTAAAGCAAATAAAGAGAACAATATTATAGCAATAGCAAAACAGCATGCTGATGCACAGATAGGCAATATCATTGGCTATGAAAACAATACCATTAAACAGACGGCGAAAGAGAGCGGCCGTTCAATCATTAAGGATATTACCGCCGGCAAAGAGAACAAAATTACAGCAACAGCGGAATTGTATGGTAGTGCAGAGATAGACGATGTTACTGCCTGTGAAAACAACAACATTAAACAGACGGCAAAAGAGAGTGGTCGTTCAACCATTAAGGATGTTGCAGCGGGCAAACAAAACAAACTTACGCTAATAGCGGAACTGCATGGTAGTGCAGAGATAGACGATATCACTGCTGGTGAAAACAACACCATTAAACAGACGGCAAAAGAGAGTGGTCGTTCAACCATTAAGGATATTACCGCCGGTAAAGAGAACAAAATTACAGCAACAGCGGAATTATATGGTAGTGCAGAGATAGACGATCTCACTGCTGGTGAAAACAACACCATTAAACAGACGGCGAAAGAGAGTGGTCGTTTGACCATCAAGGATATTACCGCCGGTAAAGAAAACAAACTTACACTAACAGCGGAACTGCATGGTAGTGCAGAGATAGACGATATCACTGCTGGTGAAAACAACACCATTAAACAGACGGCAAAAGAGAGTGGTCGTTTGACCATCAAGGATATTACCGCCGGTAAAGAGAACGATATTACGGTAATAGCAGTACAACATGGTAGTGCGGGGATCGGTGATATTACCGTTGGTAACAATATTAATGTAACGGGAACGCTATTATGTGAAACACAAACAGAAAAAAGTTCGACAGCAGAAATTCCAACGTTTATATCTCCAGAGGAAACCTTGGTAGAGAAAAGTCCAACAGCGGCAATTCCAACGATAGAGCAAGCGTTTTTATCTCTAGAGGAAATCTTGGCAGAGAAAAGTCTAACAGAGGAAGCCCCAAAAGAGAAAAGTCCAACAGCGGCAATTCCAACGATAGAGCAACCGTTTTTATCTCTCGAGGAAACCTTGGCCGAAAAAAGTATAACAGAGGAAGCCCCAACAGAGAAAAGTCCAACAGCGGCAATTCCAACGATAGAGCAACCGTTTTTATCTCTAGAGGAAACCTTGGCCGAGAAAAGTATAACAGAGGAAGCTGCAACAGAGAAAAGTCCAACAGCGGCAATTCCAACGATAGAGCAACCGTTTTTATCTCTAGAGGAAACCTTGCCAGAGAAAAGTCTAACAGAGGAAGCTCCGACAGAAAAAAATCCGACAGCGGAAATTTTAACTGTAGAGAAACTGTGTGGATGCTCAGATGAAACCATGAGCGAGAAGAGTCCAATACAGGAAGCTCCGATAGAGAAAAGTTTTCTAGCGGAATCGCCAACAACCCATTTACCGGCATATTTAGCTCCAAGCTTGGAAATGCAAACTCTTAGAGCTGCTGTTGACAACCAGCCAACAATTATAAATTATAATCAAATAAATATAATTAATTTAAATGGTTATAGTAGATTATCTCTTCAGGGGAATACCATTAATATTGATAATATGCAAACGGAAGGATTGAGCCAAATGATGTCAGGATTTAAAAATAAAGAATCAACCGCTTATGATTCCTGTGATTTAAAGCCTGCATTCGATCCAAGCCCACGCATGTATATGCCGCAAGTCGTTTAATCGGTAGACAGAGGTAATGGATAATAAAATAATTTATTAATATATTAAGTAAGCCAGTTATTAAAACTGGCTTACTAGTTAATGGCTGTAATAGTTTTAAATCATTCAGTCGCAATAAGTAATTTTAATAGCCAATCCACCTTGTGAAGTTTCACGATATTTAGCATTCATGTCTTTGCCGGTTTCATACATGGTTTCAATCACTTTATCCAGGCAAACGCGTGGATCACTGATTCGACGTAAAGCCATTCGGGCAGCATTAACCGCTTGAACTGCCGCAATCGCATTACGCTCGATGCAGGGAACCTGGACTTGACCACCAACCGGATCACAAGTAAGGCCAAGATGATGCTCCATGCCAATTTCAGCGGCGATACAGACTTGAGCGGGACTACCCCCCATTAATTCTGTTAATGCTGCTGCTGCCATAGAACAAGCAACTCCAACTTCTCCTTGACAGCCGACCTCAGCACCAGAAATGGAAGCATTCATTTTATAGAGGGTGCCAATAACGCCAGCAACTAAAAAGAAACGGGTATATGAATTTTCGTTAATAGGGCGAATAAATTTATCATAATAGGAAAGTACGGCAGGAATAATACCACAAGCACCATTGGTTGGTGCGGTAACGACGCGTCCACCTGCTGCATTTTCTTCATTAACTGCTAAGGCGAACATATTAATCCAATCAACAACTGCCATCGGATCAGTGGTCGTATTATCGGAGGTGACTAACATTCTTCTCAATGCTGCCGCACGGCGTGGTACCCGAAGTGGGCCTGGTAAAAGACCTTCGGTATTGACTCCACGTTCGATAGCTTGCTGCATAACCTGCCAGACTGCATCGAAGTGAGTTTGGATTTCCTCTTTGCTACGCAATGCCAGTTCATTTTGCATAACCAATGCCGAAAGTGAAAGGCCGGTATCTTTGCAGTGGCGTTGTAATTCTGCAGCTGATTTGTATGGATAAGGTAGTTGAACTGACGATCCACTTTCTTGACCAAAATGCTCTTCGTCAACAATAAAACCACCGCCAATAGAGTAATAGGTTTTACTGTACAGTTTATTTTCATCGGCGAAAGCGGTAATTACCATACCATTTTCATGGAGAGGTAGATTAGTGGTGTGAAAGTTCATCCCACCTTGGATAGGAAAATCGACCTCATGCTGTCCATTGGCAAGAGATAAGCGCTGAGTCTGTTCAACATTTTTAACAAAGGTAGAGATAGAATCGATAGCCACAGTATCAGGTAGATTACCAGCTAAACCCATAATAATGGCAATATCAGTGGCATGACCTTTACCAGTTAAAGATAAAGAACCATAAACATCAACACTAATCCGCTTGACTCTGGTTAGTATCTCTTTTTCGATTAGATCATCAACAAATTGTTTCCCGGCTTTCATTGGGCCGACAGTATGAGAACTGGATGGGCCAATGCCAATTTTAAAAATATCAAAAACACTACTCATATTTTATTCGCCTCCTTGTTAAAGGCGCTAATTTTTTTAGTAATAAGTTGGCTGAAGTGTTGAAGTTAATATTTCGGTTTTACGGTATTTGGGAAAGCTAATTCATTACGGATAATGAAAGCCATCCCAGAATCGTTAAACGTTAAAGAAATAATTTATATACTGCAGCTGAAATAGCGATAATACCGACAATTACCACAAAAATATTGCTAATATGACCAGAATATTTACGCATAGCGGGTATTTTGCTAATGGCGTACATTGGCAACATGAACAATAAAATTGCAATAACAGGACCACCTAAACTTTCGATAATGCTTAGAATGCTTGGATTTAAAGTAGCAACTAACCAGGTAGTGACTAACATAAAAATTGCAGTCGCTTTATTTAGCTTTTGGATATTGATTGTTTTACCTTTTGCCCGATAAGCGCGTTCAACCAAACCGTTAAAACCTTCACGAGCACCGAGATAATGCCCCAGAAACGATTTTATAATCGCGACAAAAGCAATGAGTGAAGCGGCATATTTAATAAAAGGTTTATCGAAATAACTAGATAGATAGTCGAGGATACTAATGTTTGCCGCTTTTGCTTTTACCAAATCAGCAGGAGACAAGGTAAATACACAGCTAAAAACGAAAAACATAACTGTTAGTACCATTAAAATATGTGCTGAAGCCAAAATTCGCGAAGATTTTTGATCAGCATGCGCACCATATTCTTTACGATTGGCAACGGCGAATGCAGAAATAATTGGTGAATGGTTAAAGGCAAAAACCATAACCGGAATGGTTAACCAAATTGTAGCCAACATACTTTGGTTATTTTCAGCATTATCCATATTAAGATTGGAGAAGGAAAGCGTTTCTAATGCAGCACTATGCCAATGCGGGATCATATAAAGTGAGAATATCACCAGCACCGCAATAAACGGAAATACTAGCATGCTCATTATTTTCACTATATATTTCTCACCTAGGCTAACAATAGCCATGATACCACCAACAAGAATAAGCGCTAATAGCCAGCGTGGTGGAGCATTGTAACCGAGGAGTTCAACGATAAAATTCTCAACATTATTGGTAATCGATACACCGTATACCAATAAGATAGGATAAATAGCGAAAAAATAGAGCAACGTAATCCAATTACCTGCTGAACGGCCAAAATGTTCTTCTACCACCTCGGTAATATCGCCATTTGGTTTTGAACCGGACAATACAAAACGGGTCAAACCGCGATGAGAAAAAAAGGCCATTGGAAAAGCGAGCAGCGTCATTAGAATGACGGGCAGTAGGCCACTCATACCTGCATTAATAGGCAAAAAGAGGACTCCAGCACCAATAGCGGTACCGTATAAGCCCAACATCCAAACTGTATTACTTTTACGCCAAACTTTTACGTCCTGGTGTGCATATGAGGAACTGATGGAATCAACTCGAGTTGTATCCATGGTAATCTCCAAAATATAAAACGAGAAACAAAAAATAGTAAATTTTTAATGTATGAAAACCGGTCAATATAATTATGATTGCAGGTATATTTATACAACATGCTTTATCTACAGAAACAAAATATATAGTTAGAATTTATGTAAATAAAGTAACTGATTATTCTAGTTAAGGATAATTGCGATACTATACCACATTATGGTTTAGTGTCATTATCACAATACTGTTTAGAATCAATTTTATTTGTTTTTTTATATATCGAAATTATATTTTAGTTTTTCAGACGCAAATCTTATTATTTATTGGCATAAAATTCCGTGATGAGCATCCCAAAAGTATAATCATCTATAGCCTGTTGTTAAAATGAGTGGTATTTTTTGTTTTTATTTTGTTAAATTTTAACTGTTCTTGGCTAATATTGCTTATAGTTGTTTTAATAAATATGATTAATCATTCAGTTAATAAACTCAATTTTTGATAAAAAATTTTTATTAATTTTGGTAATGTATATAAATAAACGGATAATTTACTAATAATATTTAGCGGTTTCACTTATTTAAAATTATTAATTGATTTATTGTTTGCTCTTTGCTGATTTCATTTTAAACATCATATTATTATTTTTTTACTTTTGTACAAAAAATAGTTTATTTTTATTAACGCGTTATTTTTATTTCATAAAGAAATAATTTCCTTTTAAGATATAACTATCATAAATTAATGCCGTAAATTTAAATGTTAAATGGCATAAATATTAAATCTGGCAATCTTTAATTCTATTTTAGTGTAATCCGATCATGTTATTTTATTTAGGTGATACTTATCATAAATAATTATCTGTTGATTTAAGATATTTAAAATATTGAATAATAAAATAGCCTCTTTAAAATTGGCAGGTTTTTCAATTAACAGAGGCTATTTATAGATTTATTTAAATTATTTTTGTATTTAACCTTTAATCCAACCTTTCTTAATAAAAGGCGCAAATAAGATTTGATAAGCTTTTATGATATATGGTAGTAATTTATCCCCAACTATTTCCCAAATTGTTTGACTAATTCCACAAGCCATAATAGCAACTAAAAATGCGCCTACCATATCTAAAGGCCAGTGTACTCCGAGAAAAATTCTTGCCCACGCAATAGCGAAAGCCGGTATTAAAAATAACAATCCAATCCAATTTCTTAACCAGAATAAAAAGCTAAAAGCAAAAGTAAAAGCAATAGTAGCATGATTACTGGGAAAAGAGGGAGTCGGCGCATGAGCAAGAAAATGTTGACCTATTCCCAACATAAAAGGTCGCTCTTGGGGAAAAATTACGCCAATAAAACCAGAAATAGCTAAACCTATAATAAGCGCAAGCGCAGTTTTACAGACAAAGACTCTTTGGCTGACTAAATTTTCCGATTTACCCCAAAACCAGCAAGCAGTAGTAATTAAGGGAAATATGAGAATGAGTCGTTTAGCCAAAAAAATTGCCAGTGTTAGTGTACTAATTGATGTAATTGGGGTGGCATTGATAAAACTAAACAAACTTAAGTTAATATCGTTTAGCAAGGTAGAGCCCTCATTGAGTAGATATCATGATCATTTATATTAGATAGCCAAGGGTAAAATGTCTTTTATATAGGGTAAAGTAAGCTTGGTAATTTTTTTATAGAACTTATTCATTTATGAGATATAAATAATGTCATCGGCTTTTTTGCTAGGGAGATACTATGTGGTACCAGAAGCAAATTAAACTGTATGCTCGTCCTCGAGGATTCCATTTGATAACAGCAGAAATTATACGACAACTACCTGATATTAGTCGAATAGAAGTCGGTATTGCACATCTTTTTATTCAACATACTTCTGCATCATTAACCATCAATGAAAGCGCTGATCCAAGTGTTCGAGCTGATTTTGAAAGCTATTTTAATCGAATTGTTAAAGAAAATGAATATTATTATCAGCATACTTGTGAGGGAAGTGATGATATGCCAGCTCATTTGAAGAGTAGCTTACTAGGAAGTAGTTTAATTATTCCAGTTACCAATGGCCAATTAAATATGGGAACTTGGCAAGGCATTTATCTCTGTGAACACCGCAATCATGGTGGTGAACGCCAGATTATAGTAACACTGCATGGTCAATTAGATAGTGATCAATAAAAAACCGATAGTTTAAATAGGACATAATTTAAACTATCGGATTCCTCAATAATTTGGGGACATTCAAAGAAAAGCAGTGGCATAAGTTATGACTATTTATTATTCATAAAGTTCTTATAAAAGAAAAAAAAGCATTTTTTGACAAAAAATGCTTTAATGATTTGTGCCTGAAACTTAAAAATATAAAATTAAAGTAATTAATAATTTTAATAAAATCAGCTAGTTAAGAAAGTAAGTGTTCTTCGGCGTAGGCTTCAAACTCGGTACAACCCCCAATATGTTGTTCATCAATAAAGATTTGAGGAACTGTCTTAACAGGTTTACCCACTTTTTTAGCTAAATCAGCTTTAGTGATCCCTTCCGCTTCTATATCAACATAATTATAATCAAAATCATCACGTTGATGTTTTAATTTTTCTGCTAAGGCTTTTGCACGGACACAGTAGGGGCAACTAGAGCGACCGAAAATGACAGTAAACATCCTATCTCCTTCAATTAAATTTTTATCTATTGTCTACAATATCAATTACTATGCTTATAGTCAGCATAAAAAAAAGCACAATTTATTCTTATTGTTATTTAAGAAGTTAATAATGACCTAATATAACAGGATAGCGTTTTTAAAAGGAAACATAGATTGTTTTGAGCAAAAAAAATTATCAGCTATGCGTTCTTTCGCTGATATGCCAAAAATTGTGATAATACTCGAAGTTATTGGCATACTAATATTGTTATTGGTCTATTTAGTGATAAATAACTATATTGAATTAGCTGCTTTATTTATGAAAAAAGGTGTTTTGCTTGCTATGATTATGCTAGCAATAGGTTGTATGATACCGGCTATCATTAATATTGTTTGGCGGGCACTGCCTAAGCTCAATTTTTTCGGCATTGATCAACAGAAAAATAGTTCGCAAAATAAGCAACGCAAGATAAAAGCTAAGCTGCGTAATTATCGTAAGATGGATTAAATTATAAGTTAGAATGGCTCGTTAAATATGATTTAACATGATAAAATATGGTTTATTTTTGGTTTAAGACGATAGATAGCGAATTTTCATAGGCAAAATTGTTGCTGTTTTGTGCAAATAAGGTTAATTAATGGATTCGATTTGTTTCCCTGACATAGCTAAATTACGAGAGTGGCTTGTTCAACTCAAAACATCGTATTTTGAATGTGATAATTGCCAGGCATTACATTTGCCACATATGCAAAATATTGATGGTATTTTTGATGCTAAAGTGGATATTGTTGAAAACATATTAGTTTTCTCGGTTTTGGCTGAACTGAAACCGACATCGATTATTACCTTATTGGCAAATTTAAGCCAAATTAATGCTAGCTCATTAACGGCGAAAGCATTTATGGAAATTAATGATGAAAATTTGCCTAAATTAGTCGTTAGTCAATCTTTTCCGTTGTTGGCAGGAATGACTTGTAACCAATTCTCCAGTTTTCTTCAGCAAGCAGAAGAACAGATGGCGGCTATTATTTTTGAAGTTTATAACAATGATTTGCTATATAGCGGTCAAGAAGATATTGACGATGAAGAGCTATCTGAGCAAACTTTGCCTGCCCGCTTTCTGTTACATTAAATTATAAAAATAGATTCAATAGGCATTTACCATTCATGTGAATGGTTAATGCGTTGCCTGCTTTTTATCTACAAATATGGCAGGAATAACAATAAAGTTCAGTCTTTTTATTACCTTACAGAACATAACTATTTTGCTGGATTCTTTTTATTATTCTTGTTAACTCCTTCATTTGCACTTTATCCACCAAACAATATTCCAATAATAGCTGCTTTCCAAAAGGAATTAGAATATGTTCAGTTTATCGCAATCTACTAGTGTCAAGAATATTGAATCTTCTGCTACTTCCGAACATCACCATGATCCGATAAAAACAGAAATTGATAAAAAAATTGATGGTAAATTTGTATTGGTTTTTAGTGGGTTTTCTGGAATGGGATATAAAGATACTGAAAAATTACAAAACGATATAAAAAAAGAGATAAAACAACATATTGATAAGTATGGGATCCATAATTTACTTATCGTTGCTGGTGCCACTTCTGAAGGTATTGGTTGTGTCTATGATATTGCTAAAAATCTAGCTGTAAATACTTTGGGGATTGTTTCAGAACACGCTTCAACAGATTGCTTAGCAAAAAATTGTGACAGTGTTATTCAAATTAAGGATCCGAATAACAGCTGGAAAGTTTTGGATGATTCAGGTGCTTCTTATATGATATATGCGGCAAGTAAGAATGGCTGCTTTTTAGCTTTTGGTGGCGGTAGTGTTACCCTAAGTGAATTAGAAGAAGCGGCTAAGAAAGGAATTGAAACAAAAGTTTTTCCTGATTTTTTACCTGATCCAGATAAATTAGACGCTAAATTAGCTCAAGGAAAAACAAGGGCTGAAATATGTCCAATACAAATGAAATATACAGAAGAGGTATAGTATAAAAAATAATCTCTTCACCTGACTTAAGAAATGAACAAAGCGTAAATATTGTCATAATTTATTCTTTACAGCACACGCAGGCTACTATCTTACAGATGGAGCTAGCATAATTGTGAAATCCCATAGTCATTCAATGGTTATATCACATTAAATAGAACCGGGTTTATTAAGTGGTGTTCAATGTTATTGATATCTATATATCATAGATTTTAGACATTAAAAGATTAACCCTTTTTGAAGGCAATATAGCATTAGCTTTATTAGTTAACATCATGATAAATTTCGTTTTCTTTAGTAGAAAGCGAGATTTATATGGTTAGTTTTTTTCAAAAGATAAAGCGTATTGTTCAAGCCAACGCATCAATAAGGTTAAGATGCCATTTACGCTCAGATATATAATTCCTGCGGCAATAAAAACATCGACATTATAAGTTTGGCCAAAAATTTGTTGGCTATATCCCATAATCTCTAATAGCGTTATGGTACTAGCCAGTGATGTGCTTTTAAATATAAGAATTACCTCATTGGAATAGGATGAAAGCGCACGTTTAAGCGCATAAGGTAAAATAATTCTCAAGGTTTGATGATTTGACATACCTAGCGCCTGACATGCTTGCCAGCTAGTTTTAGGAATTTCTTTAACGGCACCATGAAATAATAGAGTGGAATAGGCGGCACTATTAAGTGCTAATGCCAGCAAGGCGCAAATCCATGGAGTAGAAATTAAAGCCCATAAAGTAGGGTACTCTCTTAGCGCGGGAAATTGACCGGATCCATAATAAATCAGAAAAAATTGAACCAGCAAAGGAGTGCCAGTAAATAGCGTAATGTAGCCTTGAATTAGGGATGAAAAAAACGCTGTTTTTAACGATAAAATGATAGTCAAAAATAGCGCTAATAAAAAGGCAATAAGTATTGCGCATATTGTCAGTGATAAACTGGTTGGCAGGCCAGGCAGTAATGAAATGATTAAATTGATCATTTTGTTACTCCCTGTTCAAACTGGGTTGTGCGTATTTCAATCCGCCGTAAGATAAATTGACTTACTAGGGTGATGGCTAGATAGATCAAAGCCACAATTAGGTACCAAGTGAAAGGTTCATGAGTACGATTAACAATACTTTTGGTTTGCAACATTAAGTCATTTACGCTGATCAGAGAAACCAAAGCGGTATCTTTTAGCAATACTAGCCATTGATTGCCTAAGCCAGGTAAAGCGTGACGCCACATTTGTGGCATAATCAGCCGCAAAAAAATAACATTTCGATTGAGACCCAAGGCTTGTCCTGATTGCCATTGGCCGGATGGTATTGCTTTTAGTGCACCTCTTAAGGTTTGGGATGCATAGGCGGCATAGAGTAGAGCAAGGGCAAAAACACCACAAAAAAAAGGAATAAAATCGAATTCACTATTTTGTGGAAAGAACCATTCAGGATCAATTTGCCAGGTTGTTTGCCAGAAAATGAAATTAATATTAATGCCATCACCTAACAACATGATAAATTGTAATGTGCCATAGTAAACGAACAGGACAACGAGCAATTCAGGTAATCCGCGAATTAAAGTCACCCAGCAAGAACCCAGTAAGGCCACAGGCCTCCAGCGAATAGATTCCCAAGCAGTGAATAACACGGCTAATAACAGCCCGAGTATCAAAGCAGCACCGGCGAGAGTCAGTGTCAAGCCGGCAGCATTTATTAGAAATAACAGATTATTCATTGCTATAATCGACTATTTCTTCAACCATTTTTGGTAGATTACATCATAACTGCCATCTTGTTTCACTTGTGCCAATGCTTTATTTAATTTATCTAACAGCACTTTGTTTCCTTTACGTACCGCAATACCCAGACCTACACCAAAATAATTAGCATCGGTTACTTTTTCACCTACAGCAGCAAGGTCTTCGTTACCTTTTGTTTTTAGCCATTCCGTTGTGACAGCCGTATCACCAAACACCGCATCTATCCGGCCATTTTTTAAATCGAGGATAGCCGTTTGATAATTGTCATACGGCACAGCTTGCATCTCTTTATGTTGTTGCATGATATATTTTTGATGGGTGGTGCCATTTTGCACGCCAATTTTTTTACCTTTTAATAATGATATTTTATTAATTTTATTTTTTACCGCGATAAATGTTGCGGAGTTATTGTAATAAGTATCAGTAAAATCAACCTGCTTTTGCCGTTCTGGCGTAATATCAATTCCTGCTATCAATGCATCAAAACGGCGCATTTTTAAACTGGGGATTAAGCTATCAAAAGATTGATGAGTAAAAGTACAGTTGGCATTGAGTTTTTGACATATTGCCTTTGCCAGTTCAATATCAAAACCGACAATGTTATTATTGGCATCAATTGATTCGAATGTGGCATAAGTTGCTTCAGTTGCAAAGCGTATCGTCTCCTTTGCAGCGGCAAGCACTGGTAAGGATAGGCTGCATAAGGTAATAACTGACAGTAATTTTTTCATTACGGTATTCTCAATTAGATGAATGGGATAGATAATTTGCCAAGCCTTTAGTTTGTGGTTTAGCAAAACGATCAATATCGCCTTGTTCCACAATGGTTCCTTTTTCCATATACACAATCTTACTCGCTGTTTTACGGGCAAAATCAATTTCATGAGTCACAATCAGTTGAGTGATGCCCGTTTTTGATAATTCTTGTATAATATTAACCACTTGAGTGGTGATTTCAGGATCGAGAGCCGCGGTTGGTTCATCAAATAATAAGATTTCAGGCTCCATCATTAATGCTCGCGCAATAGCCACTCGTTGTTGCTGACCACCAGAAAGATGTAACGGGAAGCGATTAGCAAATTCAGTTAAATGCAAGCGACTCAATAAGTTTTTTGCTTTTTCTTTGGCTATTACTTTAGTTAAACCCAAAACTAAACAAGGCGCCTCAATCAGATTTTCCATTACGGTTAAATGGGGCCACAAGTTATATTGTTGAAATACCATACCAACTTTTTGTCTTAGGGCGCGGATTTCATTGCTTTTAGGTTGGCGAGAGAAATTGAAATGATAGCCTGCAATGTCCAGTTGACCAGAGCGGGGCATCTCAAGTAAATTGAATACCCGTAATAATGAGCTTTTGCCAGCACCACTTGGACCAAGTAATACCATTGTTTCACCCGTGCCGCATGTCAAATTGATATCGTGTAATGCTTGCTGCTCACCATAAAAGCAATTAATTTGGTTTAATTGAATACTCATGCTAAAAATCTGAATAAATAAACGATTGAGGTAATGGTAATCTTAATAGAATAATTATGCAATATATTGTTTTTGAAATAGTCTAAAATTGCTATATTTCAGAGATATTTTTGCTTTGCAAAATGATTTCAATCATTTTTATTCATTTTTAATGCGAATTTATTGATTTTTTTGGCCATTCCTTTGAAAATAAAACGATGAATTGGGGTCATAATTAGCCAATAGACTAGACCGCAAAAACCGGCAGGATGCCACCACGCTCTGACATCTAGCGTTCGATGTGTGCCACAATCCTGGATAGTAAAGGTTAAACGGCCCAGTCCAGGCGCTTTCATACCAAATAAGAGTGTTAATTGATGATTAGGTTTAATACAAATGACTTTCCAGCTATCAATCATGTCACCTAAATATAATGTTTCACGTTTAGGCCGGCCATATTTTACTTTGTTGAGCATTAAATCATCAATAAAGGCGCGTAATTGCCATAAAATATTGGCGTAGAAATATCCTCTATTGCCACCAATTTGTTGTAAGGTTTGCCAAATGGTAGCGCTAGTGGCGGTGGTTATTAACGTGAAACCGGCATCTTTTGGATAATAGCTATATTTGGCACACCAATGTGTTTTTAGCGTTGGATCTGGCCCCCAATCTGCTTTATTAATGGCATTATGCGAGTGCGTAAACGCATGTTTGATTGCCTCATCAATACTAAGTAATTTTTGCGGGATAAGCTGTCTTAACGCTTAATCCTTGGCGGGCAGATTGTACTGTAGCCCCTGAATTAAACTTTTGGTAATAAAGGGAGATACTGAAGTTATTAGGCTAATGAAATGAATAGAAATTATTCGAATTGGAATAGGTAGCGGGATGATTCGTCGATACTTACCGCTGATACTCATAAAGCGCTTGAATAGTGTTTAATAGTCAATATATTCAGGCCCACCCGCATCAAGGATGCGATGTTCATTCGTTGGATGGGCTATTAATTGCTTCAGATAGTAGAGAATATTTTCTAAAGCAATAGGGCAAGATTTTGACCTTACCCAGTGTGGAGGAGTAAGAATTAATAAGTTGTAAGTCATATCCCGAATTATTTCATAAGGCACTGAGCCCGCACCAATAATAATTGGCGCCCGAATTTCTGTCACCGGAATTTTACTTTCACGTAAGATTTCTCCGGTCAGTTTACGAGCAATCAGATGTTGTGAATGACAGGAAGGGTGTTGTAGGGCGCTTAAATAGATAACTTGTTTTACTTCAGATTGCTCAAGGACATGTTTAACATTATCAGCAGCCAGGCATTCTTGTTCGATAAGATTATTATTAGCTGCCATACTGTGAACCAGAAAGTAGACGATATCAATATCTGTCATAATATTGTGTAAGGTTTTCGGTGCAAGTAGATCAACATAACGACATTGAGTATTTGGCCAATTTTGTGCTTCAAGCCAATCAAGTCGACGCGCTGCTGCTGTGATCATATGACCTTGCTTAATTAACACTGGGATCAGATTTTGACCAATATAACCATTAGCACCTAGCACTAGGATCCGTTTTTTACCCATATAGTTACCTATCGAGGCCAGAGTGTTTGGCCAGAAAATCTAGCTATTTATTAGGTGAAGAAGGCTATCAGTAATGGCGTCAATAGACTTAGTACAAAACCGTGGACAATGGCAGCAGGTACAATAGACACCCCACCGCTACGTTGCAATATAGGTAGTGTAAAGTCCATTGATGTTGAGCCACAAATCCCCAACGCAGTAGAACGAAATTGGTTGATAATAATGGGAATAAGTATAATAGCCACTAACTCCCGCATTAGGTCGTTAAAGAAAGCCGTACTACCAATGACCGGTCCATAAGCGTCGGTAAGTAATATACCTGTTAGTGAATACCAGCCGTAACCGGCTGCAATCGCTAATCCCACTTTAGTCGGTAAACCTAATAAAAATGCAGCCAAAATACCACCAAGCAGCGCGCTGCTGGCAACAGTCACCGCAATCGTCGCCCCTCTGAAATTGATTAAAATTTGCCGCAGATACATCCCACTATTTCGCAGATGGCAACCCACCAATAATAATAAACAGATAAGTGTAACTTCAGTACCATATTTGGCATAGGATAAAAATGGCCACTTTGTCAATCCTAGCAAGAAACCAAGTATTAACGCGCCACACAGTGGTAGTGAACTTAAAATCATTTTTAAGCGAGAGAGTGGCTTATTGGTTTCACGTTTAGCAATTTTCCACGGCAAGAATTTATCTAATAAGAATAAAGCCATCAGGTTAGCGGCAAAGGTGCAACAAAAGAAAACCATTGTATAGATAAAAATTGACGTAAGATGCGTACTAATATTATCTAATAACGCCAATGTGATGCCCATTAAAAATAAGATAATGTAAACCATAGCGCCTAATAGGCGATGTGTAAACGCTAAAATCTTCTTATTTTTGAAGCGAAATAAATAGCCTACTGTTAACGGTAAAAGAATGATAAGCAGTCCTGAATACATGGTCCATCCTTATTACAATTAACGCTTTTATGGCGGTGGTTTTGTGGGAATAATACGAAAAAGACAGGCAAAATAATGATAAATATTTTATAACAGACTAAAAATAGACGCAATATTACAGAATAATATTTAGACAAAATTCATTGCTCACAGGATAATTCAGGAGCTATTGCTAATATACATAACAAGAGGGTAATCATGTATTTGCAACAAGTGGAAATTGCCGGTTTTCGTGGCATAAATCGGCTTTCATTAACACTGGATCATGAAACCGTGTTAATTGGTGAAAATACTTGGGGTAAATCAAGCTTATTAGATGCCTTGACTATTTTATTATCACCAAGGCAGCCATTATATCAATTTAATCAGCATGATTTTCATCACTTGGTAGATACAGATGAACAAATCAATAACCTACAAATAATTTTAGTTTTCTGTGAAAATCAGCCCAATAGCCATAAAGCAACTCGTTTTAAGCTTTTATCACCATTATGGATTGACGGAGATGATGAATACAGGCGTATTTATTATCGGGTCAGTGCACAACAACAGAATAATCTTGTGGTGACGGAACGATGTTTTTTAGATAAGCAGGGTAATAAGCTTGTATTGAATGATAATAGTAAATATATCCAGCAGATTATTCGACTATATCCAGTACTACGTCTAAGAGATGCCCGATTTTACTATCCTACCACTACTAAATTTAATGATGTTGGTTATAAAAAACTAGCTGTTAAATTTGCCAACCAGTTAGAGCAATTGGCTCAAGCCTTAATGCAAGCATCACGAAAATTGTCTCATGAAGAGACAGAGGAAGGTTTTGTGGTATTGCAGCAGTTGCTGGGTTATTACTTTGCCGAACACAGCACCCATTTATCTCATCGACAAAATCAGGCCAATATTGCCTATAACTTATCCCATAGAAGAGGCTGGCAGGTGCTGGAGGATATCAATCGTATCGTGGCTAAACCTGAACAGCAGTATATTAAATTAATTATTTGGCAGATTTTTTCCTCATTTCTGCAATTACAAGGTGATCTGCAACTAGCTCGCAATGCCAAGCCTATCCTAATTATTGAAGATCCCGAAACGCGTTTACACCCTATTATGCTGTCGATTGCTTGGCGACTGTTAAATCTTTTTCCATTACAGCGCATTAGTTCAACTAATTCAGGCGAATTACTTTCACAAGTTCCTTTGGAAAATGTATGCCGTTTAGTGCGTAATTCAAGTCGAGTAGCTGCTTATCGACTAAAGACTAATAAGTTATCACTAGAAGATATGAGACGTCTCTCATTTCATATCCGCTTTAATCGTCCTTCAGCACTATTTGCGCGCTGTTGGTTATTAGTTGAAGGAGAGACCGAAATTTGGTTGATGAATGAATTGGCACGCCAGTATAATTATCATTTTGCGTCGGAAGGTGTTAAAGTAATTGAGTTTGCGCAATGTGGTATTAAGCCATTATTGAAGTTTGCTAATAGTATGGGGATTGAGTGGCATACGTTAGTCGATGGTGATAATGCCGGCAGACAATATGCAGGAGCAGCCATCGCTTATGCTGAGAAGAACAATGATACGGCCCGAGATAGGTTAACCATGTTGCCTGCGTCAGATATGGAGCATTTTCTTTATCATGAAGGTTTCAGGGAGATCTATCACCAAATTGCAGGTATCCCGGATAATGGTAAAGTTTTACCGCGCCGTGTCATTATTAAAGCAATTCATCGAACTTCTAAACCTGACTTAGCAATTGAAGTTGCCAACAGAGCGGCAGAAAAAGGCATTAATTCAATACCTTCGTTACTACGCAATATGTTTTCACGTGTTGCTTGGCTAGCAAGAGGGAAATCTTAGTAAACAGGTAAGCAATAAATATATTGCGGCATTTGTCTGCCGGTTTAGTCAAGGCAGATAATAGATCGCTATCCAGTTTTTAACCTATTCCATATTAAAAAAGGTATTTTTAGTATGAAATTTCTTCGCAATCAAAAAAAGCGGTTATTGATTTTTCTCGTGTTGCTATTAATTATTGTCGTCACTGCTGCGATGTTGTATGTAATTAATTTACCTAAAAAGGTAACTTATCAGACTGTACCCGTTATTAGAGGGAATATCGAAAAGTATGTACTGGCAACTGGCAAGCTGGACGCAGTTAGTAAGGTAGATGTTGGTGCTCAGGTTAGTGGCCAGTTACAAACTCTTTATGTCAAAGAGGGGGATATGGTGAAAAAAGGGGACTTATTAGCGGTAATCGATCCCCAAAACGCGCAAAATGTGGTGAAAGAATCCGAGGAAATTCTGCGTGAACGTCAAGCTAATTTAGCCTTAGCCCGTGCAGAATTGAAATTAGCAGAAATGACTTATCAACGCCATATTGATTTGGCGAAGCATCAGGCTATTTCAAGGCAAGAGTTTGATCGAGTTAAAACCGATGTTGAGGTTAAAAAAGCGCGGGTAAAAATTTATATTGCCCAAATTAATCGTAATCAAGCCTCGTTAAATACGGCTAAAACCAATTTGAAGTATACCCATCTTACTGCGCCATTGAGTGGGATTGTTACCAACATTAAAACCTTGCAGGGACAAACTGTCATTGCTGCCCAAGAAGCGCCAACCATCATGACTTTAGCAGACTTGGATACAATGTTAGTAAAAGCGCAAGTTTCCGAAGCCGACATTATTAATCTTAAACCGGGGCAAAAAGCTTCTTTTACTATTCTTGGTGCACCGGATACCACTTTTAAAGGAGTTTTGAAAGATATATTACCTACGCCGGAAGAAGTTAATAATGCAATTTTTTATTATGCGCGCTTTGAGGTACCCAATCCGCAGCATATTTTAAAACTACAAATGACTGCGCAAATTAAAATTCAACTTGAATTACATAAAAATGTATTGCTTTTACCGCTATCTGCATTGAGAGAAAACATTGCGGGTAATCAATATACTGTTGCGATTCTGCAAAATGGCTACCAGGTGGAGAAAAAAGTCGAAGTTGCTACACGAAATTATATCGATGCTGAAATTGTTTCCGGTCTTGCTGAAGGTGATTTGGTCATTACCAACCCTGAAACTTCAAAAGGATAAAGGAATGAGTGCATTACTTGAATTATGTAATATAGGTCGTAATTATCGCTCAGGCGAACAGCAAGTAGCGGTACTAAAAAATATTTCTTTGACCATTAATGCTGGCGAAATGGTAGCTATAGTTGGCGCTTCAGGCTCTGGGAAATCAACTTTAATGAATATTCTTGGTTGTTTAGATAAACCAAGTTATGGCCAATACTATTTGGCTGGACAGAATATTGATGAGTTAGATAACGAGCAACTTTCTGTTTTACGTCGCGAATATTTTGGTTTCATTTTCCAGCGTTATCATTTGTTACCCTATTTGACGGCCGAACAGAATGTTGAAATTCCAGCTATCTATGCTGGCGCATGCCAACAAGAACGTCGTAAGCGAGCAATTGCCTTATTAACGCGTCTTGGTTTAAATGACCGAATTAAATATTATCCGACACAGTTGTCTGGCGGCCAACAGCAGAGAGTCAGTATTGCTCGGGCATTGATGAATGGTGGGCAGATTATTTTAGCTGATGAGCCAACCGGCGCTTTGGATAGTCACTCAGGTAATGAAGTTATTGCTATTCTTAAACAGTTATGCGAACAGGGATATACCGTTATTCTGGTTACTCATAATATGCAGATAGCAGAGCAGGCAGAACGGATAATTGAAATTAAAAATGGCGAAATTATCCGTAATTGCGTGCAACGTGAGTCAGCAAAACGATTACCGCCGATTTTTTCTGCTAAAAAATCGCAAATTTCAATGACCAAATGGCTTAATCAGCTTAGAGAAGCGCTACTGATGGCCTGGCGAGCGATATTGATTAATAAAATGCGTACATTACTCACCATGCTTGGCATCATTATCGGTATAGCCTCGGTAGTTAGTATTCTTGTTATTGGCAATGCGGCCAAAGGGCTTGTATTAGCCGATATTCAGTCAATTGCCACCAATACTATTACTGTTTTCCCTGGCAAGGGCTTTGGTAACATGAGCCCACAAGATAGAAGGGCACTTAAAGTAAGCGATGTAGATGCGCTACAGGAGCAGCCATATGTTTCTGCCATATCGGGTAAAATGAGTACTGATGTTCGATTACGTTATGGCAGTCAAAATTCTGCTGCAAGAGCATCTGGTATTGGAGAGTCATATTTTGATGTTTATGCTATGCCAATGAGCGAAGGGATAATACTGACCAGCGATATGGTTAAGCACCATGCACAGGTTATTGTTATTGATCAAAACACCAAAAATATGTTTTTCCCTCAGCAGAAACAGGTTGTTGGTGAAATAATGCTAGTTGGCAATATACCGGTTACTATTATTGGTGTGGCCGCAGAGCAAAAGTCTATTTATGGCAATAGCGATATGCTACAAATCTGGATGCCTTATACCACCATGAGTAGTCGTCTGATGAATCGCTCGTATTTTGATAATCTTGATATTAGGATCAAACAGGGTTATAGCTCGTCAGAAGCAGAACAACAATTGACGCGATTGTTGACGGTATTACATGGAAAAAAAGATATTTTTACCTACAATTTCGATACCTTGATTAAAACGATTGAAAAAACGACCAATACGCTACAGTTATTTTTAACATTAGTCGCTGTTATTTCCCTACTAGTCGGTGGTATAGGTGTTATGAATATCATGTTGGTTTCAGTAACCGAACGGACGAAAGAAATTGGTATTCGCATCGCGATCGGCGCGCGAAATAGCGATATTATGCAACAATTTTTGATAGAATCGATTTTTATTTGTTTGTTTGGTGGCTTTTTAGGGATCTTGCTCTCTTATTTAGTGGCAATTATAGCCCGCTTGGTATTACCAAATTGGCAGTTTACTTTTAGTCTAATGCCACTACTAGGTGCTTTGCTTTGCTCAACCGTTATTGGCCTCATTTTTGGTTTTTTACCTGCCCGCAATGCGGCAAAATTGAATCCAGTTGATGCGTTGGCAAGAGAATGAAAAATAAGGATTTATATGCTCCCAAAAGAAGATTGGGAGCAATAATTAAAATTGTAAATGATGATTAAAGGCAATGAAAACCTACCTATTCATTTTCTACAGGAATAATAAGGCAGGCATGGTTACCTTTAGGCCCTTTAGTTGAACTAAAATTAACCTTCTGTCCAGCTTTCAATGTACGGTACCCTTCCATCTGGATACTGGAATAGTGTGCGAAGATGTCTTCGCCACCATTTTCGGGGCAGATGAAGCCAAAACCTTTAGCATTATTAAACCACTTAACTGTACCTGTCTCCATACATCATCCTTCATAATAGGGTTTTATCAAACAAGTGCCTGTGAACAGCTCATTTCATATTGAAGCGAACTAAAAATTGCTTGTTCATAAAATATACTGTATTAAAAAGATATATGGCGTCAAGTGTACTATATTCCCAGAAAGTAGTTCTGTTGCTGAAATTTGATTTAGATAACGCTATAGGTCACTGTTTTTTATTATTTACTTTTTTAAGGATGATTGGTCACAAAGGGGATCAAAGTGATAAACTAAGAATATTCAAGAAGAATGTATAATTAAAAATATTTAACTGGATTTTTACATAATGAGTGAGTGCCAATCAGATTATCAGACGGATGTCAGGCTGAAGGAACAAGTGGAACACGCTTTACAACCACCTTCGATGTATAAGGTGATTTTGAATAATGATGATTTCACACCAATGGATTTTGTAGTACAAGTGTTAAAGAAATACTTTTCTCTTGATGAAGAGCAAGCCACACAAATTATGTTAGATGTTCATTTTCATGGAAAAGGGATCTGTGGGGTTTATACTGCTGAAGTTGCAGAAACAAAGGCCGCGCAAGTTAATATTTATGCAAGAGAACATGAATATCCATTACTTTGCACGATAGAAGAAGTCTGATTAGACTAATTTATAGGGAGGTGATTATGCTTAACCAAGAACTTGAACTTAGTCTTAATGTAGCTTTTGCCAAGGCAAGAGATAACAGGCATGAATTTATGACGGTTGAGCATCTATTGCTGGCGTTGCTCAGTAATACATCCGCCCGGGAAGCTTTAGAAGCTTGCAAAGTTGATCTTGTGATATTGCGACAAGAATTGGAGCATTTTATTTCACAAACAACGCCATTATTGCCTGAGGATGATAGTCGAGATACGCAACCCACGTTGAGCTTTCAACGCGTATTACAGCGTGCTGTGTTTCATGTCCAGTCATCAGGACGTAATGAAGTTACGGGTGCCAATGTATTGGTTGCTATATTTAGCGAACAAGAATCTCAAGCTGCTTATTTATTGCGTAAACATGATGTCAGTCGGCTTGATGTGGTTAATTTTATTTCTCATGGCATGATCAAAGGTAGTGAGGCGGACAATCGTCAGTCAGATTCTATTAATGCCGCATATCAGAATGAAGAAGCTGTTGGCGTTGAAGAACGGATGGATAGCTTTACCACCAACCTTAACCAATTATCAAAAGCCGGTAAAGTTGATCCTTTAATTGGGCGTCAGCTTGAGCTGGAGAGAACGATCCAGGTTCTTTGTCGTCGACGAAAGAATAATCCACTACTAGTGGGTGAATCTGGAGTGGGCAAAACTGCGATTGCGGAAGGGCTAGCATGGCGTATTATACAAAATGATATCCCGGAAGTGATGAAAGATTGCACTATTTATGCCTTGGATATCGGTTCATTACTAGCCGGTACTAAGTATCGTGGTGATTTCGAAAAGCGCTTTAAAGCATTATTAAATGTGTTAGAAAAAGACGAAAAAAGTATTCTCTTTATTGATGAAATTCATACGATTATTGGTGCAGGTGCGGCATCAGGCGGACAAGTTGATGCGGCTAATTTGATTAAGCCATTACTATCAAGTGGCCGGATCCGTGTGATGGGTTCAACGACCTACCAAGAATTTAGTCATATTTTTGAGAAAGATCGGGCACTGGCTAGACGATTCCAAAAAATTGATATCGTTGAACCATCTGCTGACGAAACGGTACAGATCATTAACGGATTACGGGCTAAGTATGAAGCTCACCATAATGTTCGTTATAGTTCAAAAGCGATTAAAGCTGCGGTTGATTTATCAGTAAAGTATATTACTGATCGCCATTTACCGGATAAAGCCATCGACGTTATTGATGAGGCCGGTGCAAGAACGCGTTTGATGCCACAAAACCGACGTAAAAAAACAATTGGGGTACAAGAGATAGAATCGGTCGTCTCCCTAATTGCCCGTATTCCTGAAAAAACTATTTCTTCTAGCGATAAAGAGCGATTAAAAAATTTAGATAATAGATTGAAAATGCTAGTATTTGGTCAAGAGCAAGCCATCGAAACCCTTAGCGAAGCGATCAAAATGAATCGAGCGGGATTAGGTAGTAGTCATAGACCTATTGGTGCGTTTTTATTTGCTGGGCCAACAGGTGTTGGTAAAACAGAAGTCACCGTACAGTTAGCAAAAGCATTAGATATTAAATTATTGCGTTTTGATATGTCTGAATATATGGAACGCCATACAGTTAGTCGGCTAATTGGTGCCCCACCAGGATATGTCGGCTTTGATCAAGGTGGTTTATTGACAGATGCGGTTATAAAACATCCTTATTCAGTTGTTTTATTAGATGAAATCGAAAAAGCACATTCCGATGTATTCAATCTTTTATTACAAGTGATGGATAATGGAACATTAACCGATAATAATGGCCGTAAGGCTGATTTTCGTAATGTTGTCTTGGTGATGACTACCAATGCGGGTGTACAAGAGACACAACGTAAATCGATTGGTTTTACTGAGCAAGATAATAGTACTGATGCATTATCAGAGATAAAACGAATTTTCGCGCCGGAATTTCGTAATAGATTGGATAGTATTATTTGGTTTAATGCTTTAACAACCGAAGTTATTGCTCAAGTTGTTGATAAGTTTATTGTTGAGTTACAAGCTCAACTAGATGAAAAAGGTGTGTCAATTGAAATTAGTAATGCGGCACGTCAATGGCTTTGTACTAAAGGTTATGATAAGGCGATGGGAGCTAGGCCGATGGCAAGGGTTATCCAGGATAATCTAAAGAAACCTTTAGCTAATGAACTATTATTTGGCCAGTTGAGTCGTGGTGGTGCTGTTAAGATCGATCTAAATAAGAAAACGCAAAAATTAACCTATCATTTTGAAGGTATGCACAAAACTAAACCAGAGGATGCAATAATTTAATTACAGATGGTTTATAACCATAGACGATATTCCAATCGTCTATGGCAAGAGCTTGAGAGAAGAGGCGATCAACGGCTACGAAAGATGATGCGGCCTTTACTCAGATCATAAGGTGTTAACTCGACAGTCACTTTGTCGCCCGTTAGAATACGGATATAATTTTTACGCATTTTACCAGAAATATGCGCAGTAACTACGTGTCCATTTTCTAGTTCAACACGGAACATGGTATTGGGCAGAGTATCTAGTACTGTACCTTGCATTTCAATATTGTCTTCTTTGGCCATCTAATCCTCTAAGTTAATCACCAAGTTTTTTACGGGCAAGATAATGCCGAAAAACCATCCTTATGTAAAGGAATGTCGAGTTTAAAGTCACTTTTACTTTTTATCAAGATACGAAAAATACGGCATTAAAGCTTAATTGTACAAAAATATACAACAAGTATACGGTTTGAACAACGCGAACGATAAAAAAATAAAATGCAACAATGTCACAGCAAACTATCTAACTTAGTTTGCAATAGTATGAATCATTCTGCTACCTATATCTTTAAATTAGTGCTTAATCAGCTATCTAATATCTTTGTTTAGGCAGAGAAATATTTTCTAGTTAATTATCCGAAATGATTAGTTTCTTCTGCACTAGGTAAACTTATAGTTTGCTTTAGCCAACATGCTTTATCAATAGGTTGGTCGCGATATTGATAGAGATAATTTAAAAATTGTACCCGAGGGATCTCTCTCACACCTAAAGAGGCGGTATATGCATTAATTATTTGACAATCAAACAGTTTACCGCCAAAACCCAGGAAATGGTGATAAAAAGCAATAAGTGCATATTTAGAACCATCACTAACACGGCTAAACATCGATTCACCACAAAAAATTTTACCAACATTAACGCCATACAGTCCACCAATTAATTTTGTGTTGTGCCAAACTTCGACGGAATGCGCAACACCTAGTTGATGCAAAGCAGTATATGCCTCTATTATTTGGTGAGTGATCCAAGTTCCTTCCTGTCGTTGTGCGCAGCCGGCGATAACTTGCTCAAAGGCATGATTTAACGTAATGACATAAGGCGTTTTTCGCATTCTTTTTTTAGTTGTTCGACTAATGTGTATTTCTGCTGGCAAGAGAACTGCACGTGGATCTGGCGACCACCACAATGGAATTTCCGTTGGATTAAACCAAGGGAAAATCCCTTCATAATAGGCAGCTTGTAATCTACCGACCGCCAGATCACCGCCGATGGCGAGTAAGCCGTTGGGTTCACTTAGAGCATATTCTGGCGCTGGAAAGATATAAGATCTCTCATCAAGCTGAAACATATAACCATCCTATTAGCTAATTTTATAATTATGTTAGTACTATTTTGGCTTGATAATATTGAAAATAGCGCCCTCGCAATTGTAATAATTCCTTATACGTTGCTTGCTCAATAATTTTTCCATCATCCATTACATATATTTGATCCATTTTATCCAATCCTTGTAAGCGATGGGTAATCACTAACAAGGTTTTGTCGCAGCAGTGTTGCTGCAACTGAAGCAGGATCTGGTTTTCAGTTTTTGCATCTAATCCTTCAGTAGGTTCATCTAATAAAATAACAGGTGCATCATAAAGTAGGGCTCTTGCGATACCTAATCGCCGTTGTTCACCACCTGAGAGTTGTCGACCTCCTTCACCGATCCAACTATCCAGCCCTTGATTTTTAATCAGGCTATCTAAACCGACTTGTTTTAATACTTTTGTCAGTAAAGTATCACTGGCATCATCTTTTGCTATTAGCAGATTATTACGCAAGGTATCACTAAAAATATGGGTTCGCTGTGGTACTACCGCCATTAATTTACGTAATGTATGCTCATTATAGTGATTAATTGGCTGACCATTTATCAAGATCTGGCCTGAACTAACATCCCAGGCACGCGTTAATAATTGTAACAGTGTAGATTTACCACAACCAGTTTTACCTAGTAGCGCAACATGTTCACCTGCATTAAGTGTCAAACAGATATTTTCTAATGTTGGTTGCAGTTGTTGGGGATAACTGAAATGCACTTGTTGCAATTTGATCTCAACTTTATCACTCGTTGATATGCCTGAAGCCGGAAATGTCACTGCTGGTTTTTGATTAATTAACTCCATTAAGCGATTTGCCGAAGTAACAACTTGTCCTAAATATTGAAATGCAACAGCTACTGGTCCAAGAACTTCAAAAGCAGCTAAGGTACAGAAAACGAATAGGGCAATAAGTGCACCAGGTTTATGCTGCTCACCAACTCCGGTTGCTGCCATCCACATTAGTAGGGTTGCGGTAAAGCCGGAGATAAAAATCATAATAGATTGTGATAGCGCGGTTAAGTTAGCTTGCTGCTGCTGGCGCTTTAACCAGTTGGATTCTAGATTGGTCAATACTTGTCGAAAGCGAGGTAATGCACCAAAAACAGTTAGCTCTGCTTGTGCCTGGATAATATTGATTAAACAAGCGCGATATTGGCTACGTAATATAGTGATATCGTGCCCGATAGATTTTCCCCCTTGATAAAAGAAAAAGGGTAAAGTAATCAGCAAACAGAGCATAATTGTGCCCAAAGTAAGGGCAAGCTGTAAGTCTAATGTACTTAATGCTAGGGTGAGCAAAATAGTAATAACCAAAGCAGCGAATATGGGAGAAAGCACCCGTAGATACAAATGATCAAGGCTCTCGACATCAGCGACCAGACGATTAAGAATATCTCCTTGGCGATAGTGTGCGATAGCGCCAGGGGATAGTGGGAATAGTTTTTGAAAAGTAAATATCCTTAAATGGGCTAAAACACGAAAAGTTGCATCATGGTTAACTAATCGTTCGGCGTAACGACTGGCCGTGCGGATAATGGCTGAACCACGAACACCTGCTGCTGGTAGCATATAATTAAAAGTATAAAGCCCGGCAGCACCAGCAAGAGCCGTTCCGGCTAAAAACCAACCTGATAAAGTCAGTAGGCTAATACTCGCCAGTACCGCAACAATGGTTAACAAAATACCAAGATTAAGCAGTACCCAATGACGACGATAAAGCGCAAGAAAAGGGAGTAGTACACGCATATTATATCTCCTCTGCGCGATAAGTTAACAGGCGGCTAAAAGCCCCTGTAGTCTGACTTAGCTTGTTATAAGTGCCCTGTTCAATAATTAAACCATTTTCCATGACCCATATTTGGTCGTATGTGGCAGCTTCTTCTAACAAATGAGTAACCAGCAAAGTTGTTTGTTTAGTAGAAGCCATATTAAGTGCGGTCATCACACGTTGCTCACTTTGCATATCAAGGCTAGCAGCAGGTTCATCGAGTAAAAGCAAATGACAGGGGTTTAATAGTGCGCGGGCGACTGCAATTCGTTGCGCTTGTCCAACGGATAAGCGAGCAGCATTTTCGCCAATTTGAGTATCAAGACCCGCGGGTAAATGCTCGGTAAACTCAGTTACATAAGCATTTTCCATTGCTGTATTGATTGCTGCTGCGGAAGCTTCCGGTGAGTAGAGACGTATATTGTCAATAATGGTTTGTGCGGGTAAATGGGGATTTTGACCAACCCAGCTAAGTTGTTTGCGCCAATCAGTCATATCGAGATCCCTAAGTTCGATTCCATTAACCATTAGCGAGCCGCGATAAGGTAGAAAACCGAGTAGCACATTTAACAAGGAACTTTTGCCAGCCCCACTTTGGCCGACTAAAGCAATCCGCTGGTTTGGCAGTAGGGTAAAATTTAGCGGGCCAGCCAAGCGTACATTATCGTGAGAAAAAATTTCTAGCTGATGCGCAGTAATCGTTAGTGGTTTAACCGGCGCAATTAGCTGATTATTTTGTGGTTGTGGCGATGGTTGTTCTATGCTGGCTAATAATGTAAATAAAGATTCTGCTGCACCTACTGCTTGCGCTTTAGCATGGTAATAAGTGCCTAAATCCCGTAGTGGCTGAAAAAATTCCGGAGCGAGTATCAAGGCCAAAAAGCCAGCAAAAAGGGTAACTGGTATGCCATAATTTCCGAAATCTAATTCTCCTAAATAAGAGAAACCAAAATAAACTGCGACAATGGCAATAGAAATTGATGCGAAGAATTCTAATACTGCCGAAGAGAGAAAGGCCATACGTAAGACTTCCATCGTTCTTTGACGAAACTCTTCGGTTGCTTGTTCAATATCTTTTACTTCTTTTTTAGCCCGCAAAAAAAGTCGTAAGGTATCAAGTCCACGTAAACGATCGAGAAATCTGCCGCTTAATCGGGCTAACGCCACAAAATTTCGCCGATTGACATCAGCGGCACCCATCCCTACTAATATCATAAATAAGGGAATTAAAGGTGCGGTGATAAATAAAATTAAGCCAGCAGCCCAGTTAATTGGGAAAATTGCAATCAAAATGATAATCGGGATCATAGCGGCTAAATACATTTGCGGTAAATAGCGAGCATAATAATCCTGTATGTCTTCAATTTGTTCTAAAATGATCGTTGCCCAACTTCCGGCGGGTTTATTTTTAACCCAAACAGGCCCCAATTGGTCAAGTTTATTTAGCACCATGATACGGATCTGCTGACGAACAATTTTGCCACAAACGAATCCAACACTTTCCCGCATAAAGTTAATTATCGCTCTTGAAGTAAATACACAAATAAGTAAAACAAATTGAACTAGCAGTTGTTCTCGAGGTAGATTCTCTACAATCAATGCTTGTAAAAGGGAAGCTAAAAGCCAGGCTTGCATAACGATTAGTAAGCCACTAATAATTCCCAGTAACATGGATAAGCGTAGCCAGTGTTTTGCTGGAGCTGATTGTTGTTTCAACCAATTAACCAACTCAGTTTGTTTTTGTTTATCCATAATGATGATTTTATATACCGGTGATAAGTTAATTATGACAATGTGTTGATTTTAATTTTATCAAATATCAACTTTTATAGGTATGTTACAGATAAAAAGGCGCTATTTCGACCGCGCCTGTTAAAGAAATTTATCAGGTTATTATAATTTGTAACATTTATTTGCGGTATAGCGCGTCTAAATAACGTTCGGCGTCAAGGGCAGCCATACAACCAGTACCTGCTGAGGTAATGGCTTGACGATAGACATAGTCCATGACATCACCAGCAGCGAAAACACCTTCAACTGAGGTTTGGGTTGCATTGCCTTTAGTGCCAGATTGCACTTGAATGTAGCCATTTTCTAACACTAACTGATCGGCAAAAATACTGGTATTGGGGGTATGGCCAATAGCAATAAACACGCCAGTCACAGCAAGCATCTTTAGATTGTCATTTTCGGTTGAACGCAAATTGATGCCAGTGACACCACTATTGTCACCTAATACCTCATCAAGGGTAAAATTGGTATGTAACACAATATTGCCAGTTTTTACTTTTTCCATCATCCGTTGGATGAGAATTTTTTCGGCACGAAACGTGTCACGTCGATGAATGACATGGACTTCTGCGGCAATATTTGATAGGTAAAGTGCTTCTTCAATAGCGGTATTTCCACCACCCACTACCGCCACTTTTTGGTTGCGATAGAAAAAGCCATCGCAGGTAGCACAGGCTGAAACGCCACGACCTTTAAAGGCTTCTTCAGACGGTAAACCCAGGTAGCGAGCTGAGGCGCCAGTTGCAATAATAAGCGCATCACAGCTATAGATTCCGTTATCACCGGTGAGCTTGAACGGCCGTTGCTGCAGATCAACCGCATAAATGTGATCATTAATAATATTTTCTTGTGCAGTAAATTTTTTAGTATGTTGCAGCATGCGTTCCATCAATACCGGGCCCATTAACTCGGTATGATCTCCTGGCCAATTTTCAACTTCGGTAGTGGTGGTTAATTGCCCCCCTGGTTGCATGCCAGTAATTAATACCGGATTTAAATTTGCTCGGGCGGCATAAATAGCTGCTGTATAGCCAGCTGGGCCAGATCCCAGAATTATAACCTTACTATGATTGTTGGTTTTCATGGGTGCTCCATTTGTAAGAATATATATTTAATGTGGCGATTGTAGGAGATTAGTAAAATTAAAAAAAGTAAATTGAATGAAAAGATGATAAGGAATAGTCATTCTTTGTTGACTTGTTTTAACATTTTATTTATTAAGGCAAGTCATGAAAAAAGATTATTTTTGGTGAAATAACGATTTAAATTGAGAATTTTTCTTATGTCTTATTGACAATTAGTTAATAATGAATTCATTTCCCTATGATGTTCTGATTTTTATTCATAATCTTTGACAATCGGTTGTGTATTTGAGAAAACATCTTATAGGATTAATTACCTCATTTGATTAATTGAAATTGAACATCATTTAAACAAATAGATAAATATCCTACTTTTCATTATCAAATTGAAAACTAACCAGATGATTTATCTACAAGATGAATTATACTACAAATACTAATGGTCAGGCGGAGTTTAACCTTATTGCATCTTTTCCAATTCAATAATAAGAAAAGAAAATAGGGAATGTAATGGGTATAAAAATAGATAAAAGAGAGATAACGAAATGATTGATAACAAAAAGCGTCCAGGAAAAGATCTTGATCGTATCGATAGGAACATACTTAATGAATTACAAAAGGATGGTCGTATTTCTAATGTAGAGCTTTCTAAGAGAGTAGGGTTATCGCCGACCCCTTGTTTGGAACGTGTGCGTCGTTTGGAGCGTCAAGGTTTTATTTCAGGTTATACCGCTTTATTAAATCCACACTATCTCGATGCATCTTTATTGGTTTTTGTTGAGATCACCTTAAACCGTGGTGCTGCAGATGTTTTTGAACAGTTTAATGCTGTTGTGCAAAAACTGGAAGGGATTCAGGAATGTCATTTAGTCTCTGGGGATTTTGATTATTTACTTAAAACACGGGTTCCCGATATGTCTGCTTATCGTAAATTATTAGGCGAGACTTTGCTTCGTCTCCCTGGTGTCAATGACACGCGGACTTATGTAGTAATGGAAGAGGTGAAACAGAGTAATCGTTTGGTCATTAAGACTCGTTAATCAAATAGATGCAAAACCGGAAAAAGTTAGGTACACTCCTGTTTATGCATACAGTTTCAACGCTGAGCATTACTCAGCGTTGTTCCTTTCAATCAACAGGAAAAACCTGGAGTGTTAGTTTTGGGCCAGGAATATACAGAAGACAAAAACATTAAGTTAAAAAAAATCAGTAATGGCAAGATACTGATAGAGGTTATTTTACTGATAATTACTATCTGGGCGATTTTTTTAATGGTGGCTCTGATAAGCTTTCATCCTTCCGATCCTAGCTGGTCACAGACGACTTGGAATGAACCGATTAAAAATTTAGCTGGCGGCATCGGTGCTTGGTCAGCCGATATTCTTTTCTCTGTTTTTGGCATCTTAGCCTATGTTATACCATTAGTCATGTTATTAGGGTGTTGGAATGTATTTAAAGATATCGATAATCAGGATTGCCTGGATTTTTTTGTTCTTTCCTTACGCCTGATCGGTGGGTTAGCGTTAATAATTACCTCGTGTGCCCTGGCAGCACTTAATATTGATGATTTACCTAATTTTTCCTCCGGTGGTATTATTGGTAGTGTTTTTAGTAATGCCATTCTGCCTTGGTTTAATATATTAGGAACCACATTAGCGTTACTTTGTATTTGGGTTATTAGTTTCACCTTATTTACAGGTTGGTCATGGTTAACGATTGCGGAAAAGATTGGAGCACTGGTGTTAGCGACAATAACGCTTATCACTAATCGTAGTCGTAGTAATAACAAGCATCAAGCAACAAAAGCTTATGTCTCACCTCATCCGGCTAAATTATACGATGGCACATCAGATACAGCAGATTATATCGATCCAGATGATGTGCTTTTTTCAACCGCTCCAATTAAACAGTTAGCGAAAGAAGGATTGAGTAATAATAAAAACGATGAGTTTTATCGAGATAAGGTACAGTCTTTGACGCCTGCTGAAGCTAAAGGCGCCCTTGATATTCAGGCAGAAACACTAGACAAATATGATGAAGATATCTTTAGCAAACCGTCAAATATCCCCGTTCCAATGGATGATGAGATTGATCTCAATCAACGGATAGATCCTAATCAGGTTACTCAAGTTAGCGATCAAAAAGAAGCCCCAAATTTGGCTGACCCGTCAATTTTCTCAGTAACAAAAAAAGATGCGGAAGCTGACGCTAGTACTGCTTTTACACCGGTAAAGTCACAAATTAAAAAAGGTATTGGTCCCGAATTTCCGCGCCCTAATCCTGTTCGTTTACCAACACGGCGCGAGCTTTATGGTAATCGTCTAACAACACAGAAAGAACAGGAATTGGATGCAGAGCAAAAAGCTTTTCAAAATCCCGCCACTCAGTCTGATAGTGCGGAGTTTACTATTGATGATTGGAATGAAGATAAATTACGTGATCAGTTTTTGCAACAGCAAAATGAGCGTTACAACACCAACATAACTAATAACCTAAATCAACCAACAGCTAACATTGATGTGGATGACAAGCCCATTGCAGCAGATGAAACTGAATTAAATGCATTCGTTGACAGCCAACCACAAGTTGAACATAAATGGCCATTGGAAGAAGAGGCAGAGATATTGCAGCAGCAAGTAGCACAAGATAGTAGTCAAACATCATTAGCGCCTGAGGATAAAAAGCAAAAGGTAGCGCAGACATTACCTGAGCAGGGAAGTCTTTTTCATCCTTTTCTGGTACGTAATGATCAACCATTACCAAAACCCACGACGCCAATGCCCTCATTAGATCTGCTTGCCAGCCCACCAAACCACAACGAACCGGTTGATATGTTTGCGTTGGAACAAACATCCCGTTTAATTGAAGCACGTTTAAGCGATTATCGGGTAAAAGCGGAAGTGGTTGGTTTTTCACCTGGGCCAGTTATTACGCGCTTTGAGTTGGACTTAGCCCCTGGCGTCAAGGCGGCACGTATTTCTAATTTATCTAGAGATTTAGCACGTTCTTTATCGGCAACTGCGGTACGTATTGTAGAGGTGATACCGGGTAAACCTTATGTAGGTTTAGAATTACCCAATAAAAAGCGCCAGACGGTGTATCTACGTGAAGTGCTTGATTGTGATAAATTTCGCCGTAACTCATCACCATTAACCATTGTATTAGGTAAAGATATTGAAGGTGAACCTGTTATTGCTGATTTAGAAAAAATGCCGCATTTGTTAGTTGCCGGTACCACCGGTTCGGGTAAATCGGTAGGGGTTAATGCCATGATCCTCAGTATCTTGTATAAAGCAAAACCTGAGGATGTTCGCTTTATTATGATCGATCCTAAGATGTTGGAACTTTCTATTTATGAAGGCATTCCGCATTTGCTGACCGAAGTTGTCACCGATATGAAAGATGCGGCGAATGCACTGCGTTGGTGTGTTAATGAAATGGAACGTCGCTACAAACTTATGTCAGCTTTAGGCGTAAGAAATCTGGCGGGCTATAACGATAAAATTAATGCCGCTGAGCGCATGGGACGTCCAATACCTGATCCATTTTGGAAACCAGGCGATAGTATGGATAGTAGCCATCCAGTACTGAAGAAAGAGCCTTATATTGTTGTTATGGTCGATGAATTTGCTGATCTGATGATGACCGCCGGCAAAAAAGTGGAAGAGCTAATTGCGCGTTTGGCACAAAAGGCGCGAGCAGCCGGTATTCATCTAGTCTTGGCGACCCAGCGGCCATCGGTTGATATTATTACTGGTTTAATTAAGGCTAACATACCCACTCGGATTGCGTTTACTGTATCAAGTAAGATAGATTCTCGCACCATTCTTGATCAAGGTGGCGCCGAATCTTTATTAGGCATGGGCGATATGCTTTACTTACCGCCAAACTCCTCTATTCCAATTCGTGTTCACGGTGCTTTTGTTCGCGATCAGGAAGTGCATGATGTGGTCAAAGATTGGCAAGCGAGAGGTAAACCTGAATATATAGATAACATCACTAAGGGTGGTGAAGAGGGTGAAGGTAGTAATGGTTATGATGGTGATGAAGAGCTAGATCCCTTATTTGATCAAGCGGTTGAGTTTGTGACGGAAAAGCAGCGTGTCTCTATATCGGGCGTGCAGCGACAATTTCGTATTGGCTATAATCGAGCGGCTAGAATTGTTGAGCAGATGGAGGCTCGGGGGGTTGTTAGTGAGCCGGGCCATAATGGTAATCGCGAAGTTTTAACACCACCACCAGCAGAATATTGATGGAAAAATATTTTTCAAAAACTAATAAATATGATAAATACAAAGGTCATGACTTGATAAAAAAACTGATAATGTTAGGCTTGTTAGTAATAAGTTTTCATATTAGCCAGGTTTGGGCGGATGCGGCTGCACAATTGCAAATGCGCCTAAATAAAATAAATAGTTTTCATGCTAATTTTGCGCAAAAGGTAACCAGTGTTGATGGTGATTTAATACAGCAAGGTGAAGGTCAACTCTGGATCAAGCGGCCAAATTTATTTAACTGGCATATGGTATCACCGGATGAAAGTTGGTTAGTTTCTGATGGCACCAATCTTTGGTTCTACAATCCTTTTGTTGAGCAGGTTACGGTAACTTTATTGAGTGAGGCAACGACCGATACGCCGTTTATGTTGATCACCCGTAACGATCCGCAGGACTGGAAACGTTATCACATCAGCCAAAATGGTGATGATTTCCTGTTAACTGCGACAAAAAATAAGGGAAATCTGAAACATTTTTCCATTACTGTCCAGCCTGATGGTACTATTCAACAGTTTACTGCGGTAGAGCAAGATGGCCAGATGAGTTCATATCAACTCAAGGGTCAGCAAAATAGTCATGTTGATGACGATAAATTTAAATTTGTGCCGCCACAAGGTGTAACCCTTGATGATCAGAGATCAAGGAGGTGAGGTGAGTAATTTGCCACTTGATTTTTCATCGAATGAATTTCAACCATTGGCCGCAAAAATGCGGCCAATCAACTTAGAGCAATATATTGGTCAGCAACATTTATTAGCTAAAGAAAAACCTCTGGCACGTGCTATTCGTGCCGGTCAACTGCATTCCATGATTTTGTGGGGGCCACCTGGTACCGGTAAAACGACACTGGCTGAAATTATTGGTCACTATGCGGACGCAGCGATTGAAAAGATTTCAGCAGTAACATCAGGTATCAAAGAGATCCGTCAGTCGATTGAAATCGCTCGTCAAAATCGCCAATTAGGGCGCAGAACGATTTTATTTGTTGATGAAGTTCATCGTTTCAATAAGAGTCAACAAGATGCCTTTTTACCTCATATAGAAGATGGTACGGTAACTTTTATTGGTGCCACGACAGAGAACCCTTCTTTTGAACTCAACTCAGCCTTACTTTCACGTGCTCGTGTTTATCTGTTGAAATCATTGGCGAATGAAGAAATTGCCATGGTTTTACAGCAGGCCATGGCGGATAGTCAACGTGGTTATGGTGGCCAGAAAATTATTTTACCCGATGATACCCGTGACATGATCGCTCAGTTAGTCAATGGTGATGCCAGACGAGCATTAAATTTACTGGAAATGATGGTCGATATGGCTGAAATCGATGATAAAGATCAGCGAATATTAGCCGTAAATTTACTCAAGGAAGTAAGTGGTGAAAGAAGTGCGCGTTTTGATAACAAAGGTGATCGTTATTATGATCTAATTTCAGCCTTACATAAATCGGTCCGTGGCTCTGCCCCAGATGCGGCGCTGTATTGGTATGCCCGAATTATCACTGCTGGTGGCGATCCGTTATATGTTGCTCGTCGCTTGCTGGCCATTGCCTCTGAAGATATCGGTAATGCCGACCCAAGGGCGATGCAAGTTGCGATAGCAGCGTGGGATTGTTTTACGCGTGTTGGGCCAGCAGAAGGCGAGCGTGCCATTGCCCAAGCAATTGTCTATTTAGCTTGTGCCGCTAAAAGTAATGCGGTCTATAATGCTTTCCAGGCCGCCATAAATGACGCCCAACAGAAGCCAGATTACGATGTCCCTAGCCATTTACGCAATGCACCGACTAAGTTAATGAAAGAGATGGGCTTAGGGCAAGAATATCGCTATGCTCACGATGAACCTAATGCTTATGCGGCTGGTGAAAATTACTTTCCAGCACAGATGCAAGGAACACGTTATTATTCTCCATCAAATCGTGGGTTAGAAGGCAAAATTGGCGAAAAATTATCCTGGCTGGCAGAATTGGATCAAAATAGCTCAATAAAACGCTATCGTTAAAAATCTCAATGGAGTAAGGTAGCCAAATCAGACTAAGAAACTATTAACCATCAGAGAATACTGACAGGTTGTTTTTATTTTTAAACAATAATAATTTTACAGGTTAAGCATGCTCGATCCAAATTTACTGCGTAATGAGCTAGACGTAGTTGCTGAAAAACTGGCTCGTAGGGGATTTATTCTTGATGTAGATAAGTTGCGTAAACTAGAGCAAGAACGCAAAGATTTACAAATTAAAACGGAAACCTTGCAGGCAGAACGAAACTCCCGCTCGAAAACTATCGGTGCAGCAAAAGCACGTGGTGAAGATGTTGACGATTTACGTAAGGAAGTTAACCAGTTGGCTGAAGAGCTGGATAACACTAAAAATAAGCTAACGCAAATCCAAGATCAGATCCGCAATATTGCCTTAACGTTACCCAATTTACCCGATGAAAGTGTACCAGACGGTAAAGATGAAACCGATAATGTTGAAATAAGCCGTTGGGGTGAACCGCGCCAGTATGATTTTGCCATCAAAGATCATGTGGCATTAGGTGAATTAACTGATGGACTGGATTTCCCCGCTGCGGTAAAAATTACCGGTTCCCGTTTTGTGGTCATGAAAGGCCAGATTGCACGTTTACATCGGGCGTTGGCACAATTCATGTTGGATTTACATACCGAACAACATGGTTATACAGAAACTTATGTTCCCTATCTAGTTAATCATGCCACCCTTTATGGTACTGGTCAGTTACCTAAATTTAGCGAAGATCTTTTTCATACTAAACCGCTGGCAGAGCAAGCATCAAATCAACAATATGCGTTGATCCCAACTGCTGAAGTGCCAGTAACTAATTTAGTCCGCGATGAGATTATAGCGGCGGAAAGGTTGCCGATCCGCCTGACAGCGCATACTCCCTGTTTTCGTTCTGAAGCGGGCTCTTATGGCCGCGATACCCGTGGTCTGATCCGGATGCACCAATTTGATAAAGTTGAGTTAGTACAGATAGTAGAGCCAGACAAATCGATGGCGGCACTGGAAGAATTAACCGACCATGCAGAAAAAGTATTGCAACTACTAAAATTACCATATCGTAAAATTATTTTGTGCACGGGCGATATGGGATTTGCCGCTTGTAAAACCTATGATTTGGAAGTATGGCTGCCGGCACAAAATACTTATCGCGAAATCTCTTCTTGCTCAAATACCTGGGATTTTCAGGCGCGTCGTATGCAAGCACGTTTCCGTCATAAAGAGGATAAAAAACCGCAGTTGCTGCATACCTTAAATGGCTCAGGTTTGGCGGTTGGTCGTACTTTGGTTGCCGTTATGGAAAATTATCAGCAAGCTGATGGACGAATCGAAGTGCCTGAAGTTTTGCGACCATATATGAAGGATTTAGCCTATATTGGTTAATGCAATGGTAAGATATTTTTGCAATAGCACAGACCATGAGGCACTGTTGCAACAGTGCCCTAAAACGTCACATAATCGATGGCTGGAAATAGGTAAACCTGACTCCTTAACGGATAACTCTAAAACGTCACATAATCGATGGCTGGAGCAAACGGATTAATTTAGGCAATAGATAATCCGTCCAAGGCGAAAAATAAATTGTTTAAAGCGGCTCAAGGTTGCATGCTAAATAATACTTAGCACTTCCCTTGATTGTATTAATTATAGTGATAACGACATGAAGCTATCTCTAAGCTCTTATCTGTTAACCGGTAAATTAAACGGTGTTCCTCAGTTATTCTGCGCGACCAAAAACCGGTTAAATTATGTTTTAAAGGCTCGGGCTTACCGATACCAGAAAAAAGTTCTCTTTTAATATCTTTAATTAATTCATTAATACGTTTAATTACCTTTTTATCTATCTGCTGCCAATAAAGGTAATCGTTCCAAGATTGTTCGGTAAAAATTAATTTCATTCCTGAATATCTCTTTCAATTCCTTTACCGGCATTGAGTTCATCAATTGAATCCAATAGATGACGAGCATTAGCTGGCGAGCGCAGCAGGTAGGCCGTCTCTTCTAAAGATTGGTATTCATCATGTGATAACAAAACGCAAGGGATCCCTTTTTGTCTAGTGATTAAAATTGGGATCCGATCATCTATCGCTTCATTCATGATAGAGGTTAAGTTTTGTCTTGCATCGGTATAATTGACTGTTTTCATTATGACTCCTTGATTGCTACGTCAGAACTAATCATTGAACAATAATAAACCAATAGTCAACATGAGTACAGATATATGTACTTATGTTGCAATGCCAATTTTTCAAAAGCATAGGCTGCAAATTGCAACTCATAATTCATTGATATTTTTAACAAACTTTTCAATAGTGCCACAATTTATTGCTTTTATGACTCAAGTAAATGTCCCAGGCCATCGGCACCCGGGCTTTAAAAGCTGTTCAATTTGGACGCAAGCGCAGTATTGATTGGGGAAAAATTCGTCAACTGTGTTCTTAGGGAATGGGAGTAACGGCGATTGCCCGCCAATTAAAAGTGCATGGATCACGGATTATAAGATGATGATTAATTAACCTGTAAGATTGAAGTAGCCTGTAATCTGTAATATAAATTTTGGTAATATTTTTATATTTAAAATAATAAATTTTATCATGGTCTGGACTAAGCCGGAAATTTCACCAGTTCCGGCTTAGACTGCCAATTAAGTATTACTGTTACTGGAGTTTTATGATTTTCAGTAACAGCAATGCAGATTATCGTTATTCTGGTTTAAAACCTGGTTTACCGTTTTTAGCGCGCCAATCTTTTATTTCTTTTATGATATTATTTACGCTTCCATCATTATTATTTTCTAGGTAATAAATTAAATCTGATCCACTTGGATGTTCTGAAACGCTAATGAAATTTTCCAAGTAATCATCTTGGGTTTTTTCATCTCCTTCACAATTAATTATCGCTTCTACAACTTTTTTGAATTCAGCTTCGGTGTAATCACTAATATTGTTTTTTAGTTTCACTATTATGTTCCTCTATGAATTTCGATATGTTTCTTTGGAGTGGTTACACTAAGATTATCTATATCGTATATTTTACCACCATTACTAATGCATATATTATGATGAAGTTCAAATGAGCGTCGGCCTCCAATAGTATTTTTATTTTTAGCTCGAGGAGCTAAACCTTGACTCATTCTGGTTTTATTGGCTGGAATAAATTGTTTACTAATTTCAGGATCTTTAGCCACTTCTTGCCAAAAAGCCTGACGGAATTGATCGAAACTGGCAAATTTTTTCCCTCTTAACTTATCAGCAATCTGACGGGGTATTGGAGCACCAAGTTCTACTCCTGCTTTATTTAACCAATTACCCGTTACCTCCTACCCATTTCCTGCTATAAATATCTCCAAGATCTAACACTACTTACTTTACTCTGCTTTGTGAAATGCCACTTCAGCCTCAATTGTATATAAATTATTTAAATGAAATTAAATTTCTCCAATGTTTCCTTAACCTCTCTCTTTAATCCATCGGAATCTAACTCACTTTCTCTTCTATCAGGATCGGGATCATAACAATCAGCTAAAATAAAAACACTAGAGCAACATTCCGATAATTTATCTGGGTCTTTTTTTGAAATGCCAGAATCTCTTTCTTTTTTCCATTGTTCCATATATTTATCAACAAAATCATCTTCGCTAATTTTAGATTCAATAAAATGTATAGCTAAAGAGATTAGTTTCATACTCATTGCAAAACCCCTTTTTCAATATAATTATTAAATTGTGGCTCACCAACTGAAAGTTTCCATCCAGACACAAATAACCCATCTTTGTCAAGGATTACAACATTATGAGTTCTTTGATTAAAATACTTTTGAATTTTTCTCTCTTGGATAAGTGCCTTTTTCTATTGTATCTTTGTCATTTAAATGGGCTGCAATTGCGTCACGATATTTAGTTAAGGTTTCGCTATTCTTTTGGGTATCATTAATACCAAAATCACTTGCATGCTTAAATTTTTTATCTAATTGTTTTCGTGTAAATGGGAAGACATCTAATGGAGAATTAAACATCACATAAAGGGGTTGATAACCGTTTTCAAGGGGAGGCACGTTTACCGGTGTTTCGATATCAGGCGGAATGAGGTTGGGGTAGACCCGGACAATAGGTGTTATAATCGGTTCGTTATTGCCAGTATTAAGGATAATAATTTGCTGTTGTTCAGGGTGCAGTAAATGCCCTAGGCCATCGGCACCCGGTGCTTTTAGCGGACTGATTAAAACTGTTCTGCCTTGTTTACCGTCTTTATCTGGTAGGGTAATGCCATAAAGTCCAGTTACCGGGTCGATTACACTTTCAACTACCCAGACCGGTTCTGCTTTACCACTAGGGGTTAATTCTGTTTCCCAGTGTCCAGGTTTATAAGTCTCCATTTTGCCGGTAAAAGTATTCCATTCATATAACTGGCCGCCTTTCGCATCCATCCAACGCGGTTTTTGGTTTATGCCATCTGCTGCCGGCGTTTTTGCCTGACTTACCTGTAAACCTAAATAATCTGCCAGTAATTTAGTTGCAGGTGCCGGATAATAATGATTATTGACGTTTTTAAGGTTTTGCTCAGAGACAAAAAGACGTTTGATTTCCGCTTCAACTTTACCTGCTGCGGCTTTTTTATTTTCTTCCGCCGTTTTGCGGCTCGCCATTAGAGGCTGCAATTTTTTCTGCTGTTGGGCTATTTTTTTATCTGCGTCAAGTAAACGATGACCTAATGTTTCATAAAGCGCCGCGACTAATATAGGTGCCAAACCCGGGATTGTTTTTTGCTGAGATTCTTTTTTTAGTGCTTCAAGGATATAGGCTTTTATTCCTTGTTGTTGTAAAACCTTAATCAATGACATATCCCTGACAGCAATTTCTCTATCTGTCATTTTTCGTTGTTCAACCGTTTGCTGATATATCAATGGATATTTTGCTGGGTTAGAGAGAGCTAACCCTTCTGGCGTTGTCTATAAGCTATTTAAAACTAATAATTCAGCTTGATATTGCTTATCAATCGCCGCAAAGGATTTGTTGGCGCTATCTAATTGTTGTGCTGCTTGGTCAACCATGCTCTGAGTTTTTGAGCCATAGGTTATATAAACCGGCTCCATTTTTGCCGCTTCAGGATAAACCAAAATAACATCCTGGAATTCAGTTGTTACGGATAGCGGGATTGGCGCATACTGCGACGAGGTTGGGTTATTACGGACGGTGACTGGCACAGAAGGCAGCTTGGGTATTAAGGGGGGCTGCCCTGTTAGCAACAACTCTTTTGCGGGGGCCGTGACAACATTAATAGTAGAGGTTTGATGACTATTTTTAGGTAGTGAGTGGATATATAATCCGGTTTTAGCATCCTGTACGGCATTAATGACTTTAACCGGTCTGATTTCATCAGTCTTAACCACCATGACGTTAATTTTATCATCTGTTACCACAAGTTTGCCTCTTATTGGCATGGCAATTTGACCTGATGTATTCGCCGCTTGTTGCAACGCTTGCTTGTTGGTTAGTCCCATGGTTTTTGCAGGCACTGACAATGAAAGAAATTGCTCAAGGGTTCGACCTTGAGCTAAATCACTACCTTCGCCGGCTTTGGGTGAATAAAAAATTGAGGCAATGACAAAACCTTTAGAAATGGCCTTTAAGGCAACCTCAGCAGCCATGCTTGTTAATGCATTCACAGCCTGGTTAAGTTGAGTAATTAAGGAAACTCCGGTGCTGTTGTTAAATACCAGGCTCCCGACACCAGATGAAGAGAACACTGGCGCCATTTGTCCCGCTGGCGTTACTGCACCGCCAATAATAGCGAGTGAGTTAGCTTTTTTTAGCAGGCTGCGAGCATGCTGCTCATTGATTAATATCTTAACTAAATCATCATTTATGGCGGCTGATGTTGATCTTTCAGCCTGTTTTTTGCTAGCAAGAATTGCCTGCTGGAGCGAATCAGATGCATAACTACTTTCTCTGCTAGAAAGCCATTCAGGTTGTTTATTCGCTATTACCGTTATTATATTGGGGTCATTGCTGTCACGTTTGTTTCTTATCTTTGGCTTGTCTTGTTGTTTCAACAGCGCTCTGGCTCTATCCCTATCTTTATTTATTAAATAATCAAGGCTACTACGGTTATCTATTTTTTCATCGTCAGGGGGTTTATTATTGTCAGTTTTTTCATCAGCAACGGTTTTGTCATCACTTTTTTTATCTTTTGCAACATAATAATGATGGTTAAAATTATTATTCGATATCTTCATTTATTTATCTCAATAGTTCATCTAACTTATTAGTTTATATAAATAAAAAAGATACTTTATAACTCAATTTTATAAAATCAAACGACTTTATGTCACCGATGGCGATGAAAAAAAAGAAGATGAACGGCTTGGCTGATGTTAACGATATGTTGGAAAAACTCTTAAAAAATTTACGGTTAAATAGGGTAAAATTTTTTGTTAAATTCTCATGTGATAACCACTATCACAAAAACTTATTTTAAAAATTTGCCAAATCAAAATATTCTTAATAATAATTGGCTAAGTTTTTAACAGGTAAATTAACAGCATTAAACGCTGGTGTATAAGTCGAAGTTCTATCTTGTAATATATTTATTATTTTTTTTTAATTTTGTTAATTTAATTTGAATTACCTATCAAAAAAATTGATCGGATTCTGATTATTTTCCTCTAGAGTGCTAGCAATTCATTAATTTATTATGTTGAAAAACAGACAAAGCATCTTTTTTCATAAATGAATAAACAGATGTTAGTAAAAATGGTTAAGTTCTAATTAAGTCTATTGTTAAGTTGATCGTTAATTTGCTCTTTATCTGTGATGATAGCGAAAATAACTTTCCGTTAGTTGGGTAGAATGAGTTATTTGTTTAATAATGCTTTTGTAAATAAAAAAATATCCATTGAATATGTTTAATAAATGCGTTTTCCTGATTACTGAGTAAAAATAAGACTCAACAACGAAAGGAGGCAGTATGCAAACATCATTATTTAACAATACCCCCACTATAACAGTGCAAGATAATCGCGGTCAGACGGTCAGACAAATTCAATATCTCCGCCATCCGGATACGCCCGATAAGCGTGATGAATTTATTACCCGCTATCAATATAATGCATTGGGTTTTTTAGCGCACAGTATTGATCCACGGTTATATCAACAACAGCAAACCGATGATACTATTCAAGACAATTTTAGCTATCTAACCTCACTCAGTGGTGAAGTATTGTCGGTTGAGAGTGTGGATGCGGGAATGACAGTAACGATGAAGGATGTTGCTCAGCGTCCTTATTTCGCTGTCAATGCAACGGCGCACACCTGTTACTGGCAGTATGAAGATAAGGCTTCACTTGGGCGGTTGTTGGCGATTTCGGAACAGCCGGCAGGCGAAGCAGCGCAGATCACCGAACGTTTTGTCTGGGCGGGTAATAGCCAAACGGAGAAAGATTGGAATTTAGTCGGGGCCTGTGTTCGTCACTATGATACTGCCGGGCTTGAGCAAACGCATAGTCTCGCGCTAACCGGTACCATGTTATCGACTTCGCGTCGCTTATTACAAGATGAACTGGATGCTAACTGGCAGGGAGAAGATGAGTCCGCCTGGGATACACTGTTATCGCCGGCTGTTTATACTAATCACTATAGCGTTGATGCCAGCGGTGCGATATTGACCAGTACCGATGCGATGGGCAATATGCAGCGGCAGGCCTATGATGTTGCCGGTATGTTGATGGCCAGCTGGTTGACGCTAAAAGCCGGCAGTGAACAGGTGATTGTCAAGTCATTAACCTACGCCGCCAATGGGCAGAAATTACGCGAAGAGCATGGCAATGGAATAGTGACTTCATATATTTATGAACCCCAGACGCAGCGGTTAATCAATATAAAAACCGAACGTCCAGCTAGCCACCCGGCAGGGGCAAAAATATTACAAGATTTGCGTTATGAGTATGATCCGGTCGGCAATGTGCTACGCATTAGCAATGATGCTGAGGCAACGCGCTTCTGGCGTAATCAAAAAATTGTACCTGAAAATCACTATTACTATGATAGTCTCTACCGTCTGGTTCAAGCCACCGGGCGAGAAATGGCCAATATTGGTCAGCAAACACAGCAATTACCGCCAGCATCCCCTCTCGATAGCAATACCTATACCAATTATACTCGAAATTACACTTACGATTTTGGCGGTAATTTATCGCAAATACGCCATAGTGCGCCAGCAAGTAACAATAATTACACCGTTAATATTACCGTATCCAATCGCAGCAATCGGGCGGTGTTAAGTACATTAACTGAAGATCCCACCCAGGTAGACAGTCTGTTTACCGCAGGTGGGCAGCAACAGCAATTATTATCTGGGCAAGGGCTGACCTGGACGCCACGGGGGGAATTGTTAACAGTCACATTAGCAGGCCACAGTGATCAACCGGCGGACATTGAATGGTACCGTTACGATAGCAATAGTCAACGAGTAGTAAAAACCACCGATAGACAAAATGGCAATAGTAGCCAAACTCAGCAAGTAATTTATCTGGCCGGTGCTGAGCTGCGTACCAGCAGTAATGATAATACAGTGAAAGAATTGCTGGAGATCACGCTGATTGGTGAGGCCGGACGGGCTCAGGTACGGGCGCTGCATTGGGAAATGGGCAGGCCGGCGCAGATCATTAATGATCAGTTACGCTATAGTTATGATGACCAGCTAGGTAGTAGTCGGTTAGAGGTCGATGCGAATGGCCTGCTGATTAGTCAGGAAGAGTATTATCCCTATGGTGGCACCTCGGTATTGCTGGCTATCAGTCAATTAGAAGTCAATTATAAAACCATTCGTTATTCAGGCAAAGAACTGGATGCTAGTGGTCTCTACTATTACGGTTATCGCTATTACCAACCATGGGTGGGACGTTGGCTAAGTGCTGATCCAGCTGGAACCGTTGATGGATTGAACCTCTATCGCATGTGTAGAAATAACCCAGTTACCTTAGTGGATGAAAAAGGAATGGCGCCGTCAGCGTTGCAGAAAAATGTCGATAAAACGGTTAAGCACACGATAAAAACTATTGATAAGGCGCTAAATGTACTACAGAGTAATAATAATGCGGTTAATCAAGTAATGAGTACTTTTTTTGGTCATGCTTCTGACGAACTTAAAGAAACTTGGCGTCAGGATTTAACCGCAATTCAGAACCTGATGAAATCATTTGATGTTAATAAAAATATAATTGAACACGTTGGTCCTGAAAGTGATACAGATGTAATAGCACAAACAGCATATTTTTTTCCTGAGAAGAAAAAATTAAATTACAATAAAGCTATGTCTGCTGGCGAAAATCAAATTTCTAAGGCAAAAATTTTTAAAGAAGCATCTGATTTTTTTAAGAATGAGAAATATTAAGAGGTTTTTGAGAAAACATGGTTTAAATATCAAAATCGCGGAGCGGAGGATGTAGTAGAGATAACTTTGATTCACGAATTTTCCCATATAGTATTAGGTACTCTTGATATTGCTTATTCAAGTACAGGTGGCAGTGCTCATCAAAATATACATGCGCTTCAGATTTTAGCAACTGATAAAACTTTCAATAATACAAGTGCATTAGTTTATAGTTTTGACAAATTTATTAGCAGCAAGAGTAGTTTGAAGCATTTAAAATTTGAGGATTATTACGAGCTGCCATATAACAATGCAGATTCCTTTGCATATGCTACTCAATTATTAGCCTATTCAGCGTCTAAAAAAAGTAGCCGCCAAGAGCAATTTAAGTCCATGGTCAGTAACCGTTATTAAAAAATAAAATCTCAGGCCGCTTGGATAGTAATGGAGGAAAAACAGCAAACCAAAGCCGGTTGCTGAGTTTAATAAACTTAACCGAATTGATTAATAAGTAGCGTATTATATTTTAAATAGTGGATTTTTCTGTCAGTAACATCGGCAGAAAAGCCCACTTAATTCAAATCGATAAATTAACTAAAAGCCAGATAAACCATAGCAAAATTTAATAAACCACTTTATGGCCATAACCTTGCAGAATATGTTTTACCCGCTCCATGGTTTCGGTGGTTGGTGGTCTGATATCGGCTAGCTGGTACTCTTCACCCATCGCTAGCCATTTATGCTTGCCTAACTCATGGTAGGGTAGCAACTCTATCTTTTCAATATTGTGCATATCACGGGTAAATTGGCCTAATAGATGGGCGGATTGGTCATCATCTGACCAGCTGGGTACTACCACATAACGGATCCAGGTTTTCTGCCCACGTTTAGCCAGATAACGGGCAAATTCAAGCGTTCGGTGATTAGAAACACCAACCAGATTTTTATGAATACTGTCGTCTAGTTGTTTTAAATCTAGCATCACTAAATCGGTGACATCTAATAATTCATCAATCACCTTATCATAACGGCGGACAAAACCATTAGTATCAAGACAAGTATGAATGCCTTGTTGCTGACAGGCACGAAACCAATCACGGACAAATTCAGCCTGCAAAATGGCTTCACCGCCGGAAGCTGTCACGCCACCGCCCGAAGCATTCATAAAATGGCGATAACTAACCACTTCTTTCATCAATTCTTCGACGGTAATTTCCTTACCACCATGGGTATCCCAGGTGTCGCGGTTATGGCAGTACAGACAACGCATCAGGCATCCCTGAAAAAAAACGATAAAGCGAATCCCCGGCCCATCTACCGTACCACAAGATTCAAAAGAGTGAATTCGCCCAACTAGCGACATAACATCTCCAAAATTAATGGCAGTTAAAAAGCCCCATCTTAAGCGGGGCTTTTATCTACTGCTATTTTAGTTCAACGGCAAATTGTTACATAGTTGCCGTAAATGTACGGGTAATAACATCTTGCTGTTGTTCTTTGGTCAAAGAATTAAAACGCACCGCATAACCGGAAACACGAATCGTCAGTTGAGGATATTTTTCTGGATTTTCCATCGCATCTAAGAGCATTTCACGATTCATAACATTAACGTTTAGATGTTGACCACCTTCAATATTGGCCTCATGGTGGAAATAACCATCCATCAATCCTGCCAGATTGGTTTTACGTACCTCATCATCTTTACCCAATGCATTAGGCACAATTGAGAAAGTATAAGAGATACCATCTTTGGCGTAAGCGAACGGCAATTTGGCAACCGAAGTCAGCGAGGCTACTGCTCCTTTCTGATCACGGCCATGCATTGGGTTAGCGCCTGGGCCAAAAGGTGCACCAGCGCGACGACCATCAGGAGTATTACCGGTTTTTTTGCCGTAGACCACATTGGAGGTAATGGTCAGAATTGATTGAGTTGGCACCGCATTGCGGTAAGTGCGCAATTGCTGGATCTTTTTCATGAAGCGCTCAACTAAATCGCAAGCAATATCGTCGACACGGTTATCATTATTACCAAATTGTGGATATTCACCTTTAATTTTGAAATCAATGGCAATACCATCTTCATCACGAACCGGCGAAACTTTGGCATGTTTAATTGCTGATAGTGAGTCAGCAGCAACGGAAAGTCCCGCAATACCACACGCCATGGTACGATAAACATCACGATCATGCAGCGCCATCAAGGCGGCTTCATAGCTATATTTATCATGCATATAGTGAATGATATTCAAAGCGGTAACATATTGGGTAGCCAACCAATCCATGAAGTGATCCATTCTGTCCATCACGACATCAAAATTGAGCACATCATCGCTAATCGCTGGCATTTTAGGGCCAACTTGTAGCTTAGATTTTTCATCGATACCGCCGTTGATGGTATATAGCAACGTTTTGGCTAAGTTTGCACGCGCGCCAAAAAACTGCATCTGTTTACCGACGATCATCGGGCTGACACAGCAGGCAATAGCATAGTCATCATTATCAAAATCGGACCGCATCAAATCATCGTTTTCATTCTGAATCGAAGAAGTATCAATAGAAACTTTGGCGGCAAATTTTTTGAAATTCAGTGGCAGCTTCTCTGACCAAAGAATTGTCATATTGGGCTCAGGCGAAGGGCCCATAGTATATAGCGTATTGAGGAAACGATAAGTATTTTTCGTCACTAGGGTTCGTCCATCGACGCCCATACCGGCGAGTGACTCGGTTGCCCAAATAGGATCACCTGAGAATAACTCGTCATATTCAGGAGTACGCAGGAAACGCACCATACGCAGTTTCATGACTAAATGGTCGATCAGTTCTTGTGCTTGTTGCTCGGTTAAGTGACCGGCTTTTAGATCGCGTTCGATATAAATATCAAGGAAAGTAGAAACACGGCCAAAAGACATAGCGGCGCCATTTTGCGATTTAACCGCGGCTAAATAGGCAAAATAGGTCCATTGAACCGCTTCTTTCGCATTGGTTGCCGGACCTGAAATATCATAGCCATATTTTGCTGCCATCTCTTTCATTTGACCTAACGCGCGGTGTTGTTCGGCAATTTCTTCGCGTAATTGAATGGTCATTTCCAGCTCTTCACCTTGCTCTAGCTTACTTTGCAAAGAATTGAACTGTGCTAGCTTGTCATCACGCAAGAAATCAATACCGTAAAGCGCTACTCGACGATAATCACCAATTATCCGGCCCCGACCGTAGGCATCTGGCAGTCCGGTCAAAATACCTGATTTGCGGCATTTCATAATGTCTGGGGTATAAACATCGAATACCCCTTGATTGTGGGTCTTACGGTATTCGGTAAAGATTTTTTTCAGAGCCGGATCCAGTTCACGATTGTAGGCTTTACATGAGCCTTCAACCATTTTAATGCCGCCAAAGGGGATCAGCGCGCGCTTAAGTGGCGCGTCAGTTTGTAGACCGACAATCTGCTCTAACTCTTTTTCAATATAACCGGCATCATGGGAAGTAATGGTAGCGGCAACATCAGTATCAAAGTCTACAGGCGCATGGGTACGATTTTCGATCTTGATCCCTTGCATCACTTTTTCCCACAAGCTATCAGTCGCTTTGGTTGCACCTGCTAAAAATGATTCATCACCTTCATAAGGTGTATAGTTGGTTTGAATGAAATCACGTACATCAACGTCTTTTTGCCAGTTCCCCTGAGTAAATCCTTGCCATGCAGCAGAGAATTTTTCATTTAACTTGGACATCATATTTTTACCTTTATTTTTTAAATAATAAAATGCTGACAATCTGTACGCAATGGATCAATGTTGACAGCCATCGCGTAAATATATTAACCAATATGTCATACCGACTAACAAAGCGCCGCCGATGATATTACCAATAGTGACAGGTATAAGATTATCTGTAATAAAATTGGCCACAGTTAAATGAGAAAACTGGTTTTCATTTACTCCGGTCATCAGCCAGAAGTCCGGTGATGCAAAATTTTTGATCACGATGCCTAACGGGATCATAAACATGTTGGCAATGCTATGTTCAAAACCACTGGCAACAAACATGCCTATTGGTAAAATTAATACAAAAATTTTATCTAGCAAGCTACGGCCTGAATAACTCATCCAGACACCCAAGCAAACCATTAAATTGGCTAAAATACCTAAGCAAATGGCTTCGAGAAAAGTGTGATCAAGTTTATGGGTCGCCGTTTGTAAAACATTAAGCCCCCATTGGCCATTGGCCACCATATATTGTCCGGCAAACCAGATTAATGCAACGAAGAACAGGGCACCAATAAGGTTGCCAATATAAACATTAAACCAATTAATAAACATCTGTTTCCAGGAGACTTTACCGGTTGCTTTGGCCACAATGGTTAATACTGTAGAAGTGAAAAGATCAGCCCCACAGACAATCACCAGCATAAGTCCTAATGAAAAACACAGGTCACCTGCAAGTTTAGCCAGTCCGAAAGGAACGGTTGCAATGCCTGTGGTGACAGTAATATAAAAAACAAAAGCAATTGAAATAAAGATACCCGCCGTAATAGCAGATAAATAAGTAATTCGAGGATGCTTGTTAACTTTATATGCCCCGGTATTATCCGCAAGTTGCGCCATTGCAGCTGGTGATAATAAATTGGACAAGTTGTTAGCTTTCATAACCAACATGCTCTTATGAAGTTAAGGAATTATAGCGCCAACAATATTAACAAAGGGGACATCAAATAAATTTGATATAGATCATTATTATTTGGTTAACAAATAGCTATAAAACTAACAAATTATAATAACCATTTGATTTATATTGGAAAATTTTTTTTAATTTTTATAAAAAAATTTTATAAAAATAATTAAGCAATAAATAATCAGGTTAAATTATCGTTGAAATAGGGTTTTTGTCTAATAAAGATTAACCTGATATTTATTTTTTAGTAGTGATCCATTAACTAAAATGAGCTTGTTTAGCGGTTTGCAGTTTATGATAAACATTGAGTAACGCTTGATGAGTCGGTAGCGTTTTTAACTCAGAATCAATTGACCATAGGCCATAAAAACAATTTTCGCCAGCAATGGCACTTGATGCGGCAGTAACCGCTTGTTGGCCATACATTTTATTGAAAGCTTCATAGTATTGATCAGGCTGACGCTCAGCTTGTTGCGTTAATTGCAGTAATGTTTGTAGACAACGATAATAATTGGCTCGTTCAGCAGTAAATAGCGAAGAATTAAACTCTAGCGTCCATTCAACCCACAGCAGTGCTTGGGCAAAATCACCACCGGCTAGCGCTAGCATCGATTTTAATTCACCGATCCGCAGGTGACTCCAACCATTGCCGCTACCGACCGCAATGCCTAATAATTCACGGATGCGAGTAAAATCATCAAAACCTTCATCATCAAGCCGCGCTAACAATCGCAGATAGTCCTCTTTTGGCCATTGACTATCGGCTAGCGACATAATGGTATCGCGTAAATCTATCGCCATGGCGTTATTGGCTATATGCAGATCGTCAACGGAATAAATATCTGAGATCCCCGGCACAATTATACGGCAGACATAGACACCTAGATGTTGATAATCGGCAATATAAACTTCCGCCTTCATCTGATTGAAAATCGCCATCAACGTAGCAAATTCTTCGCTGGTCGTGCCTTTGAAGTTCCAATCGACAAAAGGATAATCGGCATCCTGCTTAAAGAGATCCCAACTAATTAAACCGCTGGAATCAATAAAATGGGTCTCTAGATTCGTATGCTCTGCAACTTCATCATCATCGAATGTTGGCATATTGAACACATCCAAATCTTTTAAACTGCGGCCTTGCAGTAATTCGGTGACTGTTCGTTCGAGGGCGATACCAAAATCAGGATGGGCACCAAAAGAAGCAAAACAAGTGCCATTATTGGGATTGAAAAGTACCACACAGATAACCGGGTATTTGCCACCGAGAGAAGCATCAAAACAGAAAATAAGAAAACCTTCTTCTGCTAATTTAGCGATTGCCTCAACAACGCCAGGATAGCGCTGCATAACAGGCTCAGGAATAACAGGCAAACTAATTCGCTCAGCAATAATACGATTTTTGATATGACGCTCAAAGATCTCTGACAAGGCCTGAACTCGCGCTTCATGTTGTGTATTACCGGCTGACATGCCATTCGATACATACAGATTACCAATAATATTCATCGGAATGTAAACAATTTGCTGATCAGATTGGCGGATAAAAGGTAATGAACAAATCCCGCGTTGTTTATTACTTGATTGTAAATCAATCAGCATGCTAGCAGACAGACTATTATCAGGATCGTAAAAAGTACGTAATTTTTCGTCCAAAATCCCATCAGGTAAATGATCGTCAGGCGTTAATGCAAACCACTTTTCATTGGGATAGTGGACAAACTTGCCACTAGCAATTTTAGCGCCCAGATAAAAATCAGCGAAAAAGTAGTTGGTGGCTAAACGTTCAAAATATTCGCCCAATGCAGAGGCTAAGGCCGCTTTTTTGCTGGCGCCTTTACCGTTAGTAAAACATAAAGGGCAGTCTTTATCGCGGATATGAACTGACCAAACATTCGGCACTGGGTTTAACCACGAAGCTTCTTCAATATGAAAACCGAGTTTTTTAAGTTGTTGTTGAAAAGTGTTAATAGAATCTTCTAATGCGGCATCTTTGCCAGGAATAAAAGTTTGGCTCATAAATTAGGTTACTTATTTGTGTTTAATAACTAAAAGGCAATAATACGGCATTTTTGTTTACTTCTCTATTCACTAAGCCACAGTAGTAAAATGCAATATTGAAATTAATAGCTGTTTTTGCTGGTAATCACAGAAATATATTTTGTAATTTATATAATTTTACAAAATTTTAAAATGGGATTTTATTATGAAGAAGTTAAATATTTCTTTATTAGCTGGCGCTATGTTGTTAACTAACAGTGCAGTTTCTGCCTTACCAAGCATTACGGTACTGGCGACGGGAGGTACCATTGCTGGTGACGGTGATTCAGCAACGCAATCCCAATATACAGCCGGTAAAGTTAGTATTAATGCATTAATTAATGCGGTACCTGAAATAAAGAAAATTGCCCATCTTAATGGTGAACAAATTGTTAATATGGGTTCACAAGATATGAATGATCAGGTATGGCTGACTTTGGCAAAGAAAATTAATGCTGATTGTGACAAAACAGCAGGTTTTATTATTACCCATGGCACTGATACACTGGAGGAAACCGCTTATTTTTTAGATTTAACCACTCATTGTCATAAACCTATTGTAATGGTTGGAGCGATGAAGCCGGCCACAGCATTAGGGACTGATGGGCCGTTAAATCTCTATAACGCGGTTATTGTTGCCACTGACAAAGAGGCAGGCAAACGAGGAGTTTTATTAGCCATGGACGATAAAGTGATTAGCGGTCGTAATGTGGTTAAAATGAATACCAACTTTGTTGAAGCATTCGAAGCGGTTAATGCGGGCCCGGAAGGTTTTATCTACAATGGCAAGGTGCACTATTTAGGCGCGGCGCAACCAAGAGCAGATAAGGCTATTTTTGATATTAGTCAGTTAGATAAATTACCTAAAGTTGGCATTGTTTATAATTATTCAAATGCATCGGCACTGCCAGCCAAGTCATTTATCTATCATGGCTATCAAGGCATTGTCAGTGCGGGGGTGGGTAACGGTAACATGTATAATAAGATTTTTACTGTTCTGGCTGATGCAGTAAAACAGGGAATAGGAGTGGTTCGCGCGAGTCGTGTGCCGACCGGTTTTATAACGCGTGATGCAGAAGTTGATGATAGTAAATATGGATTTGTCGCGGCTGAACGTTTGAATCCACAGAAGGCGCGGGTTTTACTCCAATTAGCCTTGACCCAAACCGATGATCCAATAAAAATTCAAGCGATGTTTGATAAGTATTAAGTCGTTATCTAAAGATGCTGTTTGCCGGCCAGATTTTTTATTTATGCAATTAAAAATTAAATGATTGCAGCTGTTTTACGGTAATGTTAAAACCTAACCAGAGATTAAATAATAGTAAAAGTTTAATTAGGTCAATAAGGGTGGGTAATGAGTCAGATATATAATTTTAGCGCTGGTCCGGCCATGTTACCGGTAGACGTTTTGCAGCAGGCACAGCAAGAACTTTGTAATTGGAATAGTCTCGGTATTTCGGTGATGGAAATAAGCCATCGTAGTGACGCATTTATGGAGATAGTTAAACAGGCTGAACAAAATCTACGTGAACTTCTCAAAATACCTGATAATTATAAAATCCTTTTTTGTCATGGTGGTGCCAGAGGTCAATTTGCTGCATTACCATTGAATTTATTTCAGGCTGATGAAACCGTTGACTATATTGTTGGTGGCTATTGGGCAAAATCTGCTGCGCAAGAAGCAGCAAAATATTGTACCGTTAATGAGATTGATATTCGGCTTGAAAAATCAGCTTATTTGAGCATGCTACCGATGGAAGAATGGCCATTAACGACCCAGGCCAAATATCTGCATTATTGCCCCAATGAGACGATTGACGGAATTGCAATCCACACACTACCTGATTTTGCCGCCGATAAAATCGTGATTGCTGATTACTCTTCAGCGATCTTATCTCAACCACTTGATGTTAGCCGATTTGGTGTTATTTATGCGGGTGCGCAAAAAAATATTGGTCCAGCCGGTATCACATTGGTTATCATTCGGGAAGATTTATTAGGCCAAGCGAGAAAAACAACGCCTTCTATCCTTGATTACACGATCTTGGCTAAAAATGACTCAATGTACAATACACCACCGACTTTTGCCTGGTATCTATCTGGTATGGTGTTTAAATGGTTAAAACAACAGGGTGGGTTACAAGAAATAGCAAGACGCAATCAAGAAAAAGCTCGCTTAGTGTATGATGTTATAGATAATAGTCAGTTTTATATTAATCGAGTCGATTCAATTAATCGTTCGCTAATGAATGTTCCATTCCAAATGGAAAAACCTCACTTAGATAGTGAATTTATCCAAGCGGCAGAGCAGCAAGGACTGCTTTTTCTGAAAGGACATAAAGCGGCAGGTGGTATGCGTGCTTCAATTTATAATGCGATGCCCTTGGCTGGGGTGCAGAAGCTAGTTGATTTTATGATTGATTTTGAACAGCGGAATAAATAATTTAAATAATCCTGTATGGTTAGATTGGTAACGATATCGTTTAACCCTATCAAATGAATATAAATGTGATTTAAATAATATATCCAACTTTGTTATTGGAGAGTCTACTGTTAATGCAAGCCCTAACCATACAACCCATTTCTTACATTGAAGGTACTATCAATCTTCGTGGCTCAAAAAGTATTTCTAACCGGGTACTATTGTTAGCTGCATTAGCGCAAGGCCAAACCGTATTAACTAATCTTCTTGCTAGTGATGATATTCGTCATATGCTAAATGCTCTGACAGCATTAGGGGTTGAATATCAATTATCCCAAGATCTTACTACCTGTATTGTAAAAGGCGGTGGGCATTATTTTAGCCATAAACAGGGTTTAGAGATTTTTCTCGGTAATGCGGGTACCGCTATGCGCCCCTTAAGTGCGGTTTTAGCGTTGGCGGACAATGATATTGTTTTAACCGGCGAGCCTAGAATGAAGGAGCGGCCTATCGGTCATCTGATTGATGCACTACAGCAAGGCGGAGCAATTATTGACTATCTTGAACAACCTGGTTATCCGCCGATAAGGATAAAAGGTGGCTTTCGAGGTGGCAATATCACGGTAGATGGACGTGTCTCTAGCCAATTTTTAACCGCTCTTTTAATGGCCGCACCGTTGGCAGCCAATGATACGACAATACAAATAAAAGGCCAACTTGTCTCTAAACCGTATATTGACATTACTCTAGCACTGATGCGTAATTTTGGCGTTGAGGTGGACAATCAGCACTATTGTCAATTTCATATTAAAGTTGGACAACAATATATTTCACCAGGCAATTATCTTATTGAAGGTGATGCCTCCTCGGCCTCTTATTTTTTAGCTGCAGCGGCAATCAAAGGCGGTACCGTTAGGGTAACGGGTATTGGCAAAGATAGCTTGCAAGGTGATACCCAATTTGCTGCGGTACTTGAAAAAATGGGCGCCAAAATACGTTGGGGGAAAGATTTTATCGAATGTCAACGGGGTGAGTTAATTGGTATTGATATGGATATGAATGCGCTTCCAGATGCGGCGATGACGGTTGCTACTTTAGCACTCTTTGCACAAGGTGAAACGATTATTCGCAATATCTATAACTGGCGGGTTAAAGAAACTGACAGATTAACTGCGATGGCGACCGAATTAGCAAAAGTTGGTGCTAAAGTGGAAGAAGGACGTGACTATATACGTATTATACCGCCTAAATTATTGCAGCATGCGGAAATTGAAACTTACAATGATCATCGTATGGCGATGTGTTTCTCACTGGTCGCTTTATCAGATACTCCGGTCACCATTTTGGATCCCAAATGTACCGCCAAGACTTTTCCCGACTATTTTAATCAGCTAGAAAAATTAAGTTATCGCGACTAGCATGTAACAGCAACATTAGCATAATACTGAACGACCAGTATCATGCTTATTGGACTAAATTTGGTCTAAATATCTCATTGTTTTCCTTAATAGAATGAATTGAGTATAATAGGGTACTTATTAGCCTGATAGAGAGTATTTGCAAAAAATGCAATTCTATCAAAAAGGAGGAGTATAATGGCGGTTTTACCCCCCGTTATCACAGTTGATGGTCCAAGTGGTGCAGGTAAAGGTACATTATGCCAAGCATTGGCAAATAAGTTGGGTTGGCAGTTACTTGATTCTGGTGCAATTTACCGAGTTCTGGCTTTAGCGGCATTACATCATCGTGTTGATATTGAGTCAGAAGAAGCATTAGTTCCATTAGCGGCTAATCTTGATGTCCGTTTTGAACCAAGAGAAAAAGAATTAGCTGTTATGCTTGAGGGGGAGGATGTTAGTAATGAAATACGTAGTGAAGTTGTTGGTAATACGGCATCTCTTACTGCAACTTTTCCTCGGGTGAGAGAAGCATTATTACGTCGGCAAAGGGCATTTCGCACTAAACCGGGTCTGATTGCTGATGGTCGTGACATGGGAACGGTGGTTTTTCCAGATGCACCGGTAAAGATTTTTCTCGATGCCACGCCGGAAGAGCGCGCTCAAAGGCGGATGCAGCAGTTGCAGAAAAAGGGCTTTGATGTTAAATTAAGCGATCTTTTAGCTGATATTAAAGAGCGTGATTATCGTGATCGTAATCGGCTGATTGCGCCATTGGTGCCTGCAAAAGATGCGTTGATTCTGGATTCAACAAAGTTATCTATTGAAGGAGTCATTGAGCAGGCACTTGCTTATGTGAAAAAAAAGCAAATATTATCTATATAATATGCTTAATCTTGACATATAATAAGTGAATACACCTATTTGGTGTAGCTGAATTTTTGTTCAGTTAAGTAAAGCTTTGTAACAAGGAGTGTTGCGAGGTATGTAAAATAACCCCATTTGGCAGGATGTTGAATGGAAGTTAAAATTAAAATTTTTGAAGATCTTACTATGACAGAATCTTTTGCTCAACTCTTTGAAGAATCTTTACAGAGTATCGAAACCCGTCCAGGGGCTATTGTTCGTGGTGTTGTTGTTGCTATCGACAAAGATGTCGTGTTAGTTGATGCCGGTCTGAAATCAGAATCAGCGATCCCAGTAGAACAATTTAAAAATGTGCAAGGTGAGCTAGAAATTCAGGTTGGTGACGAAATTGATGTTGCTTTAGACGCAGTAGAAGATGGTTTCGGTGAAACTATCCTGTCGCGCGAAAAAGCGAAACGCCATGAAGCTTGGTTGATGCTAGAAAAAGCCTATGAAGATGCCGAAACAGTTATGGGTATTATCAATGGCAAAGTGAAAGGTGGTTTCACAGTAGAATTGAAAGGTATTCGTGCATTTTTACCCGGTTCACTGGTTGATGTTCGCCCAGTTCGTGACACAACTCACTTGGAAGGTAAAGAGCTTGAGTTCAAAGTTATCAAACTGGATCAGAAACGCAATAATGTTGTTGTTTCGCGTCGTGCCGTTATTGAATCTGAAAGCAGTGCAGAACGTGATCACTTACTGGAAAACTTGCAGGAAGGCATGGAAGTTAAGGGTATTGTTAAGAACTTAACTGACTATGGTGCATTCGTTGATCTGGGCGGTGTTGATGGCTTACTACACATTACTGACATGGCTTGGAAACGTGTTAAACACCCAAGTGAAATTGTAAATGTTGGTGATGAAATCAATGTTAAAGTATTGAAGTTTGATCGTGATCGTACACGTGTCTCTTTAGGCCTGAAGCAGCTTGGTGAAGATCCATGGGTAGCTATTGCTAAGCGTTATCCAGAAGGCACCAAACTGACAGGAAAAGTCACTAATCTTACTGATTATGGTTGCTTTGTTGAAATTGAGGAAGGTGTTGAAGGTTTAGTACACGTTTCCGAAATGGATTGGACTAATAAAAATATCCATCCATCTAAAGTTGTTAATGTGGGTGATGTTGTTGAAGTTATGGTACTGGATATTGATGAAGAGCGTCGTCGTATCTCCTTAGGTTTGAAACAGTGTAAACCAAATCCATGGCAGCAATTTGCAGAAACGCACAATAAGAATGATCGTGTAGAAGGTAAAATAAAATCTATTACTGATTTTGGTATCTTCATCGGTTTAGAAGGTGGTATTGATGGCTTAGTTCATCTGTCTGATATTTCCTGGAATGTTGCAGGTGAAGAAGCGGTTCGTGAATACAAAAAAGGCGATGAAATTGCTGCTGTTGTATTACAAGTTGACGCTGAACGTGAACGTATTTCTTTGGGTATTAAACAGTTAGCGGAAGATCCATTTAATAACTATTTGTCTGCTCATAAAAAAGGTGTTATCGTTATTGGTAAAGTAGTCGCTGTTGATGCCAAAGGAGCAACAATTGAGTTGGCTGCTGGTGTTGAAGGCCACTTACGTGCATCGGAAGCTTCACGTGATCGCGTGGAAGATACTACTCAAGTATTGAACGTTGGTGATACTGTTGAAGCCAAATATACTGGCGTTGATCGTAAAAACCGTATCATTACCTTGTCTGTTCGTGCAAAAGATGAAGCAGATGAAAAAGATGCTATTGCTTCTGTAAACAAACAGGAAGATAGCAATTTTGCAAATAATGCTATGGCTGAAGCGTTCAAAGCAGCGAAAGGCGAATAAATTAAGTTAATCATATGGCAACATTTTGTTGCCTCGTAACGGTAGTTTAGGGGGAGGTACTATGACCAGGTCTGAATTAATTGAAAGACTTATTAACCAATTAGCTCATATACCAGCAAAACTTATTGAAGAAGCTGTGAAAGAAATGCTTGATCATATGGCAATAACACTTGCTAAGGGAGAGCGTATTGAGATCCGCGGATTCGGCAGTTTTTCTCTTCATTACCGTGCACCGCGCATCGGTCGTAATCCGAAAACGGGTGACAAAGTTGATTTGAAAGGAAAACATGTTCCTCACTTCAAGCCTGGTAAAGAATTACGTGATCGCGTTAATATTTATGCATAAAAATTAACAGATTTAATTTATTTATTCTATTAAAATGGTGTCTTAATTAAGACACCATTTTTATTATTGATAGAAAATCTTCCCAATACCCATTTTTTGCATAATTAAAACCTCTCTTGGTTGTTACAAGACGCTTAATTTTTCATTATTAAAAAATAATAATAAAATTTTATAATCAAAAAATAAAATTTCTTAACTAAAACTAGTTGGGAATCATCTCGCAAAAAAATGAAAATAGTAAAAAAGAAATAAATATTTTTTCGGCTTTTTATGGGCAATGTCATTTATCTTTTTGAATTATATTAATAATATGACTAATTTCCTGATATCGATTTGGTCAGGAAAGCGCTACATGAAAAAAATGTTAGCTAATATAAATCGGGTTCAAATAAATATTAATTCAGCATCAGTAGCGGTTATATTGGGATTATTACCTTTACTTTTTTTAGCACAATTACCCAATAAATCACTCCAATTGTGCTTGTCTGTTATATTCTGTTTATTTTGGTTTATTCCATTCTATTTGACTAAATTTGTTGCTATTTTAGGTATAAGCTTTTTGTGGGGATGCTGGCAGGGAAATTATTTATTAGAAAAAATGAAATTATTTAGCCAACAACAACGCTATGTGGCCGTTATTGAAGATAGTTTAGTGAATAGAGACAATCATAACCGCATAAAAGTAAGGTTGCTAATCAATAATAATAAACAATCATTTCCTATATTGTATGCTTATATTCAGTTTAAGCCTAATGCTCTGTCAAAAAATAATTTTTTTTGTGCCGGGCAAAAACTCATTTTTTCTGGGCAATTAAAACCTGTTCATAGTTTATTAAATGAAGGTGGATTTGATTTCCAACGATATGCAATAAATCAACGTTTACTAGGTACGTTTAAAGTTCAAAACTTTACTATATTGAGTAAACATTGTTCTTTAAGACAACAGATAATTGCAATGTCGGCTAGTGTGATCAGTAAATATCATAATCAAGCTGTCATTTATGCCTTAATGTTTGGTGAGCGTGGATTATTAGACTCGGTACTTAGGCAGCAATTACAACAAACAGGTATCGCGCATTTAATGGCTATCTCTGGTTTACATATTGGCATGGCTTACTTTTTTGGTTTTTGGCTATCTCGTTTAGTACAGTTTTTATTACCTACTTATTTTATCGAGCCTCGTATCCCAATGTTAGTGGGATGGTGCTTTGCTTTAGGCTATGCCTGGTTATCTGGTTGGGCGATACCTGCAATGCGGGCTGTATTTGCCTTGTCGTTATGGCTTTATATTCGTCAACAAAATTTTGTCTGTTTTCCCTGGCAGTGGGCATTATGGAGTATCACTTTAATTTTAGTCGTTGAACCTTTAGCAATACTGGCTGATAGTTTTTGGCTCTCGAGTTTTGCGGTTGCGGCATTAATATTTTGGTTTTCATTTGTTAAATTGAGTGTCCAGTTTCAACACAGTTGGCTTGATTGGTTAGCTAAATTGGTTCATTTACAACTTGGCATGCTTATCTTGTTAATTCCTATTCAATTGATTTTATTTCAAGGTATTAATATTGCTAGTTTTTGGGCTAATTTATGGGCAGTACCAATTATTTCATTTATAACCGTACCGCTAATTATGCTTTCATATATTTGTATTTTTTGGCACTCAGTACAAAATTTATTATTCGATATAATCGATAAAAGCATTAGTTTAGTACTATGGCTCCTACCTCATATTGAGCGTTATTGGCTTGATACGGGCCATCTGCCAATTATCATAACCGGGGTTAGTTGGCTTATTATCGTATGTTGGCAATTTGGTTGGTTTGTCCAGTATAAGTTGCTGATAACATTATTAATCTATTGGTCAATGACCAGCCTGAAACAGAGCGATTTAGTGCTTTGGCGATTAATTATGTTAGATGTAGGGCATGGATTAGCGATTATTATTGAGCAACAAAGAAAAGTGTTAATTTATGACACGGGTACTGTATGGAACAAGAACAGTATTGCTAATAGTACTATTTTGCCTTATTTACGATATCATCGTTTAATACCAGAAGGCGTTATACTTAGTCATAATCATATCGATCACACAGGTGGGGTAGCCAGTTTATTATTAACCTATCCTGGATTAGTAGTCAGAAGTCATTTTGATAAAGAAAACCATTTTCCTTGCCATCGAGGTATTCATTGGCAATGGCAGAGATTACATTTTGAAGTATTATGGCCAATAGTCGATCAAAAAAAATCACACAATAATGAATCGTGTGTAGTAAAAGTTAGTGATGGCCATCATGCAGTTATTTTGTCTGGCGATATTGAAAAAGCAGCGGAAAAGGAACTGGTGCGTTTAGCAATAGCAAATTTGCCGGCTAATTTATTACAAGTTCCTCATCATGGTAGCAATACTTCGTCAACGATGGCGTTTATTCAAGCAATTAAACCGCAATATGCACTGACTTCTGTTGCTCGTTATAGCCGTTGGAGTTTACCTTCTGATAAAGTACGACAACGATATGTGAATCTGGGTGTAAATTGGTTAAATACGGCGGAATCAGGGCAAATTATAGCGCAGTTTTATTCTGATCAAATTGAAATAATGCGTTATAGGCAGGAGCTTTATCCTCGTTGGTATCATCAGCAATTTGGTATTTAGACATTTCCCGAGTAGAATAAAAGGCTTATTTTTATAGGTATTTAATAAGACAATGATAATGAATGATAAAGATCTTTCCACATGGCAAACATTTCGTCGACTATGGCCAATGATTTTGCCATTTAAACTGGGATTAAGTGTAGCTGCTGTTGCGTTAATCATTAATGCTGCAGGTGATGCATTCATGATCTCCTTATTAAAACCGTTGCTTGATGAAGGTTTCGGCAAAGCGGATAACACCACACTAAAATGGTTACCCATTGCTATATTGGGGCTAATGCTGATAAGAGGGATATCGAGTTTTATCTCCAATTATTGTATTGCGTGGGTTTCTGGTAAAGTTGTCATGAATATGCGTAGGCGTTTGTTTGGCCATATGATGGGGATGCCGGTCGCTTTTTTTGATCAACAGTCAACAGGAACCTTACTTTCTCGTATCACTTATGATTCTGAGCAAGTCGCCTCATCCTCTTCTAGCGCTTTAATCACTATTGTTCGAGAAACTGCCTATATTATCGGTCTATTTGGGCTGATGTTTTATTATAGTTGGCAGCTTTCACTAATATTAATTGTAATTGCTCCTATTGTCACGTTAACCATTCGTTCGGTTTCCAAACACTTTAGGAATATTAGTAAAAGTATGCAAACTGGCATGGGGCAAGTAACGGCTAGCGCGGAACAGATGTTAAAAGGCCATAAGGAAGTATTGATTTTTGGTGGACAAAAAGTTGAAACAGAGCGTTTTAGCAAAGTAAGTAACCATATGCGTCGGCAAACGATGAAAATGGTAACCGCATCTTCGATCTCTGATCCTATCATCCAACTGATTGCCTCTCTTGCTTTAGCATTCACGCTTTATATTGCGAGTTTTCCTGAAGTAATGCAAACATTGACCGCAGGAACTATCGGTGTTGTTTTTTCATCCATGTTTGCATTAATGCGCCCATTAAAGTCATTAACAAATGTTAATGCACAATTTCAACGAGGTATGGCTGCTTGCCAGACATTGTTTAGCATTTTAGATATGGAGCAGGAAAAAGACGAGGGTAAATTAACCTTGAAAAAAGCTAAAGGTAAAATAGAATTTAAACATGTTACCTTTAAGTATCCAACAAAAGATCATCCGGCATTACAGGATATCTGTTTTAAAATTCCGGCTGGAAAATCTGTTGCTTTAGTCGGACGATCCGGTTCAGGAAAATCGACAATAGCGAATCTAATTACCCGCTTTTATGAGGTTAATGAAGGTCAAATACTGCTTGATGATCGTGATTTGCGTGAATACACTTTAACCTCTCTACGTAACCAAGTCGCACTCGTTTCGCAGCATGTCTATCTTTTTAACGATACTATTGCAAATAATATTGCTTATGCAACCGATGGTCGTTTTAGTCGAAAAGCGATCGAAAAAGCTGCTAAAGCTGCTTATGCAATGGACTTTATTGAAAAACTGGATAATGGACTAGATACGGTTATTGGCGAAAATGGTGTAATGCTTTCTGGCGGGCAGCGACAGCGAATTGCCATTGCGCGTGCTTTATTACATAACTCATCTATATTAATTCTTGATGAAGCTACATCTGCACTTGATACTGAGTCAGAAAGAGCCATTCAAGCAGCATTGGATGAATTACAGAAAAATCGGACTTCTATTATTATTGCCCATCGTCTTTCAACGATAGAAAATGCAGATGAAATTTTGGTCATTCAGGAAGGTAAAATTATTGAACGAGGCAACCATCAAACTTTACTTAAGTGTGATGGTGCATATGCTCAACTTTATAATATGCAATTTAAATAATGATTGAAAAAATCTGGTCAGGTTGTTCGTGGTTGTCTTTTTTACTACTGCCGCTGTCATTTTTATATGGCATGATTATTGGTTTAAGACGGCTTTGCTATTATTTGGCAATTTTCCCTAGTTGGAAAGCACCGATACCTATTATTGTTGTGGGTAATTTGACGGTTGGCGGTAATGGTAAAACGCCGGTTGTCATTTGGTTAGTTGAACAGCTTTTATCACGAGGCTATCGCGTTGGAGTTGTATCTCGTGGCTATGGGGGTAAAGCAACTTCTTATCCGTTATTGGTTAATAAAAATATATCAATAAAGGAAAGTGGCGACGAGCCAGCTTTAATTTATCGGCGAACCGGTGTGCCAGTGGCGGTTGCCCCTAAACGAGTAGCAGCAGTTAAAATGCTACTGAAGCAACAAGAGCTGGATGTTATTATTACTGATGATGGTCTTCAGCATTATGCACTGCAAAGGGATTTTGAGATCGTAGTTATTGACGGTATCCGTCGTTTTGGTAATGGTTGCTTGCTGCCGGCAGGTCCATTACGTGAGTGTCAATATCGCTTGAATAGTGTTAATGCTGTTATTCTTAATGGTGGTATAGCTAAGCATGGAGAGATTGCTATGCAGTTAACAGGCGATATTGCTATCAATATGTTGACTGGCGAAAAAAGATCGGTCTGTGAATTAGGACAAGTTGTTGCAATTGCAGGAATTGGGCACCCAGCACGTTTTTTTTCAAGCCTTGAGCAAAAAGGGGTACCATTAATTGCCACACATGCTTTTTCTGATCACCAGTGTTATGAATTTTCTACCCTAATATCCTTAGTGACTGATCATCAAACATTATTAATGACTGAAAAGGACGCAGTGAAATGTTTTCATTTTGCTCAATCAAATTGGTGGTATCTGCCGGTCAATGCTAATCTTTCACAACCTGGTGCAGGAAAAATTCTTTCAACCATCAGTGAATTGGCGGAGCTTAGCAAAAATGCTTGAAATGATAACATTATCATGTTATTTATAAGTCAAATCTAGTTAGGAATGTAGTGACATCATTTCAATAATACCACGCCAGCTATTATTTCATTAATACAAAATCCTTTAATTTTATTTAGTATCAAGTTTGATTGATAAATTTTAGTAATGAATAATTTGGCTTATTGTAATGTTGTTTAACATTTAAATAAATGCTAGATAGCAATAGACACTAATGAGTTAGTGTTTTTTTAGTATAATAATACTACTCTGACATTAAGGGTATTTGGTAAAAGAAAAATGAGGTTTTTATCGAAGGCTTAATAAAAGAGTAGGGAGCACTAGGCAAAATGAAATTTTGTCACCTAGTGAACAAAAGGAGTTTTTATCATGACATTTCAATTACAAATGGGTCGCGTAAAATGGTTTGATGTAAAAGAGGGCTATGGATTTATCTCCCCTGTCAATGGCGGTCAAGATATCTATGTTAATCGTCGAGCTATTGCGAACACCAAAAATAAGTGGCTTAAAGAAGGCCAGTGTGTTGAATATTCAGTTACGCGTAACGCTTATGGTATTTCTGCCGCTGATGTTATCGTTTATGAAGTTTAAACCACTATTCGCTGCCAATTTGTCAAAAAATTGACAAATATTTATTAGAGCAGAGATTAAAGTTAACGGTGATACATGCTTGTGCTATTCTGGTTTCATCTAAAATTATGTTTTTGATGAGGAATGTATGGATCACCGCCTACTTGATATTATTGCTTGTCCTATTTGCCATGGCAAACTAATCTATGATAAACAAAATCTAGAGCTTATCTGTAAATTTGATCATCTTGCTTATCCTGTGCGCAATAACATACCTGTATTATTAAGGGAAGAAGCTCGTGAGTTGCCTTTAGATGAAGAGAAGTAACATGTTCACAGTCATTATTCCAGCGCGTTTTGCTTCTAATCGCTTACCAGGCAAGCCGTTAGCTGATATTCATGGAAAACCTATGATTATTAGAGTAATGGAAAGAGCGCGAATGTCAGATGCAAAGCGTGTTATTGTGGCGACTGATCATCAGGCTGTATTTGATGTGGTGAAAGCGGCCAATGGTGAAGTCTGTATGACTAATGCTAATCATCAATCAGGCACAGAAAGATTAGCAGAAGTTATTGCAAAATATAAATTTTCTGATGAAGAAATCATTATCAATGTTCAGGGTGATGAACCTTTAATCCCACCAGAAATAATTAATCAGTTAGCTAGTAATTTAATGCTAAATAATGTCGGTATGGCAACCTTAGCGACGGCCATCAATAATCCAGATGACGTATTTGATCCGGCTATAGTAAAAGTAGTGACGGATAAACAGAGTAATGCCTTATATTTTTCCAGAGCAGCTATTCCCTGGGAACGTGATCGCTTTGCAGTTAGCAAAATGGCGATTGGGCAGCACTTTTTACGTCATATCGGTATTTATGCTTATCGGGCTGGTTTTATTCGTCGTTATATTCAATGGCCGATTAGTCCGTTAGAGACAATAGAAATGCTCGAGCAGTTGCGTGTACTATGGTACGGCGAAAAAATTCATGTTGCCCTAGCAGTTAAAACACCAGGGCCGGGAGTAGATAATCAGCAGGATCTTGATGCTGTTCGGAAAGCATTTTTTCCTGGGTAAAATTATACTGCTATTAGCTATTTGAAACGGTTCATTCCTCTACATTAAAACTATGGATTAGAGGTTGATTATTGTTAATTTTTATTGCTTGCCATATTGAACCAAGAAATTCGTACCAAGCGCGTTCCGAGTGGGAAAAATAGTAAGCAGAAGGAAAAAATCTTTCCCAAGGTTGTAATGGTGAGGTAATGGCAAGTTGATTAGCTGGTGCTGTAATCGGACGCAAATTTTTAGCAACAAAGAAACGTTCTGCGCGTGTCATATGGTTTGCTGACGTCACTAATAGAAAAGGTTGCCTGCCAACGATTTTTTTCACTTCAAGGGCTTCTTCTTCTGTATCTCTGGGTTTGGTTAAGGTAATAATAGCTGTTTCAGGTACACCTAACGATAGTGCGACTTTCGCAGCCACTTCCGCATTACTGATCATATTTTTGCCGCGACCGCCAGTAAAAATTAATTTGGCACCGGGATGTTGAAGATAGAGACGAATTCCCTCCGTCACTCTTGCAAGGCTATTATTAATAAGGTTAGCGCTTGGTGGCCAATCAGGGTTATAAGTAAATCCGCCTCCGAGTACAACAATATACTGGATTGTTTGTTTAGGGTGTAATAGTTCATAGCGTTTGCTAAAGTTACCTTCCGTTGACAGTAGCAATTTGTCGGCGATAGGCTGTGTGCCAAGTAATAACAACGCCAACCAACTAACAGAGACTAAACATTTGCCGCTTTTTTGCCAGTGAGTAAACCAAAGTAGTAATAATCCGATAAAACTTATTAAAATGATGAGAGGTAATGGCATTAGAAGCGCACCAAGATATTTTTTCAATATAAACAACATATTTCAACCCTAGTTAATGAATTTATCGAGCGTGTGGTATATTCAATCATATAGATACTAGATTAATGAATTGTTAATATAAAAATTATTTTCAACAAAGATTGCTATTATTTTTTATTATCTAACTGTTGGTTAATAGGTATTTTTTATCAGCAATGGCGATTAAGTTTTATAATAGTTGTTATCGAGGTATTTTTTCATGGTAGGTCGCAATTTTGATGACATTGCAGATAAGTTTACACAGAATATTTATGGCACAACTAAGGGAAAAATACGCGAAGCGGTTATGTGGCAGGATCTAAACACTCTGCTTAATTTATTACCCAGTAAGCCGTTAAAGATATTGGACGCGGGTGGAGGAGAAGGCCTTTTTGCTTGCAAATTGGCTGCGATGGGACATCAAGTTATTGTTTGTGACATTTCGGCAGCCATGCTTGAACGCGCCAGATTGTTGGCTGATGAAAAAAAAGTAAGCCAGAACATGCAATTTATTCACGCTACCTTTCAGGATATAGCCCAATATTTAACAGCAACGGGAGCCGTTGATTTAGTGTTGTTTCATGCAGTGATTGAATGGATCCATGAACAAAAATCGGCAATAAAAACCCTAGCGGATATAATTAACCCAGGTGGCGCATTTTCTATCATGTTTTATAATGCGAATGGGTTGGTGATGAGAAATGCTGTATTAGGTAACTTCCATTTAGCGACACCTAATATTCAGCGTCGCCGCAAACGTTCACTTACCCCTCTTAATCCGTTATTACCAGAAACAGTATATCAATGGTTAGAAGAATTTGACTTTAAAATAGTTGGTAAAACCGGTGTACGGGTTTTTCATGATTATCTACAAAGCCGTCAGTTACAACATAAAGATTTTCCGGCGTTGCTTGCTTTGGAGCAGCGCTATTGTCGACAACAACCCTATATTAATCTGGGGCGCTATATTCATGTTATGGCATGCAAGTCTATGTGAAAGGATGAATTATGAGTGAGTTTTCCCAGACTGTGCCGGAATTGGTATCATGGGCGCGGAAAAATGATTTTTCAATATCATTACCTGCTGAGCGTTTGGCTTTTTTATTGGCGGTGGCTGTCCTTAATAGCGAGCGGTTTGATGGCGAAATGAGTGAAGGTGAATTAATTGATGCTTTTCGTGAAGTTAGTAAAGGATTCGAGCAGACCGCCGAAACCGTTACTGCCAGAGCAAATAATGCAATTAATGATATGGTACGACAGAAATTATTTAATCGTTTTTCTAATGAAATCATTGAAGGTAATGCCATTTACCGTTTAACGCCACTTGGTATTGGGATCAGTGATTATTATATTCGCCAGCGGGAATTTTCTTCCCTACGTTTATCGATGCAACTTTCGATTGTAGCTGGTGAATTAAGTCGAGCGGCGGATGCGGCAGAAGAAGGGGGCGATGAATTTCACTGGCATCGCCATGTCTTTGCACCATTAAAATATTCAGTGGCAGAAATTTTTGACAGTATTGATATGTCGCAGCGTGTAATGGATGAACAGCAAAATAGTGTAAAGGAAGACATCTCCGCATTACTTAGTCAGGATTGGCAAGCAGCGATTGCCAATTGTGAACAACTATTAACGGAAACTTCAGGCACATTACGTGAATTACAAGATACGCTGGAAGCGGCGGGTGATAAATTACAGTCCAATTTGTTACGTATCCAAGAGGCAAATATGAATGGAGGTGGTTCAGAATTGGTTGATAAGCTAGTATTTGATCTACAAAGTAAGCTTGATCGAATTATTAGTTGGGGTCAACAATCGATTGATCTCTGGATTGGTTATGATCGCCATGTGCATAAATTTATTCGTACCGCCATTGATATGGATAAAAATAGGATATTCTCGCAGCGCTTACGTCTATCGGTGCAAAATTATTTTACCGATCCTTGGGCGTTAACGGTAGCCAATGCTGAACGTTTATTTGATGTGCGTGATGAAGATCTGGTATTGAGTAATGAAGAAGCGACGGGTGAGTTGCCAACTGAACTGGAATATGAAGAATTTAATCAGATTAATGAACAACTGATTGAGATAATGGAGCAGGCATTAGCAGGTTATAAGAAAGATCAGCATCCACTTGATATTGGTTTAATTTTGCGTGATTACTTGACAAAATATCCACAGAAACGGCATTTTGATGTGGCGCGTATTATTGTCGATCAAGCTGTTAAATTAGGTATAGCAGAAGCGGATTTCTCAGGTATCCATCCTGAATGGTTAGCGATTAATGATTACGGAGCCAAGGTACAGGCACATGTCATCGACAAATATTGAACAATTTATGCCAGTAAAATTGGCACAAGCTTTAGTCAGCTCTCTTTTCCCTGAATTGGATAGCCAGCTTCGAGCCGGGCGCCATGTTGGCATTGATGATCTGGATAATCACGCTTTTTTGATGGATTTTGAACAGGAGTTAACCGCCTTTTATGCTCGCTATAATGTTGAGTTGATCCGTGCGCCAGAAGGTTTTTTCTATTTACGTCCACGTTCGACTACATTGATTCCTCGCTCAGTTTTATCTGAATTAGATATGATGGTTGGCAAAATTCTTTGTTATCTCTATTTAAGTCCGGAAAGACTTTCTAATCAGGGCATTTTTACTGCGCAGGAACTGTTTGAAGAGCTATTGTCCCTAGCGGATGAAAGCAAACTACTTAAGTTTGTTAATCAGCGTTCGACAGGTACGGATTTGGATAAACAAAAATTACAAGAAAAGCTGCGCACTTCGCTTAATCGTCTACGCCGATTAGGAATGGTTCATTTTTTGCAAAATGACAGTCAGCGTTTTATGATCGCCGAATCTGTCTTTCGTTTTGGTGCTGATGTGCGTAGTGGCGATGATCCACAACAAGCCCAATTACGCATGATCCGTGATGGCGAAGCGATGTCGTTAAAAGATAACTTAGGGTTAACCGATAACGAAAGTAATGATAGTGTTGAAGATGAAGCGGAGGATGAATAGCTATGTTAGAACGAGGCAAGTTTCGCTCACTCACGCTCATCAATTGGAACGGCTTTTTTGCCAGAACGTTTGATTTGGATGAGTTAGTAACGACGTTATCTGGTGGTAACGGCGCCGGCAAATCGACCACTATGGCGGCATTTATTACCGCCATGATCCCTGATTTAACCTTATTGCATTTTCGTAATACCACCGAAGCGGGTGCAACTTCAGCCTCACGTGATAAAGGGTTACATGGAAAATTACGTCCAGGGGTCTGTTATTCAATTTTGGACGTAATCAATTCCCGCCATCAACGTATTTTAGTCGGTGTGCGCTTACAACAAATTGCCGGTCGTGATAAAAAAGTCGATATAAAACCTTTTATAATCCAAGGATTACCTAGCGCAATATTACCAACGCATATCTTGACTGAGCAAGTTGAAGAACGTCAAGCGCGAGTGATTGGTTTAAATGATTTAAAAGATCACGTCGATGCAATTGAAGGTGTGCAGTTTAAACAATTTAATTCAATTATTGATTATCATGCCCAGTTATTTGATCTGGGTATTATTCCTAAACGATTGAGATCATCCAGTGACAGGAGCAAATTTTATCGCTTAATCGAAGCTTCTTTATACGGTGGAATTTCTAGTGCCATTACGCGTTCATTACGTGATTATCTTTTGCCTGAGAATAGTGGTGTTCGAAAAGCCTTTCAGGATATGGAAGCGGCTTTGCGAGAAAATAGATTAACCCTTGAAGCGATCAGGGTCACTCAGTCTGATCGTGATTTATTTAGACGTTTAATTAATGAAGCAACAGATTACGTTTCTGCTGATTATATGCGTCATGCGAATGAACGCCGAGTGCATCTAGATAGTGCACTTGCTGTTCGGGCTGAATTATTTGACGGCCGTAAACAACTGATTGCTGCCCAGACCCGTCATGTTGAAATGGTACGTGAGCTGGACGAACAAAATGGTTCTTCGCTAGATTTAGAGGCTGATTTTCAGGCAGCCAGCGATCATTTAGGTCTTGTACAAGCAGCGGTACGCCAACAGGAAAAAATTGATCGCTATCAGGCCGATATTGAAGAGATCACCTATCGTCTGGAAGAACAGACTGAAGTCGTTGAGCAAGCCGTAGAACAGCAAGCTGAGCTTGAAGCCAACGTTGAAGCGGCTGAATTAGAAGTTGATGAGCTAAAAAGTCAACTGGCTGATTACCAGCAAGCGTTAGATGTTCAGCAGACGCGCGCAATCCAATATCAAAAAGCTCAGCAAGCACTAGAACGAGCAAAGAAAATTTGCCAATTGGCTAAACTAACGCCAAATAATGTCGAGCAATTTTTGACCAAATTTGAAGAAACAGAGCAACAACATACCGAAAAATTGCTTGCATTGGCACAGAAAATCAGTGTGATTGATGCGGCCACTAACCAATTTGACCAGGCTTATAGCTTAGTTAAAAATATTGCTGGTGAGGTAAAAGGAGATAAAGCTTATCAAAAAGCTCGTGAATTATTGCGCGACTGGGCTTCCCAGCAACATCTTGCCCAGCGTATTGAGCCGCTACAAATGCAATTAGCCGAACTGGAGCAAAAACTTAATAGCCGGCAGGATGCTGAACGTATTTTAGCTGAATTTTGTCAATATTCTGAACAGCAATATCAGCCAGATCAACTGACTACATTACTGGAACAATTAGAAGCACAGCAAGAAGAACTAAGTGTTTCTGTTAATGAAAGTAGTGAGCATCGCATGTTAATGCGTCAAGAGCTTGAGCAGATCAAACAGCAAATTCGAACGCTAACTCAAAAAGCACCTATTTGGCTGGCGGCACAAGATGCACTTAATCAATTAACTGTACAGGCTGATGATAGTTTTAGCCAGAGTCATGAAATTACCGAGCATCTACAGCAATTATTAGAACAAGAACGTGAAATTACCGTTGAACGTGATGAAGTCGCCAGTCAAAAGCGTGAATTAGAGCAACAGATAGCCCATCTTAGTCAACCGAGCGGCGCAGATGATAATCGGCTACTTGGTTTGGCTGAACGTCTTGGTGGTGTTTTGTTATCTGAAATTTATGATGATATTACTATCGATGATGCGCCCTATTTTTCAGCGCTCTATGGTCCAGCAAGACATGGCATTGTGGTTCCTGAGCTGGCAAAAATTCAGCCACAACTAAGTGAATTGATAGCTGAATGTCCAGATGATGTCTATTTTATTGAAGGTGATCCGCAATCTTTTGATGATAGTGTATTTAATGCGGAAGAATTTGACCAGGCAGTATTAGTTCGATCTTCAGAGCGTCAATGGCGTTTTTCTCGTTATCCTGAAGTTCCGTTATTTGGTCGGGCAGCGCGTGAAAATCAACTGGAAATGTTGAACCAGCAGAGAGATAGCTTAGCTGAGCGTTATGCAACCCTCTCTTTTGATATGCAGAAATTACAACGAGCTCATCATGCCTTTAGTGGTTTCATTGGCAAGCATCTTGCGGTGGTTTTTGACCCTGATCCAGAGGCTGAGATTCGTTCTTTAAACCAACGTAGAAATGAACTAGAACGCCAGTTAGCACAATTTGAAGCTCAGACACAACAACAAAAAAAGCAACATACTACGATCAAAGCGCGGTTATCCAGTTTGAACCGTTTGTTGCCACAAGTGAATTTGCTAATGGATGAAACGTTAGTGGATCGCATCGAAGAGATCCGAGCAGCGCTTGCAGAGGCCGAAGAAGCGGGGCACTTTTTGCATAAACATGCAAAATCGTTGGCAAAGCTAGAACCGATAGCTAACGTTTTGCAAAGTGATCCTGAACAACATGAGCAATTACGCCACGAATATGAACAAGTCAAACAGTTACAGCAACAATCCAAACAGCAAACTTTCGCTTTAATTGAAGTTTTACAACGTCGTGCCCATTTTAGTTATAGCGACTCGACGGAGATGCTGACAGAAGATACTGATTTAAATAATAAACTCCGTCAGCGTTTACAACAGGCTGAAAAAGAGCGTAGTCAGGTACGAGAACAACTAAAACAGCAACAAACTAAAACTGCACAATTGAATCAACTATTAGCATCATTACGCAGCTCTTTTGACACTAAGCAGGATATGCTAAGAGAGTTAGAGGCTGAAATAAAAGCGATTGGCGTTCAGGCAGATAGTAATGCAGAAAAACGGGCACGTGAACGCCGTGACCAACTTTATGAAGCAGTAAATGCTAATCGCTCGCGCATCAATCAATTGGAGAAACAGATCGCATTTTGTGAAGCTGAAATGGACAATTGGCAAAAAAAATTAAGAAAATTGGAGCGGGACTATTACCAACTTCGCGAGCAGGTTGTGTCAGGTAAATCCGGTTGGTGTGCTGTTATGCAAATGGTTAGGGAGAACGGTGTCGAGCGTCGTTTACATCGACGTGAATTAGCTTATATGGATGGTGATAGTTTACGTTCGATGTCAGATAAAGCGCTAGGAGCGCTTAGACAAGCGGTCGCGGATAATGAACATTTACGCGATGTATTGCGTGCCTCTGAAGATCTTAAACGGCCAGAGCGTAAAATAGCGTTCTTTATTGCGGTTTATGAACATTTACGTGAACGGATTCGACAAGATATTATTCGCACTGATGATCCGGTTGATGCCATTGAACAGATGGAAATTGAATTAGCGCGTCTAACAGAAGAACTGACCGCCCGGGAACAAAAATTAGCTATCAGTGCTAAGAGTGTGGCAAATATTATCCGTAAAACGATCCATCGTGAGCAAAATCGAATTCGCTTACTTAATCAAGGGCTACAGTCAGTTGCATTTGGCCAGGTAAATGGGGTTCGACTCAATGTTAATATTCGACAAAGTCATGAATCATTACTTGATGTCTTGTCAGAAGAGCACGAACATCACCAAGATCTGTTTAAAAATAAAAGTCTGACATTTTCTGAAGCGATGGCAAAACTTTATCAACGTTTAAACCCGCAACTAGATATTGGGCAACGCTTGCCACAAACTATTGGCGAAGAGTTACTCGATTATCGTAATTATCTGGAACTGGATGTTGAAGTTAATCGTGGTTCAGATGGTTGGCTAAAAGCAGAAAGTGGTGCGCTATCGACGGGAGAAGCGATTGGTACAGGCATGTCAATTTTAGTGATGGTTGTACAAAGTTGGGAAGAAGAGTCACAAAGATTAAGAGGTAAAGATATTTTACCATGTCGGTTCTTATTCCTGGATGAAGCGGCTAGATTGGATGCTAAATCGATTGCAACCCTGTTTGAACTCTGTGAACGATTAAAAATGCAATTAATTATTGCGGCACCTGAAAATATCAGTCCAGAAAAAGGGACGACTTATAAGCTGGTACGTAAGGTATTTGGCCAACAAGAGCATGTGCATGTTGTTGGTTTAAAAGGTTTTGGTCAAGAAGATGAGCGGTTAAAACTATCATCTGCTGTTACTTAAACTCAAGTAGTAAAAGATTATTTTTATATTTTAATAACCGCTATTTCATGATAGCGGTTTTTTTATAAATGGTTTGTTTTAAAAGTAAATTAAGTATTGCAATTGAAAATAAAGTGATCGAAGATTATATTTTAAATATAGCGGATTGGTAATTTAATTTTTAATAAGCATTAAATCTAAAATTTATGGGATTTTATTTTAAATGAAAATTTACTTTGTCAATACAGGTTTAAATTAATTTATAAACATGATTATTTTTTAAATATAAAAATTATTTATTTTTGTAGCAAATAAAAGACAATAAATTAGTTAATTTTAACCTGGCTAAAGATAAATTTTTTACTCTGCTATTAAAACAATAAAAATGAAATAAAAAGGTGATATTATGGCGAATAAAAGAGTGAACACTTTGCGTGCTTCACTAATATGCTGTGTAATATTGGCAATAACACCAGCATGTGCTGAGTTGGCGCAAATAGACACGATCACAAATACCCAAGTCCCTTTAACAAATTTGGTTACTGAGCAGAAAAATATAACTGTGCCAGAGATGCAAAAAAGCCGTCAGCAACTGCAGGGCTGGTTATCACCTGGTATTAATTTAGTCTATATGGACAGGTTAGCGAAGCTCTATGCTGAAAATAATATGCAACCTTTATGGGATAATGAAGCTGCGGTAATAGAATTCAAACAGCAATTAGCCGAATTGGCGCTGGCCGGTTTTCAGCCGCAGTTTGGTAAATGGCTATCACTATTAGTAAAAAATAAACAACTCAATCAGATGGAACGAGATGTTATTTTATCAGATGCGATGTTAGGTTATTTATATTTTATATGTAATGTAAAATATAATGGTAAAGATTGGTTATATCAGAAAACGCCTTATCCACTTCGTGAGCCAACGATTGGTAGTGTTTCTCAGTGGCAAAGCGCGATTAACGCTAAACAATTAGCTAGTTGGATCAAAACATTAGCGCCGCAACACGCCTCATATTTACCAATGAGGACGAAAATGTTGGCTTATTTGGCTGATAAACAAATATGGCCAAAAATAAATACGGTTAGTCTATTAAAGCCAGGGCAAGCAAGCAACGATCTTGTTTCCTTAAGTGAAATTTTAACTCGCAATGGGTTGTTAACCCAGGATGCGGTAAAGGATGAAGATATTCGTAATTATGGTGGATTATTAGTAGATGCGGTTAAACAATTCCAGAGAATGTATGGATTAGAGCCGGATGGTATTATTGGTAACGCAACATTAAAATGGCTAAATACTTCACCTACCGAGCGGGCCGGATTACTGGCGATTAATATCCAGCGTTTAAGAATTATTCCTAATGAAGGTGGTTCTGACATCTTAGTTAATATTCCTGCTTATACTTTACATTTTTATCTAAATAATCAATTAATTATAGATTCTAAAGTTATTGTGGGTCGCCCTGATCGTAAAACCCCAATAATGAGTAGTGAACTTAATAATGTCGTTATTAATCCACCCTGGAATGTTCCTACTAGCATGGTTCGTAAAGATATTTTGCCTCAAGCCAGAAGGGATCCGGGCTTTTTTGCTCGCCGAGGTTTTACGGTTTTATCTGGTTGGGAGCGTAATGCCTATCCTATTGATCCTTACTCGATAAATTGGAATGCCATCTCATCTTCATCCTTTCCCTATCGTATACGCCAGGCACCAGGGCCAGCCAATGCCTTAGGCCGTTATAAATTCAACATGCCAAGTACTGATGCAATTTACTTACATGATACCCCTAACCATAGTTTATTTAATCGGCAAAATCGTTCAATTAGCTCTGGTTGTGTGAGAGTGAATAAGGCATCAGTATTAGCATCAATTTTACTTGCGCGTGCTAGTTGGGATCAAAAGCGTATTGACGCTGCACTTCAGCAAGGTGAGACACGTTATATTAATATTCCTGGTAGGATACCTATTTATCTTTATTACCAAACTGCCTGGGTTGATAACAAGAATAGCGCTAATTTTCGCGATGACATTTATGGCTATGACAAAGTTATTTATGGGGCGATAAATTATTTAAATGAAATAAGAGCCACCCTTAATGAATAAATAAAATGATATAAAAGAGGCAAAAACTTCTTTTATATTACTTTTCAATCGCGGATTATTTTTTAACTATTTAGTATAGATGCATAAATATCGCTATTTGTGATAAATTATGCCTTGTTTAATATAATCGACTAAATGCAGATACTAATAAGATTGATTGATAAACTAGCCTAATTTAAGCATGATTTGTATAAATATTGAACAATTTGATGTGCTTATTGCCATAATAGGTTATAATAATGTTATTTGTATTTATAATTAACATGTATTAAAAGTGATATTCTATAGCGTTAGATAGATATTTTTTACATAATTATACAAAAGTAGTGAAATAAATTCGGTATAATTATCGTACATATTGATTATTATTTTTTCTTTTTATTTGAGTTAAGTGGCTATGGACAATATTGATCAGAATCGACGAAAATGGTTAGGTTATGGCGCAATAACACTGGGTTTTAGCTTATTACCTAGCTATGTCTTTGCGGCATTAACCACCCCGCGACCCAAAATTCTGCGCTTTGAAAATCTTCATACTGGTGAGTTTCTTAAAACTGAGTTTTTTGATGGTCGTCGTTATAATAACGCTGAATTGACCAGATTGAATCACCTATTCCGTGATCATCGTAATAATAAAATTAAAACCATTGATCCGAAATTATTTGATCAGATTTATTTGTTACAAATGTTAATGGGAACCAATAAACCTGTTCAACTCGTTTCTGGTTATCGTTCTGTTGAAACCAATAATGCTTTACGACGTAAAAGTAGTGGGGTTGCTAAAAATAGCTATCATACCCATGGTCGAGCAATGGATTTTCATATTAAAGGGATCGAACTTAGCCATATCCGCAAAGCTGCATTAAAGATGCGAGCGGGAGGAGTAGGTTATTATCCTAATAGTAATTTTGTACATATTGATACAGGACCGGTCAGAAGATGGTAATCTATTAGATATTAAATAAATTTTTATTTAAATAATGGATTTACTACTATATGAAATTTGAAATTATTCCTGTAACCGATTTTAGGCAGAATTGTACGCTAATTTGGGATGAAAAGAGCTTAGATGCCGTAATTGTTGATCCTGGTGGCGAAGTAGCAAAATTAATTGCTGAAATTGAAAAGCGTTCATTAAATTTACACTATATCTTGCTAACTCATGGTCATTTTGACCATGTAGGTGGTTGTGCCGAGATAGCAGCACATTTTTCGGTGCCAATTTATGGCCCGCAAAAAGAAGATGAATTTTTGATCAAAGGATTAGCAGTGCAAAGCCAAATGTTTGGTGTCGCAAAATGTCCAGACTTTACGCCAGATCGCTACTTGCAAGAAGGAGATGAAATTCGTTTTGCTAATATCAAATTGTCTGTCTTACATTGCCCGGGGCATACGCCTGGACATGTTATCTTTGTTAATCATGCCGATAAGCTAATTTCGATGGGAGATGTGCTTTTCCAGGGTAGTGTTGGGCGCACTGATTTTCCGCAAGGTGATCATGCAACATTAATCCATTCAATTAAAACAAAAATTTTGCCCCTCGGTGATGATTATCAATTTATTCCTGGCCATGGATCAATGTCTAATTTGGCTGCTGAGCGGCAATTTAACCCCTTCTTACAAGAGTAGTTTTATGCGGCTACGACCATTTTGCTGTTGGCTGTGACTAATAAAAAACCGATTAGGGCATTGTCCTAATCGGTAACTATCTGAATTAACTATATGTTTCTTTATAATACATCAATGATAGCTTTGCAAAGAGGAACCATATTCTCTAACGTTAAGCCAGCCACATTAATTCGACCTGAACTAATTGCATAAATTGCATGCTTTTCACGTAGCTGAGTTACCTGTTCTTCATTAAGCCCACTAAAAGAGAACATGCCGTTTTGTCTGCTAATAAAACTAAAATCTTGCTTAGCGCCTTTTTCTTGTAAGGTATTTACAAATAATTGTCGCATCCGTTGGATGCGTTGCCGCATGGTTGTCAACTCTTCGATCCACTCTTTCCTTAGTAATTCATCAGATAAAATGGTGGTAACAATAGCTGCACCGTGGGCAGGGGGATTAGAATAGTTTGCGCGAATAATCGATTTTATTTGACTAAACGCTCGCTCGGCTTGCTCGCTATTATTGGCAATAATTGTACAGGCACCAACCCGCTCATTATATAAACCAAAATTTTTCGAATAGGAGCTGGCAATGATAATTTCTGGATTTTTGTTGGTAAAAATACGTAAACCTTGTGCATCTTCATCCAGGCCTTTTGCAAAGCCCTGATAGGCAAAATCAAAAACCGGTAGTAAGTTTTTCTCTGCTGCCAGGGTAGATAGAATTTCCCATTGTTCTGGCGTTGGATCGATACCGGTAGGGTTATGACAGCAACCATGTAGTAATAGGACATCACCCGGCTTCGCATCTTCTAAGCTGGTTAACATGCCAGCAAAGTCTAGATTATGCTGATTAGCATCATAGTAATGGTAATAACAGCTTGTCAGTCCGGCCGCTTTAAATATATTTTCGTGATTTGGCCAGGTTGGCTGGCTGATCCAGACGCGTTGGGCAGAGGTCTGTTTAGCAATAAATTCAGCCGCAATACGCAATGCACCGGTTCCGCCTGGTGCCTGTGACGTGCGAGCGCGATCTTCGGCGATAATCGGATGGTTGTTGCCGAAAAGTAATGCTTGCGTAACGGTGGCAAATTCCGCTATCCCACTAATAGCAAGATAATTTTTAGTCACTTCCTGCTCTAACAGATATTTTTCTGCTTTTTTGACAGAAGTAAGAATGGGGGTTTTCCCTGACTCATCCTTGTAAACACCAATACCTAAATTGATTTTTTGTTTACGCGGATCAGCATTAAAACTCTCTGCCAAGCCTAAAATAGGATCCGCAGGAGCTGCAATAATATTTTCCAACATATTTATAATTCCAGTAACTCAATTGTGATTTGATAATCGAGGGATCTCAGGTTAACGCGATGAAAATGATTTGCCAACACTCTGCGCTAAAAATAAGGCAAACTTGTGATATTAGTTTAGGTTGGTATTGTCTGATAGGTAACAATATTTTAACAGTTAACATGGACTACTAAAAAAAGCAGCGCTTATGCGCTGCTTTTTAGATTTACGTTTTCACTTTTACTGCTAAATCACCGCTAAGCGATAATTAGAACTGGTAAACTAAGCCTAAACCAACCAGGTTGTCTCTGCCAATACCATATTTATCAGCAAAGCCATTGCTGCCATTGATTAGGTTAATTTTGTAATCAACAACTGCGGTCAGGTTTTTGTTGAAATAGTAGAAAGCACCTAAAGAAACGTATTTCACTAAGTCTTGCTTCTGCGAGTAGGCAGCATCAGTTAAATCTTTACCTTTAGACTGCACATAGGCGATAGATGGTTTCAGACCAATTTCGTCAAACAGATACTGACCAACGATTTCGAAGTTTTCAGTTTTGTTAGCGACTTGAGTGCCATCTGTATTAAGAGTTGTTTCTTTACCGAAACGAGTCATATTACGGGTTTCACCGTACATGGCTGCCAGATAGAGGTTGTTGGCATCATATTTGATACCTGCGTTCCAGCCTTCAGCACTATTACCGCCAGCGCCACTGTCATTTTTTTGCTGATCAGTCAGGCCACGATTAGATTTGGCGTAACCAGCGCCCAGCGCCACGCCCCAGCCGATATCGTAGTTGGCGGCCAGACCGAAGCCATCACCGTTATTTTTCAGGAATTTATCGCTGCCTGATTTATTGCTGTCCGTATTTTTGCCTTGATACTGTAGGGCGAAGTTCAAGCCATCGACCAGACCAAAGAAATCAGTGCTACGGTAAGTTAACAGGTTACGGTTACGGCCAGTCAGGTAGCTGTCAGCTTGAGACATAGAGTCTGCACCATAAAGAGGCAGAACGTCAGTCCATGCGTTGACATCATACAGAACACCGTAGTTGCGACCATAATCTATTGAACCAAAGTCAGCAATTTTCAAACCGGCATAAGCTAGACGGTTTGTGTTTTCGTTCTCAGCTTCACTTTTGTTGGTTTTAGTTTCCCACTCGAAACGACCAAAACCAGTCAGTTGATCAGAGATTTGAGTATCACCTTTAATACCAAGACGAACACGCGAATCATCGCCTTCATCGCCACCACTGCTTTTGCCAAAGAAGTGACGAACGTCAACTTTACTGTATAGATCCAGTTTGTTGCCGTCTTTGTTATAGATTTCAGCTGCGTTTGCTGTACCAGCTCCAGCTATCAACGCCGGGATAACTATTGCAAGAATATTGCGCTTCATCATTATTATTACCCTCATTGGTGTTATTCGGACACCTGCCACTGCCAAAAATAAATTCCCAACCATTGGGAACTATCTCTAAGAGTTTAGTGTCGTCTCGTTTCTGCGTCCAGTGTTCCATTGGTAAAAATTTTTATCTACCCTGAAAATGATACAAAAATACAATATTTGTAACAAAAAGAAATAATATGTTTCAAAATGTAAATAAAGGGGAACTTTTTAATATTTATCATAATTAGAAATAAAAAGGCCAGCGGTATACTGGCCAGTTATGATTAAAATATTTATTCATTTTATGGGATTAAATATTTAAAAGCTCGCATTACGTGGAGTACGCGGGAAGGGAATAGTTTCACGAATATTTTGTACGCCAGTGACATAAGCGACTAGGCGTTCAAATCCGAGCCCAAATCCGGCGTGGGGCACAGTACCATAGCGGCGCAGATCGCGATACCAACTATAATCTTGTTGGTTAAGCCCCATCTCTTCCATGCGAGCATCCAATTTATTCAATCGCTCTTCACGCTGAGAGCCACCAATAATTTCGCCAATACCGGGCGCTAATACATCCATGGCAGCAACGGTTTTATTATCATCATTCAGACGCATATAAAAAGCTTTAATATCTTTTGGATAATTTTTAACCACTACGGGTGCTTTGAAGTGTTGCTCAGCTAAATAACGTTCATGTTCTGAAGAGAGATCGATACCCCAAGCCACTGGGTTTTCAAAGGTTTGACCCGATTGCTCCAGCACTTTGATGGCATCGGTATAGTCGATTTGGGCAAAATCTGAGGCAATAAATTTTTCCAACCGGCTGATCACTTCTTTATCGATCCGGTCAGCGAAAAAGGTTAAATCATCATGGCGTTCTTGCAAAACCGATTTAAAAACATATTTTAACATTTTCTCAGCCAGCGAGGCGATATCGTTCAAATCGGCAAAAGCGACTTCCGGTTCAACCATCCAGAATTCGGCTAAATGGCGGCTGGTATTCGAATTTTCTGCCCGAAACGTTGGGCCAAAGGTATAAATTTTGCTTAAGGCACAAGCATAAGCTTCGCCATTTAGCTGACCGGATACAGTTAGAAATGCTTCTCGGCCAAAAAAGTCTTTATCAAAATTAATATCACCTTTTTCTGTGCGAGGAATAATTTGCAAATCTAATGTTGAGACACGAAACATCTCACCGGCTCCCTCGGTATCGGAGGCGGTGATAATGGGTGTTGAGACCCAGAGATAGCCTTCATCATGAAAGAAACGGTGAATAGCTTGTGCTAGCGTATTACGAACACGGGCAACAGCGCCGATAAGATTGGTGCGCGGACGCAGGTGTGCCACTTCGCGTAGATATTCAACACTATGACGCTTGGCAGCCATAGGATAACTATCAGGATTTTCTACCATGCCGACGACAACAACTTGAGTGGCAGATAATTCAAATTTTTGTCCTTGACCTTCCGATGGCTTCACAATGCCGGTTACTTCAACTGAGCAGCCGGTGGTCAGGTGTAAAACGTCGTTTTCATAATTATCTAGTTGATTATTTACAATAGCCTGTAATGGATTAAAGCAGGAACCGTCATAGATGGCGAGGAATGAGAAACCGGCTTTTGAATCTCTCCTTGTACGTACCCAGCCACGAACGGTTACTTCTTCGCCTACCGCTACACGGCCTTGCAGTACTTCGACTACAGGCGCTATGTTCATAAAATACTCTCTTTTGTTATTTAGTTGTTTAAAGTTGTTTGATCCCGTTTGGGAAAGGCCTTATGTTACTTGTCCACACGTAGGAAACAAGTAAAAATAGCAAGTTTAAAATGGGAATAACCAGATGAAAAGACCTTTGTAATAAGAATTTAATTTAGCTTGATGCGCCAATTAACAAAATAGCTTGCCATAATAATCAGTTAGGTTTGTCATTAACCTGCTTAGTTATATTGGGAATATCAAAGGCTTTTTTCAAGCGATCGACAAATTCATCGTCATCACAGATAGTTTTTCCTGGGCTATCAGACAACTTAGCTACTGGCTTACCATTACATTCCACTAATTTAATCACAATATTAAGTGGTTTTACCCGAGGAATATTGCAGGTTAACCGGGTTCCAATACCAAAAATAAGATTAATACGTTTATAAAAATGTTTATAAAGGATCAACGCTTTTTGTAGGTCAAGGTTATCTGAAAAAACCAGGGTTTTACTCATCGGATCGATGGCCAATTTTTTATAATGACGAATTGCTTTTTCACCCCATTCTAACGGATCTCCCGAGTCATGCCGTAATCCTTGATAACGATTAGCAAAGTTAATATCGAAGTCACGTAGGAAAGCATCCATCGTAATACAATCTGTTAGTGCAATGCCTAGTTGATCGGGATATTCATTTAGCCAACTTTGCAGCGCAACGCGTTGGCTATTAGCCAGTTCAGTACTAATTTGTTGATGAGCTTGAAACCACTCATGAGCTTGGGTACCCACCGGTCTGAGTTGTAGTTGTTCGGCTAATTTATAATTACTAGTGCCAGAAAAATAAGGAAAATGGTTTTTTAGTTCATTAACAATAGCGGATTGCACTGTACGAGAAAAACGCCGACGAGTGCCAAAATCCATTAATTTGAAGTTTGCTAAATCGATATTTTGCATTTTTGCGTCTTGGTAAAAATGCTTAATCAATTTATGTAACTGTTCAATGGCATCTTCGGCTGTTACATTGGGCGAGCGGGAGCGATGAACCAGTTCGCTGATTAAGGCTAATAGAGGGACTTCCCAAAGAATGACTTCACGCCATGGGCCACTAATTCTGAGTGCTAATTGATTTTCTGGTGTGGTATAAACGTTAACCTGCGTGGGATTGAAGCGAAAATCCTTCAACCAATCGAGATAATCTGTTTTAAAAAAAGGCAGACCTTGCAGATAGTGGTATTCAGTTGGTGTTAATGCAACGTGTGCCATTAAATCTATTTGTTGGCGTACAGCTTGGGCATAGTTACCAAGTCGCTCATCACTACGGCAACGAAATTCTGCCACTACTGACACATGGTTATAACGATGAAAAACGGCTTGTTGCATATGCAGTTTATAAGCATCAGTATCTAGTAGTGATGTAATGATAGGTGGTGCATCTAAATTCATAATGCGTTAGCTTTCCTCGCGGAAGCATTACTCTCGACTTAAAGATAAAATATGCCAGAGTATACCTGTTGATGCTAGTAAGAGTGAAGGCTGTTGTATATATATTTCTGGCGTAGTTATAAAAAATTCTAATCATCTATTTGATATTATCAACTTATTTTTATATTGGCAGCGCTTTTTGCCGCAATAAATAACCCATTAAACAGGACTGGCAAGCTTGAACATTAATCATAGGTAAATGATTTATGATCAAAAGAAACAAGTTTTAAGATATCATTTTTGCCAAATAATTGACCACATTGAGACATTAGAATAATTGATACAGGTAAAAATTTACTATGACGCAACAGCGACAAGAGAAATATCGTCAGGATTACCAGGCGCCTGATTATACCATTACAGATATTGAATTAGATTTTCAGCTTGATCCGGCAACAACTATCGTTACCGCTATTAGCCACGTAAAACGATTAAATTTACAAGCTAATCGGCTGATACTCGATGGTGAAAACTTGATTTTGCACACGATCCATATTGATGATAAACCGTGGAGCGACTATCGTGAAGAGGCTGGGAAACTGATTATTGAGTCAGTGCCAGATAGTTTTGTTCTTAAGATCGTTAATGAAATAAACCCAGTAAAAAATACCGCGCTAGAGGGGCTTTATGTGTCAGCTGATGTCCTTTGCACTCAGTGTGAGGCAGAAGGTTTCCGTCATATTACCTATTATTTAGATCGACCAGATGTATTAGCGCGTTTTACTACTTCTATTACCGCTGATAAAAGCCGTTATCCTTATTTGCTTTCTAATGGCAATCAAATTGATAAAGGAGAAAAAAAAGATGGCCGTCATTGGGTAAAATGGCAAGATCCGTTTCCTAAGCCGAGTTATCTTTTCGCCCTGGTAGCAGGTGATTTTGACGTTCTATACGATAATTTTGTTAGTCAAAGTGGCCGTAATGTAACGTTAGCTCTTTTTGTCGATAAGGGTAATCTTGATCGTGCCGACTGGGCAATGGTGTCGTTGAAAAATGCCATGCGGTGGGATGAGACACGTTTTGGTTACGAATATGATTTAGACATCTATATGATTGTTGCCGTTGATTTCTTTAATATGGGAGCCATGGAGAATAAGGGACTCAATATTTTTAATGCTAAATATGTGTTAGCAAAAACAGAAACGGCAACGGATAAGGACTATCTGAATATTGAAGCGGTGATCGGTCATGAATATTTTCATAATTGGACGGGTAATCGTATTACTTGCCGTGATTGGTTTCAATTAAGTCTTAAGGAAGGTTTAACGGTTTTTCGTGATCAAGAGTTTAGTTCGGATATGGGTTCTCGTTCCGTAAATCGGATTGAAAATGTTCGGCTGATGCGCGCGCACCAATTTGCTGAAGATGCCAGTCCAATGGCGCATCCTATTCGGCCGGAAAAAGTAATTGAAATGAATAATTTCTATACTTTGACCGTTTATGAAAAAGGGGCGGAAGTTATTCGAATGTTGCATACTCTGTTAGGTGAGGAGCGGTTTCAGGCGGGTATGAAACTCTATACTGCTCGTCATGATGGTAGTGCAGCAACCTGTGATGATTTCGTCCAAGCTATGCAAGATGCCTCTAATATCTCTCTGACGCTATTTTGTCGTTGGTATAGCCAATCGGGTACACCTTTAGTGACGGTCAGAGATGAATATTTAGCGGATAAGCAGCAATATTTACTGCATATTAGCCAAACCACAGCGCCAACGGCAGATCAAGCAGAAAAATTACCCTTACATATACCACTAGATATTGAGCTGTATGATACAGAAGGTAATGTTATTCCATTACAATATAATGGTCACGCTGTACACTCAGTGCTTAATGTAGTTAAGGCACAACAGACTTTTATTTTTGATCAAGTTAATTCACGGCCAATACCTTCATTACTGCGTGAGTTTTCCGCACCGGTGAAATTGGATTATTCATACACAGATGAGCAATTAGCATTATTGATGCAATATGCTAGTAATGAGTTTGCTCGTTGGGATGCGGCGCAATCGCTACTAGCAATTTATATTAAACAAAATGTGGCACGCCTACAGCAGCGGCAAGAATTAATATTACCGTTGCATATTATTGATGCATTCTGAGCGGTTTTACTTGATAAAGCCTGTGATCCGGCTTTAAAAGCACAACTATTTACTTTGCCTTCAGAAAATGAAGTCGCCGAGTGGTTTGAGATCATCGATCCGATAGCCATTCACGATGTTATTAACTTTATTAGCCAAAAATTTGCCACTGCAATGACGGCGGAATTTGTTACCGTTTATCATGCTAATAAAGTGACTGAGTATCGGATTGATCATGGGGATATTGCCAAACGTTCCTTGCGAAATAGATGCTTATTTTATCTGGCTTTTGGCCATAATAAGCCCCAAGCGGATAAGTATGTATCCGAGCAGTATTATCAGGCTAATAATATGACTGATGCGATGGCGGCATTAAATGCAGCAGTGGCGGCACAATTACCAAGTAGTCAACAGCTTATGGCAGAGTTTGAACAGCGCTGGCGCCATGATGGTTTGACAATGGATAAATGGTTTATGCTGCATGCTAGCAGTCCAGCTAAAAATGTTCTGACAACCGTACGTTCTTTGCTGACTCATCCAACATTTAGCATGGAAAATCCTAATCGAGTACGTGCACTGATTGGGACTTTTGTTGCACAAAATCCTTCGGCATTTCATGCCGAAGACGGCACTGGCTATCAATTTTTAGTGGAAATGTTAACTATTTTAAATAGCAGCAATCCGCAAGTTGCTTCGCGTTTAATTGAACCATTGATTCGTCTAAAGCGCTATGACGAAACACGGCAAAATCGGATGTATCAGGCGTTAAAACAGTTGCAAGGATTAACCGATCTTTGTGCTGATCTATTTGAAAAAATTACTAAGGCGTTGGAAAAGCAATAGCCTTTTATTTTTTGCTAAGCTACTAACGTTTTCCTTAATCAAAACGATTAGTCAAATAAGATATCCCTTCTTTTGCAAGATTATTTGGGGGGGATATCTATCAGTTTGCTTTTACCTATTATTTTTGAAAACTTAAATGACAAAAAGCAGTGTCATATTAGGCATATTTAAATTATCATGATCATCTGTACATACCATTTGAGTTTACTGATAAATTTAGCAGTAGACTGTTTTATAGAGTAAAAAGCGGCAAATGGTTTCTACGACTAAATAATTTACATTATCTATCAAAAAAAGGTACAGCTAATGTTTTATCCCCTTATCCGCAAGGCGCTATTTCGTTTAAATCCTGAACAAGCCCATGAAATCACCTTCCGACAGCTTAAATACATCATGCATTCACCGCTCCGGTTTATGATCCGGCAGTCGGTCAATTTTAAACCTACGACTTGCATGGGACTAACATTTAAAAATCCATTGGGATTAGCGGCCGGTCTTGATAAAGATGGTGAATGTATTGATGCTTTTGGTGCAATGGGATTTGGTTTCGTAGAAATAGGAACGGTCACACCTCGTCCCCAGCCTGGTAATGAAAAGCCTCGGCTATTTCGCCTGGTTGAAGCTGAGGGACTGATCAATCGCATGGGTTTTAATAATCTAGGTGTTGATAACTTGGTTGAGAATGTTAAAAAAGCCAAATACGACGGCATTATTGGCATTAACATTGGCAAAAATAAAGATACGCCGATTGAACAGGGTAAAGAGGATTATTTAATTTGCATGGAAAAAATTTATCCTTATGCAGGTTATATTGCGGTCAATATTTCTTCACCGAATACGCCCGATTTAAGATTATTACAATATGGTGAAGCATTGGATGATCTATTGCGGTCAATTAAAAATAAACAACACTTGTTAGCCGAACAACAGCAAAAGTATGTTCCTGTGGTAGTAAAAATTGCGCCTGATTTAACAGAAGAAGAGATTATTCAAATTAGCGATAGTTTAATTCGTCACCAGATTGATGGTGTTGTAGCGACCAATACGACTTTAGATCGGAATTTAGTGAAAGGATTAAGATATTCAGAGGAAGCGGGCGGTTTAAGCGGCCGACCTGTGCAATTAAAAAGTACTGAAATTGTTCGTTTATTGACAAAAGAATTAAAAGGGCAGATACCTATTATTGGTGCAGGTGGAATTGATTCTTTGGTTGCGGCCAGAGAAAAATTGGCTGCAGGAGCATCATTATTACAAGTTTATTCTGGGTTTATTTATCACGGACCTAAATTAATTAAAAATATTGTTAATTATATTTAATCTTTATTTAGAGCATAAAAAAGTAAGCAGTTTTTTTTATTTATTAATATTTGTTTGTAATCTGATAATTTATTAAATTCAGGATCTTCTTTGAATATCTTTACATAAAAACTCGAAATTTTTTTTATTATTTCTATTATTTATTTTATAGCAATACTTTTTTATCTTAATTCTAATTAGTATGGATTTTAAGCTAGTAAATAGAGTGATCAGATTGAGGGGTGATAAATGAAAATAAAACCCAATAATCAGTGGCGCTGGTATTACGATGATGAACATGAAAGGATGATGTTAGATTTAGCTAATGGAATGTTATTTCGTTCATGTTTTCCAGCAAAAATGTTGGTTGCATCTGCTTATGGAGAAATGACTTTCAATATTGATGATGCGGGGTTATACCATTGTATTGAAGAACAGGTGCAAAAGTTATCACTTTCTAATGAGCATAGTGCGGAATTAATTTTAAATGCATTAGTTGCTTTTCGTTTTTTAAAGCCGCAGATGCCTAGAAGCTGGTATTTTTTGCCAGTAAATTGCCATGATGATTTGGTGTTAGGGGATGTTGTTCAGGTTCATATTGAAGATAGTGGACAGCAAGCGTTGTTTTTAGTGGCAGAAGCAGGCAAATATGCCAGCTTATGTTTACTAATCGAACCTAGATTAGTATTGAAAGATCGGTTAATGAGGTTTTGTGACCCAATTAAGATTATGAATAATCGCTTAATGATTTATCAACCACCAGCCAGTAGTTTAATATATGAAAGGGCCGTTTCATAAAACATAACCTGAATTAATCAATATTCAAGGTTTATATAATAACTAAATTACAAAGCATCTTTTAACCAATAGTAATATCCATCATTCATTGATGACGAATGATGGATAAGGATTAGTTTAATAATAATAATTTAATATTTGTTTTAGGAATGCAACTGCAACTTAAGATAACTCCATCATCTTTGATTGCTGTTTTTGTTAATGGGATCACTTCACCTGCTATTAGTTTCATTTTACAACAACCACAAATGCCTGCTCGGCATGAATAAGGAATTTTTAAGCCATGCTTTTCCAATTGCTCCAAAATAACCCTTTGATTATTAGCTAAATACTCTGTGCCATTAACATTGATTAATACTGTTGTTTCCTTTTCTGGATTGATTATCTGCGACTTGGTTGATCTTACGCTTTTATATTGCTTCGGCTGTTTTTTAGTTAAGATTTTTACCACATCACCAAGGCGGAGCAGACCGCTATTTTGGGCAATAGCATTTTGGCCAAAATCAATTTCTCCGTTCTCGTCAGTGCGGAAATTTTGCAGTGTGGTTAACGGCTCTCCAGTTGGATGTTGCGCGCCATTATCAATGTTTACTGTCGTCAAAATGCAGCGGCTACAAGGTTTGACCAGTTCAAAAATAACCTCACCGATTTGTATTGTTTGCCAGCTATCTTCAGCAAAAGCTTCTGCACCTATTATGATCAAATTGCCTCTAAATTGTTCTATGTTGATTTTAGCAGGGCATAATTGTTGAACTGCTTTAAATGAGGCTTGATTAATAAGAAGATAAGGATAGCCATCTGCAAATGAGAGCGGGATGGTTGGAAATCTTTTTATTCGGCGGCTGGGTATATCACCTAACCATCTTAATTGAACGGTAAAACTAAAATACTGCGACAGCCATTGATTTATCTTTGCTGGTGCGGCTAAGGAGGTAAAATGATTTCCCCATACTTCTGTTGGCAAGGGATCATTAATAAAGTCTTTATATAAAATAGTTGCTGTTTGATTATCAGGTGCCTGTATTTGGATACCATTATCAAGTATTATTGGCTTAAATAACAGCATTTGTGGATATTGCCGCGCAGTAATAAACCCACCTTGATCATTGGTAACCATGAAATTGCGATCGAAAACCAGGCCACTATTTTCTGCATAGGCCTGTGGCATACGAATGCCTTTCATTGATTTAACGGGATGGATATAAAGACGAGACAACCGGATCATTCTTAACTCCTGTTTAAGCGCAATAATTTTGCTAGTAACTTTATGATATGTCGACAGGGTTAGCTATAATGTGCAGCAATTTTTTATTTAGGTGACAGCGATATGAAAGCTCTGTTTGCTACTACGGCATTTGGACTGGAAGAATTACTTAAAAGTGAATTAGAAGTATTAGGCGCAAAGCAGTGTCATATTGCACCCGGTGGCGTGCATTTTCAAATTGACGAACATGGTATGTATTTGAGTCTATTATGGAGTCGTTTAGCCTCAAGAATTTTATTACCCTTAGCTCGTTGCCAGATTGTTAATGATCTTGATCTCTATCTTGCCGCACAAACAATTGCTTGGCCAGATTTGTTTACCGTTAATGATACTTTTGCTGTTTATTTTAATGGAACCAACCAAGTTATCCGCAATAGCCAGTATGGGGCGCTACGAGTGAAGGATGCTATTGTCGATAGCTTCCAGCGTAAAATGAATCAACGGCCTAATATTGCTAAACAACAACCCGATATACGCATTAACGTCCAATTAAATAAAGATAATGCCACAATATCGTTAGATCTAAGTGGTGATCCGCTCCATCTCCGTGGATATCGTAGTTTGGCAGGGCAAGCGCCTATCAAAGAGAATTTAGCCGCAGCGATTGTCTTACGCTCAGGTTGGCAGCCTGGATCGCCAATGGTCGATCCTATGTGTGGTTCGGGTACACTTTTAATTGAAGCTGCAATGATGGCTTGTGATCGTGCACCTGGTTTAGCACGTCAAGTTTGGGGATTTCAGCATTGGTCAGGTTATAATGCTACGCTTTGGGCTAAGGTAATTGCTGAAGCGGAAAAACGTTTTCAAACGGGTATCCAGCAAGCTACTGCACTTTTTTATGGCTATGATATTGATCGCCACATTTTAGCCGTCGCCAAAAAGAATGCCAAACAAGCGGGTGTTCAATCCTTAATAAATTTCCAACATGCTGATGCGGCGAAGTTGGAAAATCCATTAACATTTGCCCAAACGGGTTTTATCATCAGCAATCCACCCTATGGCGAGCGTTTGCAAAGTGAACCGGCATTAATCGCACTCTATAGTCTATTGGGCAGGGTAGTAAAAAGTCATTTTCCTGGTTGGCATTTGTCATTATTTAGTGGTTCGCCTGAACTATTAGCTTGCTTAGGACTGCGGGCAGAACGTGAATTTAAAGCTAAAAATGGACCATTAAATTGCCTGCAAAAAAATTATCGTTTATCCGCTAAATTAGTTGGCGTTCAGGCCATGGTTGGCGAAGATTTTGCTAATAGATTGAAAAAAAATGAAAAAAAACTTAATAAATGGGCGAAGCAACAAGGAATTGATTGTTATCGAATTTATGATGCTGATTTACCTGAATACAATGTTGCCGTTGATCGTTATGGCGAACATATTGTTATTCAAGAGTATGCTCCACCAAAGAGTATAGATAGCCATAAAGCAAAACAACGCCTGTATGATGTGATTAGTGCAACTATGAAGGTATTAGCGTTAACTTCCACCCAATTGGTGTTAAAAACACGTCAGCGTCAATCAGGCAAGCAACAATATGAGAAATTATCCCAACAGGGTAAGTTTTTATTAGTCCATGAATATAATGCTCAATTATGGGTAAATTTGACCGATTATCTGGATACAGGATTGTTTTTAGATCATCGCTTGGTGCGTAAAATGTTAGCCAACATGAGTAAAGGAAAAGATTTCTTGAATCTGTTTGCGTACACGGCGTCAGCGTCGGTACACGCGGGTCTTGGTGGAGCAAGTTCAACCACCAGCGTTGATATGTCGCGTACCTATTTAGAATGGGCAGAAAAAAATTTACAAACTAATCAATTAGCCGGACGGCAACATCGGCTTATTCAGGCCGATTGTTTAGGTTGGTTAGCACAGACGACAGATAAATTTGATTTGATTTTCATTGATCCACCCACTTTCTCCAATTCAAAACGCATGAATACTACCTTTGATGTGCAACGCGATCATATCAACTTAATGATGCAGATTAAGCGCTTGTTGCGTCCTGGTGGTACAGTTGTATTTTCTAATAATAAGCGTGGTTTTAAAATGGATATGTCAGGCATTACTCAATTAGGATTAACTGCCAAGGAAATCACTCAGCAAACTGTTTCACTTGATTTTATACGTAATCGCCAGATCCATAACTGCTGGTTGATTGGTCATGCAGATGAGGAAAAGTAATTTATGTCATTAATTAATATGTCAGCTGCCTATCTGGCTTTTAGTGATGCACCATTATTAGATAATACAGAGTTGCATATTGAAGATAATGAAAGGGTCTGCCTGGTTGGTCGTAATGGTGCTGGCAAATCAACTCTAATGCGGGTATTGACCAAAGAACAACCGCTTGATGATGGACAGGTCGTTTATCAACAGGATCTACAAGTAGCTCGTTTACAACAAGATCCACCGCGTGATACCGGTGGTACGGTTTTTGATTTTGTCGCTGAAGGTGCTAAAGAGCAGGCAAATTATATTAAGTCCTTTCATAAAATAACCAAAATGGTGGAGCAAGATCCCAGTGAAAAGAATCTTAATAGGTTAGCGGAATTGCAAGAGATATTAGATCGCGATAATTTGTGGTTACTCGATACACAAATTAATGATGTGATTAAGCAATTGCAGCTACCAGCTGATAGCCCGTTATCTGCTTTGTCCGGCGGTTGGTTACGCAAAGCTGCGTTGGCGCGTGCCTTAGTTTGTGGGCCACGCGTGCTTTTTCTTGATGAACCAACCAATCATCTGGATATTACTACTATTTTGTGGTTAGAAAATTTTCTTAAAGATTTCCAAGGTAGTATCGTGTTTGTCTCGCATGATCGCTCTTTTATTCGCCATATGGCAACGCGCATCATTGATCTTGATCGGGGTAAATTAGCTTCCTGGCCCGGTGATTATGACGATTATCTGACTAACAAGGAAGAAGCATTACGAGTAGAAGATCAACAGAATGCTGAGTTTGATCGCAAATTGGCGCAGGAAGAAATTTGGATCCGCCAGGGAATAAAAGCACGCCGTACTCGTAATGAAGGCAGAGTAAGAGCATTAAAATCTTTACGGCAGGAACGTTCGCAACGGCGTGAGGTACTTGGCACAGCAAAGATGCAGGTTTCTGATGCCAGTCGTTCTGGCAAGCTCGTGTTTGAGCTTGAAAATGTCAATTATCGTATTGGTCAGAAAGTGTTAATTGATAATTTTAGTGTGCAAGTACAACGTGGCGATAAAATAGCATTAATCGGGCCCAATGGGTGTGGCAAGACGACATTGCTCAAATTGATGTTAGGCCAACTTGAGGCGGATAGCGGCAATATTTATCGCGGTACCAAACTTGAGATTGCTTATTTTGATCAACATAGATTAACGTTAGATCCCGATAAAACAGTGATGGATAATTTAGCTGAAGGTAAACAGGAAGTGATGGTTAATGGACAGTCGCGTCATGTCCTTGGCTATTTACAAGATTTCTTATTTCATCCTAAACGGGCAATGACACCGGTACGAGCCCTTTCCGGTGGAGAAAAAAATAGATTATTATTGGCACGTTTGTTTTTAAAACCTAGTAACTTATTGATTCTTGATGAGCCAACCAACGATTTGGATATTGAAACACTTGAACTATTGGAAGAGCTCGTTGATAGTTATAAAGGGACAGTTTTATTGGTTAGCCATGATCGTCAATTTGTTGATAATACCGTAACCGAGTGCTGGATGTTTGAAGATCATGGTAAAGTTGAGCGCTATGTAGGGGGTTTTTATGACGCCTCTTCGCAGCGTGAACAAAAAGTTTCTTTATCGCAGCATTCAACTACTAGTAAAACCAATATCAAGGACGCAGAAACAACTAAAGAACAGCCAAAACGAAAAAGTAATAAAATTAGTTATCATTTATTGCGGGAACTAGAAGAATTACCGGTACGGCTAGAAGCCTTAGAAGCTGAAATTGCCATATTGCAATCTCAAGTTAGTGCCCCTGAATTTTTTAATCAGCCTCATGCTGTTACTGAATCAGTATTAAAAACGTTAGCCGAGAAAGAAGCAGAAATGGAAATGACATTTGAGCGTTGGCAAGAATTAGAATCATTCAAGGATAGCCAATAATTTTGCATTATGCCTGTATAGAGGAGAGAAAAGTTGTGCTCTCATAATCATCTTAATGACAGTTGTCATAATAAGATACTCTGCCCACAATGCGATTTATTGGTGGCATTACCGGTTTTAGAACAAGGTACTAAAGCCAGTTGTCCACGTTGTCATACGGTTTTATCTGCCAAGTGGAAGTATCCCGCTAATCAACCAACAGCAATTGCGATTAGTGCATTAGTAATGTTAGTTATTGCTGGTTTATTTCCTTACGTTAAAATGAGTGTCATGGGTATTGAAAGTCAGATTTTACTGTTGAATATTGCCCATGCCATGTTTGACGTAAATTATGCTAGTCTTGGCTGGTTTTTTATCCTTTTTGTTATTGCGGTACCGGCTTTTTGCATGGTTGCCATTATTTTATTATGTCAAAAAGTTAATCTGCCGCTTTGGTTAAAAATAAATCTTGCCAGGACGTTATTTCAGATGAAAACCTGGTGCATGGTAGAAATTTTACTAGCCGGTGTGTTGGTTAGCTTTGTTAAACTAATGGCCTATGGTGATATTAGCTTGGGTATCAGTTTTGTTCCTTACTGTTTTTTTTGTTTGTTGCAAGTTAGGGCATTTCAATGTTTAGATCGTTATTGGTTATGGCAGCAGATAGGAGAAGTGCCAAAGCTTGAAATCTCGCTGCAAGAAGGTAAAAGTGGTATTAGTCAAGGCGTCAGATCCTGTCATATCTGTATGGCAATTTTACCAGCCGAACGCAAATACTGTCCTCGTTGCCATGCTAAGGGTTATGTGAGGCGCCCTAATAGTTTACAAAATACGGTGGCGTTATTAATCTCTTCTTTAATTCTCTATGTTCCCGCAAACGTTTTACCTATTATGGTCACCAATACATTAGGCAGTAGACTAGACTCTACTATAATGTCTGGTGTTATTTTATTATGGGGTGATGGTTCTTATCCGGTCGCCATTATTATTTTCATTACTAGCATTATGGTACCAAGCTTAAAAATACTAGCTATAGGCTGGTTATGTCTTGATGCTAAGGGTTATGGCAATCGGGATCCGGCGAGGATGCACTTTATTTATGAACTTGTTGAATGGGTTGGACGTTGGTCAATGATTGATGTTTTTGTGATTGCTGTATTGTCGTCACTGGTGCAAATGGGTCGGTTAATGAGCGTTTCACCAGCAATTGGGGCGATTTTGTTTGCTGCTGTTGTAATTTTAACTATGTTTGCAGCCATGACTTTTGATCCGCGTTTAACTTGGGATCGTTGTAATGTTGTATCGCAAAGTAGAATTCGGTTAGAAAAGGGGTTGCAAGGTGGCTAATAAAGATAACACTGATGTGCAAGCAAAGATCAGTAAACTAAAAAGCTGGTCACCGATTTGGATCATTCCCATTATCACCATATTTATTGGTGCCTGGATCTTAATTTATTATTTTAGTCATTTAGGCCCTCAAGTCAAATTGATTACTTACAATGCAGAAGGCGTAGAAGCAGGAAAAACCAAACTTAAAAGTCGTAGTGTGGATATAGGGTTGGTGGAGAATGTTTCCCTTGATAAGAACTTTAAGCGTGTAATTATTAAAGCACGCTTAAATGACGGCATGAGGGATCTGTTAAAGAAAGATACCGCATTTTGGATTGTTAAACCCGCTATTGGCAAGGAGGGAATAACCGGATTAGGCACGCTATTTTCTGGTGTTTTTATTGAAGTACAACCTGGCAATAGTGAAGAGCATGCTGATAAATTTGACTTATTGGGTTCGCCGCCATTAGCTTCACCTGATGCTAAAGGTATTCGAGTGATTTTAACCAGCGATCAGGCTGGTAGGCTGAATATGGGTGCACCAGTACTGTTTCATGGTTATCGTGTTGGTTCGGTAGAAGCTAGTTCGTTTGATATTAAAAGCCGCAATATGCATTATCAGCTTTTTATTAATGCGCCTTACGATGGACTGGTAACGGAAAATGTTCGATTTTGGCGAGATAGCGGTATTGCTTTGGATTTGTCAGCGCAAGGTGTTCGTTTGGAGATGGGCTCTTTAACCACACTATTTAGTGGTGGGGTTAGTTTTAATGTTGTGGAAGGCTGGCAACCAGGTAAGCGAGTAGAAGATAAAAGCCTATTCAGACTTTATGAAGATCAAAAAAGTATTCAGAATTCTTTATATACTGTGCATAAAGATTTTGTCCTATTTTTCACTGATTCAGTTCGTGGATTACAACCTGGAGCGCCGGTTGAATTTAGAGGAATTCGCTTAGGAACAGTGATGGAGGTGCCCTTTGATTCTGAAAAATTGCGGCAAAAATTGGATAATGAATTTCGTATTCCAGTTTTAATTCATATTGAGCCAGGTCGTGTCAGTAGCGATATTGATCTAGAAAAAGAGTTTGCGGTGGCTTTAAGACAAGGATTAAGAGCAGCTTTAAAATCAGCTAACCTAATCACCGGAGCACTATATATCGATTTGGATTTCTATCCCGATAAAGGCCAATGGAAAGGACCATTAAAAGTGGCTGATTACGATATTATCCCAACGGTTAGTGCAGGATTATCACAGATCCAGCAAAAAGTGGTTGAGGCATTGGATAAAATCAATCGTATGCCGATTGAGCCTATGATAAGTCAAGCGACTAATACGCTAGCAGAAAGTCAGAAAACTATTCGAGAAGCACAACGTACCTTATCTGAATTGAATAAACTGATGACTAGCAAAGATTTTCAAAATATTCCTGCTGATCTGCAACAGACGTTGCTTGAATTGAATCGAGTTATGCAAGGTATGCAACCAGGTTCTCCAGCTTATAATAGAATGATCGGTAATATGCAGCGTCTTGATCAGGTGTTAAGAGATATTCAACCCGTGATTAAGACATTAAATAATAAGAGTAATGCGCTTATTTTTGAAGCAAAACCGATGAAGGATCCAGAACCGAAGAAGGTGACTAAATAATGAGATATTTGGCATGGATTGTTTGTTTTTTACTTGTCGGTTGTAGTACTGGTATTGAAAAATCTTATTATCAATTACCAACGACGCCGAGCTTAAAGACTAAAAAAAGTGATTTGCTAACGCAAAAACAGTTATGGGTACAGACAGTGCAACTGTCTGGAATATTGGCGGCTAATGGTATTACTTATCAAACTAGCGATGTTAATTATGTTAATGCAGCCAATCATCTCTGGGCAAGCCCGTTGGAACAACAGTTGATGCAAAATTTAGTCAATGAGTTATCGATAACGTTGCCTAATCGATTGGTATCGGCTCAACCATTAGAAAATAGACCTGATAGTCTTAATGTCATCTTGACTGCTTTTCATGGCCGCTATGACGGTAAGGTGATTATCCAAGGAGACTGGATTTATAAAAGTGATAAAGGCATTATCAAGCGAGATTTTAATCTGCAACTTGATCAAGATGAAAATGGTTATCCGGCGTTAGTCAGAACATTAGCAAGAGGTTGGACGCAGGTTGGGCAATCTATTGCCAACCAATTACCAAAATCTTGACAGTAAAATATAATATATTTACCCCTTCAACTAGATAACAGAAGGGGTTTTGACGAAAAAGCTTTGGCTTTAAAAGCTGCTAGTATCTTGAAATAAACCGACTTTCAAATCTTTTGCTGTGTAAATACACTTATCATCAACCAAGACTTCACCATCAGCCACACCCATAATTAACTTTCGATTAATAACACGTTTTAAATGGATACGGTAAGTTACTTTTTTAGCAGTTGGTAAAACTTGCCCAGTAAATTTGACCTCACCTACACCCAGTGCTCGCCCTTTACCTTTACCACCCAGCCATCCTAGGTAGAAACCGACCAGTTGCCACATTGCATCCAAACCTAAGCAGCCTGGCATAACGGGATCATTGGTAAAGTGACAGCTAAAAAACCATAAATCAGGTTTAATATCAAATTCGGCTTCAATAAAACCTTTATCAAACTTGCCGCCGGTTTCGGTCATTTTTATGATGCGATCCATCATTAGCATATTACCGGAAGGTAATGGCGGTCCATTTTCGCCAAAAAGTTCGCCTCTACCGGAAGCATCTAAATCTTCTTTACTATAGGAGCTGTGTTTATCAACCATAATACTAAATAGCCTTATTATAAATAATAAGGCTAAAGAATAGCGTACGCTTGTAAGCTGAACAAGTCCGATCAGCTATTTTTTATTTAATTTAGCCACTTTAGAAGGCCCATAAACTTGGGTCTTTCTTGATTATTAGCTTGAGTAATTCGTTCTTGTATTAAAGCTAACAGATGTAAATTATTTGTATCATACTGTTGCTTATAATAAGCATGCTTTGTCAAAATTGAAATTGCTTCAGAAACGTGTTCAACTGGCCAGATATGAAATACGCCAGATTTGACTGCTTCAATTAGATCGGCTTTTAAACATAAATGGCGAATATTAGCCATAGGAATGATAACACCTTGCTGGCCGGTTAATTCGCGCTGGAAACAGACATCAAAAAAGCTTTCAATTTTTTGGTTAATACCACCAATAGGCTGTACATAGCCGAATTGATCTACAGCACCTGTAACAGCAATTTGCTGATCGATAGGCTGAAGAGAAAGTGCACTAATTAATGCACAAAGCTCAGCTAATGATGCGCTATCACCATCTACTTCATGGTAAGACTGCTCAAATACAATTGAGGCAGAAAAGGGTTGAGGCTGTTCAAGTTTTAATTCGTAATTGAGATAAGCTTGCATAATCATCATGCCTTTAGCGTGAATATTACCACCTAGCTCAGCTTTACGTTCTACATCGGTAAACTCACCATCGCCAAAGTGTGCAACACAAGTAATTCGTGCTGGTTCACCGATAAGCTCTGGATGTCCTGGATACTGCATAACAGATAATCCATTGACTTGGCCAACCATTTCACCTTCAGTTTTGATAAAAACTTGCCTTTGCAGAATATCATCTAGATTAAGTTTTGCGCAGTAACCGTGTTGCCACTCGCGTTGTTGCATTGCTGTTTGAAATGATTTTGCTGTTAGTTGATTATCATGTTGAAATTGATTTGCTTCAGTTAAACAACGAATGAGCCAGACTCTATCTAGCGGTAGGGTTGATTTGTCTTCAGTATATCGAATTGCTTGAGTAATAAAGATTGGCCACGCATCAGTAGTTAAAGCAGGGAATTGGTGATCAGCAAGAATTTGTTTAATAAATTGCATCCATAGCGATAATTGACCACTATGTTCAAAATCCAATTCAAATTCATATTCGCCATAGGTAGCTTGCGAAAAAAGTTCAGGCTCTTTTACTTCAAGTTGCTCAAGACTAAAATCATCGCCAACCAAAATAAGTTTAATATCAAGTAGCATTGAATCAATTGGATAGGGTAAAAATTGATTATCATTGGCTGGAAGCCACTCAAATCTTTTTTGCATTACCATCTGTTTTAAACGCTGCCACATCAATGGCTGCGTTAATAATGTACTAACAGAAAGTAATAATACTCCACCATTGATTTTATGTAATAGTCCAGGCTCTAGGTGAACACTATTTTGATGTTGATGGACGCTACCAAATAATTGAGGCATTTCTATCCAATTACAGAAATAGACTGAGTGGCAAGGCGTGAATGCTCCTTTAGTATCTGCTTGCCAATGAAATCTTCCATTTGATTGTTGATAATCGCCAGTGATAGTCACTGAGGATGGATTAATATTTTTAATGCATTTTGCTAATTCAGATAAGTAGCTATGGCATTCTACTGCTCTAATGACAGCAAAGGGGGAATAGGCTGATGTTGATAAAAACCTTTTAAGACTATTATACAATCTGGGTTGAATGCTGGCCAAAGTGGCATTATCTAGTTTATCTGCAGAAGCAAAAAGATTAAGATAAGGTTCATAATCAGGTGTTAAATTCTGCCATATTAATTCGTTACTAATCACGCTATTTTTCAACTTATAATTTAAATAAAAAGTTTATAAATTATCCTCAATATCCTGATTATATAGCGTCAAGATAGAAGATATTTTAGAAACACGCTATTGTTTGTAGTTAGAGAAACAGGGTACATCTTACTATGAAAACAAGATATCTGTTTCCAGCATTATAAAATTTTTACGATGAATGATTATATTAACGTTTGTTTAAATTTATGCCACTATTAATTTTGTATATTTTAAATATAATTTTATTTTCAAGTAGTACGCTAATGACTTACGCTCTGAAACCACTAATACAGTAGATATAATGTATCATTTCAATTCAGAACACAGTGGAAATAACAAACTATCAATGAGAATAATTATATTCTATCGCATTAATTATGATTTTTTGTTAATTGACTTGCATAAATAGGAAAAATTATATTTTTTGCTAACATTTCAATATAAGTGTGATTTCTTACTAAGATTTTACTAAATTGGTTAAATAAACCAAACGTTTTTATTTCTAAAAGTGGTTATAATTACATAAGTTACGTTGTCACAGAGATGATTATGAAATATCAACAGCTTGAAAATCTTGAATGTGGTTGGAAATGGGATTACCTGGTTAAAAAGTATCGGGATGGTGAAAATATCACTAAGTATATTGAAAAAAGCGCCGCTCAGGATGCGATTGAACAACTGTTGAAATTAGAAAACACTCCAACAAAAGTGATAAACTGGATAAAAAATCATATGTCGCCAGATTTATCTAATCGAATGAAGCAGACGATTAGAGCTCGTAGAAAGCGACATTTTAATGCCGAGCATCAACACTCTTGCAAAAAATCTATCGATTTAGATTTCCTAGTGTGGCAAAGGCTCTCTATTCTAGCAAGAAAACAAGGCCGTACACTATCTGAAACTATTGTGCATCTTATAGAAGAGGCTGAAAGAAAAGACCAGTATGCTAACCAAATGTCAACATTTAAACAGGATTTACAAAACATACTGGGTGACTAGAGCAAAAGATATAATTTTAAATGCAATTTTTTAGTCTTCTGGCAAAAAATTTTAAGCAAAAAAATAACCCTAGAAGAAAGGGTTATTTTATTGGAAATAATTAATTTCTTAAAGCGATATTAAGGTTGCGGAGTTACCTCTGTAGAACCTTGGATCTCGATTTCAACGCGGCGATCTGGCGCTAAGCAGTTAATTAATGCAGCGCGAGGTTTTACGTTATTACAAGTACTACCGGTTACTGGATTTTCTTCCCCGCGGCCTTGTGAACTAATTGCATTCGCAGGGATACCTTTAGAAATCAAATAGCTCATAACTTCATGTGCACGTTTTTGAGATAAAGGTTTGTTGTAGGATGGTGAACCAATACGGTCTGTATAGCCAAGAACCATAACACGCCCTTGAGTTGGATCAAGATTAGTCAGTTCACTATACAACTTATCAAGTTCAGCTTTACCTGCTGGTTTCAATGTATGCTTATTGAATTCAAACAAAACATCAGAACGTAAAGTAAAGCGTTTGTTTTCGATTGGAGCTGGTGCTGGTACAATTACAGGAGCAGGCTCTTGATTGAATCGATATGCAACACCAACGCTCAACATTCCGTTATCTGGACGAACAGACAGTGAATCTTTATCGCCAATATGGCTAACCCATTGATAATCTAAACGAGTTGCCCATTCTGGGGTAATAGCATATTCAAGCCCTAGCGCATAAACTGGAGAAACACCAGTGTCATGCTCTTTAAAAGAGGGTTGATTTTCTACGTTTGCTTTTGCGTCAGTACGCCATACCATACCACCAAGACGAGTATAGACATCTAATTCGTCTGTGATTGGATAGCTTAGACGAGCGGTTAATTGAACACCCATCGATTTCAGACTACCGTTATTTGGTTGACCCGAATATCTCATTCTGCCAAACCAGTCATAACCTAATTCGAAACCGAGATATTGATTATGTTGGTAACCAAGATAGGCACCAGCACCTAGTTGATCGCGCTTAGTTTTACCACTACCAACATTATCACCGTAAGGATGAAAGCCGGTATCTTCAAAGTGTGACCAACCTAATTTAGCACCGGTATACCAGGTATTATTTTTGGGTGCTGCTTGGGCTGCAGTTGCGAAAGCTGCCACTGCTACTGCGATAGCTATCTTTTTCATTTTACGCCTCGTTATCATCCAATATAGGCATCAGCTTCTTGAGCTTTTTTATAAGCCGTATGGTTTAAAATGCTTGTTAAGTTATTACGCTCTACTATCTTCGTCTCTACTTTATCTGTCTAAGGAATCATTCAAATAAAAAGTAGAATCAAAGCACTACCTTAACGTTGTAAAGTCTACAACGAACTTCAAAAGTTACAAGTAGAGGAAACATTAATCTCATTAACTTTTTAAAAGGCAATTGGTGAATTATAGATATAGTTTATAACTAGATTGCCATGATTAATCAATTAACCAAATGATTTATATTATGTTTTTTTGTTTTTGTCTATTGTGGTTTATAACTCATCAATCAGATTAGGAATAATCCTAATCTAGACTAGTGATAATAATTAGAATGAATTTTTAGTTGATTAGGATGTCTGCGCTGGCAATTTGTATTTTCAGGCCGCATAACAAAGCCGATGCTGTTTCCTATCTGTGCTGCATGCTCTAAATGCTGTAAACATGATGGTGATAAAGTTGGTAACCATCCTAAGACAATACTGCAGTTGCCGCTAGATAATGCTTTTATCATGGCAACAACACTCATTTCTGGGCTTAGCGAATTTATCTGTATGGTTTTATTCAATGGTAACTCTGAGTTAAACAACCAATTGCGGCTTAATTTTCGCTTAGGATTTAGCCATAATAGCCAACGAGATTCATCGCTAAGTCGGTGTAATAGTGATGTTAGGAGTACTTCAACCATAGGATTATTTTCATTATATACCCATTCATTAACTGCGCCGTTTAAATAAACTGGCACATTTCTATAATTTGGTAATAGTAAATTTTGAACATTATTAGGTTGATTTTTTGTTTTTATTGGATAATTGCATGTGTCGTTATTCATATTGACCTCAGCTTAACACTGTATATGCATACAGTAATCGTATATTCATACAATATCAAGCCAATTTTTACAAAGCGCTTCGCAAAAAATTAACTTTTCCGCTTAATTGAACACTTAATTGTTGCAGTTTGGATAAGATGGCGTATTTTTCTATTTTACCTTTTAAGTAGAATATTTTTATTAACTATTAATGATTTAAGTGGATATAGGATACGATTTATTTATTATAAGTATTAAATATAAACGGTAGTAGCTAAGTTAGGTTTTGTAATTGGTAAGATATTTATTTGGCTATATTTAATTGAATATTAAACGATGCTTAAGGTTTTGTTCGTCGCCTTTTGTATATGAGGTTTTGCAATAACATAGAGGTTTTTAAAGTGGGAGAAATAACTTAATAAATTTTCTTGCTATTTTAACTGATTTAAATATGGAGAAGTATAAAAATATTAGATTTGTGAGCGTTCACATGGAGAGTGGCAATTATGCTTTTATTTGATTCTTGTTTTTCTAGTTTGCAAAGGCTAATGGAAAATTATGGCCATATAAAACAGAAACCGCATTTCGGTGGTTATCGTATTCTAGTCAATCATGTCATTATTGGGCAGGTATTGGATGGCAAGTTTTATCTACGAGGTTGTTTATTTGCTGAACTTCAATTTGAAGTATCTGGGTTGCAAAAATTGGTTTATACCAAGAAAGGTGTTCCTCTTATATTAAAATATTTTTTTATCAATGAGATGCTTTGGAATGATAATTTACTTTTATGTTATTACATTGATCTCGCTTATAAAGCAGCAGTAGAAGAATTATCTCAAAAACAGCTTTTACATATTAGGATCAAAGATTTGCCTAATATGAATATGTCGATAGAAAGGGCATTGGGAAAAGTAGGCATTAGCGATGTAGGCTATTTGAAAATGTTAGGTGCTAAAGCTTGCTATTTAAAATTAAGACAGAAGAAAGTGAATTTGAGTATTAAATTACTGTTTGAATTAGCGGGTGCTATCGAAGGTTATCATATTGCGGTACTTCCTGAGTCAATAAAAATTGAATTAATTACTTGGTACAATAGCTTAACGTAAAGAAATACACCAAGAAAATGATTTTATGGTTTTATGTTTAAAAATTTACTAATTAAAACGATTTTAGTCTGGCTCTTGTTGGTTAATAAAAACAATTAGAGAGGTGATTTCTGGCAACAGATTAATTAATAATAATAATTGCTCAACAATAAGTTGTTCTTTGTTATTTTCTCCTAATTGTATTGTTTGGAAGCGTTGAATTAATGGGTTATTTAACTCTTTGACTACTTGATTATTCAATAAGGCAAAGTTCAACGCCGATTCAATATAGGCAATTGTATTATCAAGAATAGATAAAACAGTCTGGTTATTAAGTTGTTCCCGATGTGCCCCCAAGGCTGAAATATAACTCAACATACTGTGATTAAGGCAGAGTAATCTAAAAATTTTTTCTGGGGAAAGAGTGTTAGTTTTCGTTCTGGCAAGCATATCGGATAACACAGAAACCAGTTCTGCGTCATTAATATGGGCGTCGCGACGAGCAATGCGATAATTGACACTGTTATCTCTGCCTTGATGATATTGAAATAAAATAGCGGCAAGATAACGACAATTACTGTGTAATGTTTGTTGCAGTACTTTAGGCAGTTGTCGAAATTTCCAATCAGGCCAAATATAATTTACTGCAATCCAAGCAATGCCACAGCCAATGAATGTATTCGTTACTCGGGGAAGCATAACGGTGAAACCTTCGCCTAATAAGTTAAAACTAAGCAAAACCAGCAAAGTAATAAATAAGGTGGCTTGGGCATATTGACTATTGCGGCAGGTAAAGAAAAGCACGCCACTAATAATAATGAGCAAGAGTTGCCCTTCTATCGAGAGGACAAAATAGAGTAGTGGTAAGCCAATTAGAATAGCGGCAATGGTTCCAATAATACGCAATATTAAGCAATTCTTAGTTGCAAGATAATTTGGTTGGCATACAAATAAGCTGGTTAATAATATCCAATAACCTTGAGGTAGATTAAAGCATTGAACAATAATATAACCCGTACACAATACTACTGACATTCTAATAGCATGTCTAAATAGGGTTGAATTAAGTGTTAAGTTATTAGTAATTGTGAGCCAAAAATCGCCAATGTTAGATAGCGAATTGTCAGAAAGTTGTGTTTCAGTCAATGTTTGACTATATGAGATTTCTATTTGCTCGACAGCAATACTATTAAGTTGAGTATCTATCTCTTTGAGATTAACTAATAGGTTATAAAGAGTGTTTATTTGTTTGTTGTTAGGATATTGTTGTGTAAGGTGTTGCAACGAATTTTCTAGGTTAGCAAATGCATCTTTAAATTTTGTATTATGCTGATACCTTGTGTGCGATAAAATGGAGTGAGCAACCAATTGGCATGCTTCAGCTTGCATCGATAGTAATTTCTGGAACCGGAACAGAATATCACTATGGGGAAAATCTTGATTTAGGTTTTGATATTTAATGTGAGATGAACTAGCTCGTTCATGTATATCTTGGACAATAAAATAGTAATGTAAGCTATTGTTAGTCCCTGTTTGGTTTTTATTATTTTTTAAGCGGCTTAGCAAGGTTACTTTCATTTGGTTCAGCGTATTGACCAGCTTGCTATTGGCCATAGCAAGATCAAAGATTGATTGTTGATAATTTTTTTCAACCTCAGGATCAAATAGATTGGCTTTATTAGCCAGGTAGATAGCAAGTTGTTGGTAACATTGGGCTAATTTATTATGTAAGGGCTGAATAGGAAAAAAAATATGGCTGATAATTGTTAATAAATAGTACCAAATGGCACCTATAAGTAACAATATTGGTTGTTGATACCAAATTGTAAAAATAGCCGTTCCAAGCATGGTGTAGATTGCGACCAGAAGTGCACCAAAAGCAATTGTTCCATAGGGTAGTCCCAAAACACCAAGGAATGTGAAGCTGAAAGTCGATATCGCTAATCCAATAAGAAATAACCAGGGATAGGGAAACAGTAACTCAACAGAGATAGAGGCAATCAGAAATGATAATAACGTGATGGCGATATTACGAAGCTTACCAATAAATCGATCATCAAGATCTGTTAATGCAGCGGCAACGACACCCAGTGTTAAAGGGATAGTTATTTTAAGCTGCTCACCTAAAATCCAAGGAATTAATGCTGTTCCTGAGAGCGCAATTAGTATTCGGATATAATAAAGGATATTGCTATTATAAAATATGTGGCGAAAGCCAGAGAACATAGTGAGCACAATAACCCCTAATTTGTCAGCGTACTAATTAATAATATAAAGCATCCATAATAACCTATAAGGTTTATTAAAGAGAAAAAACTTTTTCTTGCCATGGCCTAACATATTTTAGCTAAGGTAGTGTGTAATGGAATTGAAATCGACACATGTAGGTCAGCGTTTAGCTCAACATCCTTATAATCGAGTTCGCCTATTAAATGCTGGTGTTGAAGTGAGTGGTGAAAACCATCAGTATCTCATTCCTTTTAATCAACTTATTGATATACGTTGTAAGCGAGGTATTGTTTGGGGAGAGCTTGAATTTGAATTACCTGACAACCAGGTGGTTCGTTTACACGGTACTGAATGGAAGGAAACCGAATATTTTTTTCATTATCTTATGGATATTTGGAAAAAATGGAGCCAAGAAATGAGTTTGATTTGTGCAGATATTTTATCTGAACAAGTGCAAGAAATTGAAAAATACTTAATTCAGGATAGTTGGTTTACCCAGGCACAACTTAGTCAGTTGCAAAACCAAATTAATAACAGATTAAATAGCCTTCCTATACCGCTTGTACGTTTAAATGAATTTGTAAACTGTCGCCAAAATTTTGCTGTTTGCCAGCATTGGCTTAATTTGAGCCATCAGTCACTGTATGATATTAATCAATATTGGGTCGCTCGTTTGCTTAAGCAGTACTCTGAATTTTTTCAGCGATTTACCATTACTCCGTTAAACCTATCTCAAGTCAATTGTGTAGTTAACAGCGAAGAAAATATTTTAGTATTGGGCGGGCCAGGTAGTGGTAAAACCTCTGTTTTGATAGCGAAAATGGGTTGGCTTTTACTCAGGCAGCAGGCTATTACTGAACAGATTTTATTACTTGCTTTCGATGATAAAACCGCAAAAAAAATGGATGGACTTGTTCAGACTAATTTAGGACAGCAGGCATTTCACACAAAAACCTTTAATAGCTTGGTACTGCATATTATTCAAACTAGCAGTAATAAAAATATCACGATTAGTGAATTAGAAGTTAACCAACAAAAAAGATATAAGTTGCTGATTAGTGAATGGCAAAGGCAGTGTCATGAAAAAAAATCGCAGGCAAAGGGCTGGCGTGAGTATTTAACGCGAGAATTAGGATGGAATATTGCTAGCGGTGAGTTTTGGCATGACAAACAATTAGCAGAAAGAGTGGTAATTCGTTTAGATAATTGGCTTAATTTACTACGTAGACATGGCGGAAGCCAGAAAACTATAAGTGATTTAGCAACGCCAGCAGAGAGCAAGCAACTGCAAATGGAGCTGCGATTAGTAGCACCTATTGTTAAAATATGGAAATCGACGCTAAAAGCTGAGGGAGCGGTTGATAGCTTAGGGCTTATACATCAAGCAATTAATTTATTACATAAAGGAAAATTTATAAGCCCATGGAAATATATTCTGATTGATGAATTCCAAGATCTATCGCCATTAGAAATGCAGTTACTGCAGTCATTACGCCAACAGAATAGACAAACGCACATGTTTGCTGTTGGTGATAATGGACAAGCAATTTATCGTTTTTCGGCAGCAAAATTAAATTTAATGACTACTTTTGAACATTATTTTGGTAACGGAGTTTACTGTACACTTGATACTACTTACCGTTTTAACGATTACACTGCTAAAATTGCTAATCAATTTATACAAATGGATCCTGAGCAGCAGATTAGACCATTAAGAAGTTTGGTTAAAGCAAATAAAAAATCGATAGTTTTATTACCAGAGGAACAACTGGAAAATTTACTTAATAAAATGAGTGGTTATGTTACAGAAGAAGAGACAATTTTCGTTTTATCGCGTTATTTTTATTTACATCCTGCGGTGATTAAAAAAGCTAATATTCGTTGGCCAAAATTAAACATTAATTTTATGTCTATCCAAGCGGCAAAAGGGAGTCAGGCCGATTATGTTATCATCCTTGGCTTACAGCATGGAATAGATGGTTTTCCGATCTGTCAACCTGAGTCTGCAATAGAAAAAGTATTATTACCAAAGTTTGCTATTTTTCCTGATCGACAAGATAGACGATTATTATATGTTGCATTGACTCGAGCTAAAAAACGAGTTTATTTACTTTATGACAAATTAACCCCGTCTGTTTTTGTTGAGCAATTGAAAAAATTAGGTGTATTACGACAGAAAAGACCATAATTCTTATTTTATTGTCACTTTTTTATTATCTTAACTAAATTTCTGCGAAGAATTTATATTTGTAATTAATAAATTAAAATTATTAGTTAATACGTGTCTCAAGGTATTGTTGATAATTAGGGATCTCAATTTCAGTGTCGTGATCAAAAGCTGGTGAGGTGATAATAAAATCAGCACTTGCTATATTAGTGGCAACAGGAATATTCCATACAGTAGCGAGACGAAGAAGTGCTTTTACGTCAGGATCATGTGGAACTGCATTTAATGGATCCCAAAAGAAGATCAAAATATCGATTTTTTGTTCGGCAATCATCGCACCAAGTTGTTGATCTCCTCCCATTGGCCCGCTGAGCATATTAATAATCTTTAATCCGGTATGCTGGTGGATCAAGTTACCTGTGGTACCAGTAGCAAATAATTTGTGTGTTTTTAGCACCGAAATATGTTTTTGAACCCATGCTAATAGTGATAATTTACGGTGATCATGGGCAACTAGCGCAATATTTTTATTTTTTTTTAATCGGCGAATAACGAATTCCATAAAGCTCCTCACATTGATAGATGTTTGCTAAGATAGCAACTAAATCACTATCTACTATTCATTGAGTTACCTCAACAGATTCGACAAGTGTAGTAGCACTTTGTTGCGATTTATATCATAGTGTAGGTTATTATTTTTAAATTATGGAGTTGGCATAAATGCTTGAGAAAAAACTGGTAGATATTTTAACAAACATAAAATTTATAGCATTAGTTGGCGCCAGTGATAATGTCGAACGTCCAAGTTATAAAGTTATGCAATATCTTATAAATCAAGGATATAATGTGACTCCTGTTAGTCCAAAACTAGCTGGAAAAAAATTACTTGGACAAAAAGTTTATGCTCAATTAGCTGATATTCCATATCCGATTGATATGGTTGATGTTTTTAGAAATTCAGCGGCAGCATTAGAAGTTAGCCAACAGGCAATCGCTATTAATGCAAAGGTACTTTGGCTACAATTAGGTGTTATTAATGAAGAAGCTAAAAAAATAGCTGAGCGAGCTGGATTAGCAGTTGTGATGAACGCATGCCCCAAAATAGAAATACCTCGCTTAGGTTTAGAGAAATAGATCAAGGAAGATGATAGACTAATCATCTCCATTGATTTGCTTTAATTAGTTAATTACGTAATTGTGGTGCTCTCAGTTGAGTTTTAATCGATTCCGACAACTCATCTAAAGACGACTGTTCTGGGTGTTCATCAGAGGTTTCATAAGTAATCTGAGCTTCAGCCAGATATGTGTGAATAGGTTCACCATTATCATCTTCCATAACGACATGGTACCAGGGAGCAGAGCGTAGAGCTGCATTAGCTGCAATATCGTCATCCTGTGGTTTATCCAGCGAGTATTCGGCGTCAACGTCGACTATTACTCCAAGATAACCTAGGAGTTTGTGCCTTACTTGTTGCCCAATACTAAATTTACTGGTAGTCATCATAGCTACCTCCTAGAAGCCTTACATATTCTATAGGTAATGATATGTGGGTAATAATATAAATTTCAAGCAGGTCACTCTGTTACGCTAGTTTCTTAAAAGCTCTAATCCATATAGATTAAAAACTCTATACTATGAGAGTATCTGTTGTTTACACAAAAAACAATATGTTGAAGTTATTATTTATTATAAGAGAGCACTAAAATGCGAAAGATAGGTAGAAATTACTATATATATGGGCGAGTTCAAGGTGTAGGATTTCGCTATCATACGTTACATTGGGGGAAAAAACATGGATTATATGGTTATGTTTATAATCGCTATGATGGTAGTGTCAACATTAAAGCTTTCGGTACATTAGAGCAAATTCAACAATTAGAGGATTGGTTAAAAGCGGGTGGGCCAGTAGGTGCTAAAATTGAATATTATAAAAGTGAAGAGTGTCATGTTGAAAAAGAGGTAGTCGATTTTCATATTCGACACTCATTGTAATAGTTAAATACATTTTACCGGCTTAGGTAAACCGGCAAGTTTTGTAGCTTGCTTTGCTGGTCCTTTTGGAAAAAGGCCATAAAGATAACGGCTATTGCCAATATCCTCACCATATTTTTTAGCAATTGCCTTTACTAACATACGAATAGACGGTGAAGTATTGAATTCGAAATAAAATTCGCGAATGAAGCGAATAATTTCCCAATGTTGTTCTGTTAATATAATATTCTCTTGTTTAGCTAATAGATATACCATGGATTCACACCATTCATGGCTATTTTTAAGGTAACCATCAGCATCAGTTTTAATTTCACTACCTTCAAATATAAACATATGATATTTCTAAGCTTAAAAAAATGTATAGCTAATTTAGCAAAATTGAGCTTTTTACCCAAGTATATTCGTAAAATGCCGATAAATTAAGCAAATAATCACTTTATAGCATAAATATAAAGCGATTAAATTATATAAGGCTTTACAACTACTCAAGCTGTGTTTATAGTTTTGAACATTGCGGAGGGGTGGCCGAGCGGCTAAAGGCAGCGGTCTTGAAAACCGCCGATGGGAAACCATCCGAGAGTTCGAATCTCTCCTCCTCCGCCATTTCTGCTTTTAGCAACCTCTGCTGATCACGGATAGAGCTACAGTAATTCAGTGAGTTTTATTGCATACTATTACTACTACTATTTTTAACCAATTGGTTGAAGTTCCCTAAACTCAAAAATAGCGCAATGAATGAAATTTAAATAATCAATTACTATTAAAACTAGTTGATTTATAATATTTTTTATTCCGTCTACCTATGGCTCCATTTTTCTTCTTCCAAATATATTCCATAATGGATATAAAGAAGTTGTTTGTATTTTGTAGAGTTAGATTTTTCTTTTACTTTATTGTCATTAATATATTGATCTCTTATTAATATTTAAGAAGAGGTAAATAATTTTACTATTATAATCTAGAGCAAATATTTATTTTTTGACCATTTTCAGTTGTTGAACCTAGTGGTTCTCCATTTCCAAACTGAGTGTCGCATGCCATTTCGGTCGCTATTTTTTCATCTGAAGAATTATCTTTATCAGCATCTGATAAATTATTTTTATCAGCAAAAGCCAGCAAGCTGATAGCTAAAACAGATGTAATAGTAAATATTTTAACGAGTTGTTTCATAATTTGTTCTCTTTAAATGGTTAAAACTATATTCGATAATAATTTTATTTTCAGCAATATTGTGTTGTGTTATTTTGGCGCCATTTTTTGCTGGATGGTTATTTTTTAGCAAAAGCTGGCTGTTGCTACCGTTTAGGCAGCAACAGATATAGAGGCTTCTATTGATAATTATCTTAAGAATCACAAAGAGAAATATCGTGTTGTGCATTTTGACAAGGGGTTATAGTATCAGTAAATTGCGGATAAAAAGAGGGATCTGGGCTACTAAGATCCGCATGTTCCTGTTGTTCGCCATGACCTTCAGAATGACCATGTTCACCATGTGTACCAGTATGCTCACTATGACTGGCATGACCACTATGACCACCACCATGGCCGACGTGACTACCATGATAATTTTGAACATAATTATCAACTTTTGCTGAACTATTAAAAGTAGCAAAAGAAAACAATACAGTAATAAATAAAACTTTAGATAATGTTTTCATAATTTACCTTATGCTAAGTTGTTTGTTTATCTATTTTTGTATGAATAAATTATCAGTAACAAAAGATAGTCAAAAATTATTTATTTGTAAAATAATATTTACTTTATGTTAAATAAATGAAAATTAATGTTTGTGATATTTGCATTTTATTGTGTTGTACTTGTTGATAATGCAAGACAGAGTTAAATGTTCTTATATTTTTAATTACCCACTTAAAGTCATCATTTTATAAATTTTACTATTAACAATGAGTTCTTTATATCGCCATTTGTTATTACCACAGAGATATAACGTGAAAGTCAAAATAAATAATTGCAGATATTATTAATGTCTTAATTGATAGCTTATCACAGTAAATATAAAAGCCAGCATACTGCTACTTTGTGCTGCGAAAAATGTTAGCAGGCATATTTTGTCTATAATAATAATTAACTGCTTGAAGTATAAGATAGGTAAAATGATAAAGAAAAAACAGGTATGGTTTTTTTGCATTGCTTTAATCGGTCATCTGTTTCTTTTTATTTCCTCTGCACTTTCCAATGAAAACAAAGATATAAAGTCACGACAATTTATTTTCAATTTGGCTTATGGAAATGGTTGGGCGAGTGAAGGTGGCGGAATGAATTGGGGAAGCTATCAGGTAAGCTTTAGTGAAAAAATAGCAGATAATTTTTTCGCTTCATTGGTTTATCTCAATGAAGGCCATCCAAATAATAATTATCGCGACGGTTTTGCCGTTATAGGCACTGGCGTAGTTGATTTCAATCAACGAATACAGTTAGATTTTTCAGTTGGTCCCTATTTTAGTATGAATACAACTCGCCGTAATAAACAAGAATATAATGATAAACGAGTTGGCATTTATGGTTCAGTCGCGTTTATTTATTACCTTATTCCAGATGGATTCTTTCTTAAAGCCCAATATAATCATGTGCAAATGCTTAATTCTTTTACAACAGATTCAGTCATGGTTGGTTTTGGTGCAAACTTTCAAAATGAGCTACCATCTTCGTTTCCTACTAAAGATATGCAGATAAGTTATTGGTTAGGGACTTCGCAAACTAATCGGGCAAATTTACCATTAAAAATGGGTCACCAACTAGAGTTTAAGCATTTAATCAATGATGCTGCTGCTTATTCAGTGAGTTACCTTTATGAAGGGGATAATGGTCTAGTTAATAGGCAAGGGGTTGTTGGCCAGATTTGGTATGTCATGCCGATATTAACCCATTGGGATATTAGTGCGGGTATTGGTCCTTATTATAACGATGATAGGCATGAAATAAAGAACAAAAAAGATTTTGCCGGCGTCATTAGCTTAGAGATAAATTATCAATTAGTTAGTCATTTAAGTACTAATCTTCGCTTTAATCGTGTTGTTTCGTTTAATGATAAAGATCAAGATATGTTTATGGCAGGAATTGCTTGGAACTTTTAACATTTTAAGTTAGTTATTTTTGCTGTGAATTGCTCATAAACTTATTAGCGAGTAAATATCTTTAAGAGTTGTTTAATTAATTTTTCAAGCCTATATTATTAAATATATTTTATACATCACTTATTTTTATCAATTTAGTTTATTTATTACCATAAAAAACCGTCAAAAAAAGCATAAATAGAGGGTGTATGCTTAAAGAAAAATTTTATGTTTTTATATTAATGATATTATTTCCTACTATTGGATTAGCAGCGAGTTGCACTATGTCAAATAAAGAAGGCTTTCACCTATATGGAAATAATTTATGTCTATCAACGTTAAACTATATTGATAGTATGGCATCAGAGCGACAATTAAATATTAACAGTTTTCGCATATTGGATAATAAAACAGTTATTTTTGCTGCTAACTCTAAGGCAGGTTCATTTTTAATGTTGGCAACGCCGAGTGAGGTCGTGAAAATTTTAGGTGAAATGCCAAATAGGGATATCAAAAAAAATATTAAAAGTATCAGACAAGTCGATGTTTTTTTAATAAAAAAAGATGTTTATTTCTTATCCAGTGCATGGGCTACCTCGGGAGCAATACATAAAATAACATGGAATAAGATAATCAATATGTTTAATAATATTCCTATAACTATTGATGATATAAAATTTATCACAAACGGTAATTCTTTTTATATTATTCAAAGTGGTAAATATCAAGGTTATATAATTGCTAATAAACATAAATATAGATCTGGTGGTGGTTCTTATGATATCTACGTTCTGGTTTCTCCTTCAGGTAAAGAAATAAAAGAAATTGGACTGGAAAAACAAAGCGTCAATGATTTTCTGTCTTTATCAGGTACTAGCGAAACATTATAGTAAAAGAACTAGTTAACATTGATATATTAAAATTATTATTTATAAGCCCGCTAAACCAGTCTGAAGAAGGCTGTTACCTAATAATAAAATAACGCATAATCGCAAAAATTTCTGTAAAGCTACCAACCACCCAAACCCATTGAATTTTGCGATGTTAATCGCTATTCGCTATTAAAATGATGGTTACTAATAATACTACCACTGTCGTTATTTTTACCATCAAATATAACATTTTTTAACAATATATTATTGCTATCTCATTAATCAATATACAGTCAAAATAGTAGTAATGAGTTAATCACTGTATTTAACATAAAGATATTAATAACGGTATTACACCTGGGTTTGATTATTTCTTAAAAGATTTATTGTGGTTATCATCTATATTGACTAGAACAAAGATAGTAACAACGATCCTAAGCACTGAGGTTAGCTAAAGGCATAGATCGGTGATAGTTTTAGGATCATTTAGTTATTTCTGTGTAGGATTTATTATCGCTATTGCATTATTAGTTAAAAGGAGGATAGCAATAATGACGGTAGTTACTGAGGTTTGTGCCAACCAATATATTGGCGATTGCGCTACAACTGAATTTGATTATAAATTTAAAATAATTAGTGAGCATCATTTAGTTGTCATTATGACTGATGGCAATGGTGATCATGCACAAAGATAGACATTAAATAAGGATTATACAGTAATCGGTGTTAATTGTGACGAAGGAGGCAAAATCATTTTGTCATCCCCTTTATTTAATGGAAATCATTTATTGATAGAGAGACGTTTACCAGCAAAACAAGAGATAGCATTTGAAAAATGCAAACAATTTCATGCCAAACAACATGAAAATGCATTTGATTATCTCACGATGTTAGTTCAACAAGTGTTAGAAAATGCGTCGCTACTGCTGCAGCAACCAAGTAAGCTAGCAAATTATTTTGATGCTAAGAATTATCGTATTTCTAATATTAGTCAACCTAAAAATGATAATGATGCGGTTAACCTTGGCGTAATGCAATCTGCTATAAAAGATATGGATTAGATCGATACGGGTTAATGACATTGATATACCTGCATTACCTGATGCAAAAAACCGTAAAAATAAGCAGCTTGGTTTTGATCAAAATGGTCAACCGACCTTGTTTGATCTTAATCAATCAGGCATGTCTGATTATATTTTAGTCGATTCATTTGAAAAAGGATTTGAAATAACAAGCCGTTATCATGCATTGCAATATGAGAAAGAAAATAGATATTACCGCTGGGCAGGTGAGTTACCAAAACGGGTTTTTGAAAATTCTACACCCGTATCGTCAGGTGGGATAAAGGCTGGTGCCTGGATACAAACTGTTGTTAACTCATATACAAAAAAGGAAATTGATAATCAATTTGTTAAAGTTAAAGATAGTCGGGCTGTGCAATTTTCTGCCTTAGATTTAGTGAAAACAGATCATTATGCTGGTATGTCAATGAAAAATAATGTCCAGCAGGTATCTTTGTATATTTCTGGTAATAGTGCTTATAACGTAGTGGCTAGAAATAGTAATAACAACATTAAGTATTCAATATCATTTCCTACTTATTCAAGTACATTAGCTGCAACTAATACTTTAGATCATATAACTGCTTATGGTTTTAACGCTATTCATCCTACCAGCGATGCTGTCATCAGATTAGGTGCAGACAAAGCTGACTATGACTTAGTTTGTGCAAGAAATACCCATAAATTTTTTATCCGCAATAATAATACCCATCAAGTTATCTATTTACCAGAAAAGCAAGGAACATTTGCTATTCAAGAGGATAATTATAATAAGCAGCAGATTGATGCTAAATTAGTTGGTATTAAATGGAGCGCTAAAAAAGCGGTAAATGGTTGGATGAAAGAGCCTTACACGGGCATAATTATTCAATGGGGACGTGTTCCTAGAAAAAATAGTTCAAGAAATTTCTTTCCTATTACTTTTCCTAATGCTTTGGCCAGTATGGGGGTCGCTAATTTCAACTCTAATTCAAATCTAACTGAATTGTATACGCCTAATATATTAGATGCCAATAATAGTGGCTTTACCATGCGCCAAACCAAGGTAACTAATGGCAGTAATGCTTCTCCACTAGTTGATATGAGATGGATTGCAATAGGATGGTAACAATGAAAGAAGATAATGTTTATTACTTTAGTGCAACAAAATTATGTTGGTTATCTGAATCTTTGAAAGATAGTTACATTAGTGCTGGGACTTGGGATGATGAAGCGACTAAAATTCCTTTTAATATATATAAAGAGTATGCACTTTGTGCGCCGCCTGATGGAAAAATGTTAGGTGCAGATCAAAATGGCGCACCTATTTGGATTGATATTCCACCTAAATCTAAAAATGAATTAATTAAAGATGCAGAAAATACAAAAATTGAATTAATGCAAAATGCAGCGGGGATCATAGCTCCCTTACAGGATGCCATTGATTTGAATATAGCAACTGATGAAGAATATAAAAAATTGATGGAGTGGAAAACCTATCGCGTGCTATTAAGTCGTATAGATATATCAATTGCGCCTAATATCAAATGGCCAAAGTTGCCTAAATAAAAAAGTTATTTTATTTGTTATTAGAATAATTTTTCAATCATTAATTTATGAAATACTATTTTTAATTATAATGCAAGTTAGTTATTTGAAATAGTAAAGTTAATATAGTAAGAATATAAATTACCTTTGATCTAACAGCTGTTTTGTAATAATTTGACATCTGTTAGATCAGATTAAAAATAGTCTATTTTAGCCAATAAAAAACAGAAGATTACTGTGATTTATTTTACAATGCTTTTTTAACAATCTTTTATTTTTCTCCACGGGAATTCGCCACTATCTGGCTCTGGGAAGCCTGGTTCAGTGCCTTTACTCCACCATTTTGCTTCCCAAACAGCTTTATTCCATTTGACTTGAGCTCCGATCTGGTAAGCTGCCTCTTTTAGCCACGGTGTGGCTGTATAACATAAATCAGCATCACAATTTTTTATTTTTTCCCAAGGTAATTCACCGCTGCCTGGTTCAGGATATCCTGGTTCAGTGCCTTTGATCCACCATTTTGCTTGCCAAATAGCATTATTCCATTTTACTCGCATACCATTTTGATAGGCAGCATCTTTGATCCATTCTGCGGTATTTAGACAGATATCATTTTGTTGATTCATATAAATTGCTCCATTATTTTGTAAAAAAATTAAGTACTTTCACTCTATGTATATACAAAATGAATGATATTCGTTTATTTGTTATCTAACGAATTAATTTTTATTAAAAAAAGTTATGTTATAACTAATATTATTCTTTGTAATTTAACATATAAATTAAAAAATTATATTTTATTTTTACGTAGTTACTAAAAATTAACAATATAATGAGATTATATTTTTAATAAATTTATTTTTTTATATCAATTTTTATGTTTTTTTATTTAATTAACGTTCGTAACTTTATTTCTTTTATATCAGGTAATGTAATGTTAATTGTGAATAGCATTTCTGAGAGAGAAATTATTAAATTAAAGTTTATGAAATAATGATAAAAGTATTTAAAAAAATTGATAATAAACAAAATTACTTTAATAAAATAATAATCAGCGGGGTTAGCATTGTTTTCAGCAATGACAGAAAATTGGTTTATACTTTTTATTTATATTGTATTTGCTAATTTTATTGTTTTTAGTTTTAAACTAGATTTGCAAATAGATAATTAGAATGGTTTTTATCATAGGGGAGTTGGTGCTTATGTCGGAACATAAAAAATTCGCTTTTATCAGCCGCTTAAAGGCCATAATCATACATTTGGTGATGAATGGTTTGCTCTTAAGGCAGAAGCATTTGCGCGCTTTTTTGGCACCCCTGGTTTTTTAATTGGGCAAACTGTTGTTGTGGCTGTATGGATCTATCTTAATATAACAGGGATCACTAAATTTGATCCCTATCCGTTTATTTTACTGAATTTAACTTTTAGTCTGCAAGCAGCCTATGCGGCGCCGTTAATATTACTTGCACAAACTCGGCAATCTGAACGTGATCAAGCACATGCGATAGCTGATGCTCAACATAGAGAAGATTTAGCTGAAGCAACGGCGCAAAGGCAAGCTATTGCCGAATATAACGCTGAGCAATTATTTGTATTACTTCAACAAAATACAGAGTTAACCAAATTAACGAAAGAAATGGCCGAGCGCATTGAAAGCTTAACCATTCAACTAGAAAGCCGTACTCGCAAATAAAAATTATTTGGCAAAATGGCAAACAATAAATTTATTTACTAACTGGCTCTTTGTTTAAAGTAAATAGCGCTTATTGCATTAAGTATATCTAGGTCCTTTATGTAAAGCATAAAGTGAAGAGAGAATTGGTGTAGAGTAATAGAAAAGACGACGTTTTAGCCACCGAGTATCTTCTCTTTCTTTGGTGCTAATTCGTCCTAATCGCCAAGGTTCTGGTTGGCAAGCTTTATTCATACGACGTTCAGTCGTATAGAGATAATTAAATCCCAGCTCTTTGGCAATTTTTGCGTAGTCTCGATTATAAAATCCTTGTGGCCAACATAAATGCTGACTGCAATAACCAAGTTGTTGGATAAGCATATTACGGCATTGTTCAATATCTGCAATTAATGCTGCATGGCGTCTTTCAATATTAGTTTCCAATTGATCCCAACGTAAATGTGAATGAGTGTGGTTATGGAATTCGATTAATCCACTAGCTTGCATGCGCTCAACTTCTGACCATCGCAGCATAACATCATCGGCTTGACCGTTACGTATCTTTGCTTCACATTCACGGTGTGAATATTTAATATTAGATAGTTTTCTAACCTGACCATTGCCAATATCTTTTGTAATAAGAAAGATACTGGCTTTAAGCTGCAGTTGTTCTAACACAGGAAAAGCGTAAACCCAATTATCTAAATAACCATCATCAAAAGTGATCACGACACTCTTGCGTGGAAAAGCTTTACCCTGATAAAATTGCTCTAATTCTTTTGTCGAAAGGGTTTTCCAGCCGCTATTAGCTAACCATGTCATCTGTTGGGTGAAGGTTTTTGGCGATAAAGTAACTAACCCGGGAGACGGGCTAACATGATGGTACATAAGAATAGGAATAGTTGTTGCATTCATTATATTAATAAAATCATAGATTAATAGGTAATAAACTATTTTTACTCAATTATTAGCATAATGGCAAGTATTTAATATGTTGTGCGAATGTTGATTTTATTAATCAATCAAATAGTTAGAGAAAAAGAGTGAACACCAATTATTTGTGTGATTAGAAGACAAATATAGTTAATTATTAGCATCATTTGTTAAATTATCTATCAGCAACAGATTTTTTTTCATCTATCAACACCTGACTTTAGTTAGTTATTTATCATTCCTGATTGGTTTTATTGTTTGAATTAATATCCGACACTTTGCCAATTTGTAATAAACGAAATAAGCATGATTCAATTGAAAATTTCTTGGTTACTTGAAGTTGTCCGCGTTGAGCCATCTCTTGATATTTTTTAGGTTGCTGTAAAATCATCAATAGCGGCTACCCAATTGTTGATATCAGATGGTGGCAATAACAGTCCATTACTTTTATCTTGGATAATATCAGGTAGCCCACCCACATTACTAGCAAAGACCGGTACAGCGAAAAAAAGTGATTCAACTGCTACCATACCAAATGCTTCTTTAGTAGAAGGAATTACAGTTAAAGATGCGTAGGAATATATGGAGGAAGAAGGAAAAACAATACCGGCGAGAAGTGTTTCAGATTCTAAATCATAGTCGATAATTTCTTTCTGTAATTTAGCCTTACAAGCGCCATCGCCAATAATTGAATAACGAAATAAACGGTCTTGTCGCTTTAATTGGGCGAGTGCGGCTAAAATAATATCATGTCCTTTTTCTTCTCTTAGCATACCAACTTGAATTATGATTGGGGCTGTTCCTTCATTTATCCAAGTTAAAATATCATCAGCGACAGGGGTATGATTTTCCGCAACCATTTTAGAAAAATCAAATCCAGGATGAACAACCTTAACCTTTTGTGACAAACAACCACTTTGTATTAATGTTTCCCGCATTGGTTCGCTAGGGACAATAACATAATCGAATAAATAATTCATACTGAAGGCTTTTATTTTACCTGACAGATAGGTCTTTTGTCTCAGTACACATGGTCGTTGTTTCTTCGCTAGTGTTTTTACAGCGATGGCAAGATTATTCGCATCATGGCCACTGTGGCAAACGGCTAAAATTGTTTGCTGTTGGCGAAGTAGTTTGCGTAGGCGTATGATTGACGAGGGATGAGCACTATTAGTAAATGAAACATGATGGATTGGAATGTTATTTTTTTTTTGCTTCATGGGCAATTTGACTGTCGATATGGCAAGCTAAAGTTACGTTAAAGCCTCGATGTATTAAGCCTTTCATTTGTAGTAAAGCTTGAGCTTTTTGGCCACCAAAATTCATCGAAGATTCGGTATAGATAATGGATGTATTCATAATATACCCTGATAGTTAGCCCGCTTGTTAATTGACTTGCTGTTCGATTAACAAAATAAATGACATAATATTCTAATTTTTATGTTATTTTGCCAAAAACTTTAGCGCTATAAGTTAGTAATCTGCAATAAAACAGTTATGTCTCTAATGTTATAATTTTGTTGTATTGAAGTATTTAATTAAAATGTGTTAACCATGCTTACTTTAACTAATTGTAGTATTTTTTTATAGTAATTTTTCCTCTTATTTTGCAATTTTAATTTTATAGGATCATTTCTACATTTTATGGTCATCTGTTTACGATCATAAAAATAGCAGAGGTAAAAGATTGCGATATGATGATGTTAACACTGTTTTGGGGCATAATGGATGCCTATATTGCTAAATTTTGACAAGTATTATAATTGAATAACAATTATAATATAATTATCATGTAATCAATTGATAGTTGATATAAAATTGTTGAAAAATTTTATGCGATAGCTATACAAAAAATTAAATCATTACTTTTATTATCATAGGATATTTAATACTTAACACCTAATTTAATTACATAAACTCAATAGGTTAATTACAATAACATTTTTTTATTAATGTTAAATAATTATTATGTTGCTTAAAATGTCTATTTTTATTTTATACGGCAAAATGTAAAATAGAGATTATAGTATTGCTTGATAAGTTTTGGATTGGATACTTTATTTATTTTTTAGTTAAGGGTTAAATAATGAATATTTTTATGAATAAATTTATATTATTGTTATTAAGCGTCGTTTTATTTTTCTTTTCAGCTTTTAGTTTGGCTATCTCATCGAAATTGCTTATTTCACCACAACCTAATGTACTATGTGATAGATATATATGTGTTGATAGTATTGTAGGAGTGTCAGTCAGTTTAACCGAAAAATATTTAGGTAAAAAACAAGCTAATCGCTTATTGTCTCAAGGTTTATTTGATAAAACGGCCTTTACATTTGATAATGGGGTATTTTGCGACATAAAGGATAAAAAATGCTACGTTGATAGATATTTTAATGGGAAAGGGCAACGAAGCAATGTATGTCAGCAGTACACAGAAAAATTATTTGGAAATTAAAAATCGGCAAAAGTAGCTAATAGGTTGTATTTATTTTTTTATAATTAAAAATGGCTTTTTACTATTATGTTAAACGATATTCTAAACTCCAAATTTACTTATTTTTTTGGCATTCTATTGATTAAAAAACACTTACTCTTTTAAAGTAAGTTGTGATATTTTTATGGTTATAGAGTTGTAAAATAGAAGTATTAATATTAAAACGGAAAATATTATCATAGAAATTTTTATTTAAATATAAATATTGCGGAAATTATTGATATAAACGATCGATAATTGTATTACAATAGCTTAAGTCTATCATATATGCAAGTATTGATCGTTTATATCAATTTTTTTTATGTGACTATTTTAGGTATGATTTATTCTATAAATTTTGTTTTGGTTTAATTTATAATGATAACATTAACTAAGATTTATATTTTCTTTTAATATCTATCACTTGGTGTATTAAATTTTACTGAACTTGAGGGCAATGAAAAATGTATTACTAACACGTTTAAACAAAATGCTATCTACATTGTTACTAGTGTTAAATCGTTAGTTTTTGTGAGCTATGATTTTTCTGATTATTGGTATCTTTATGCTTACTATAATTAGAGAAGTTACGGATAGATATTCTATAAAATAATTTTTTATCAAAGTGGTTAAACAATAATTAGTTGCTTTAGTTTTAACCATTATTATTCTTTATGACATTATTGGCGCCAACACTTTAGGGATTGTTAATTTTATTATATTTTAGATATTGATCAAAATGAGCGTTTTTTAGTAAAAAATTAATAATAAATAGTACATAGGTATAAAAAATAATTAGTCATTTATTACTTGCTAAAATAGCAACTTGAGAATTTAATTAGAAAATTTTATCGTAAGATTTGTTGATTTGAGAAGGGTATCTATTATTCATAGAGAATGTAAGTTATTCAACTCAATAAAACCGAGTTAATATTGAGATTTACTAATTAATTTTCATTTAAGTTAGAACTCAATATTTTATCATTTTAATACGTTTATTTGTAATATTTTTTATTGCTTATATTTTAGTCGCTAATCTTTTATCTATTGATAAAGAATTTATATGCCTATAAGTTGGTTGAAATAAACACTATTTTAAAATGCTGATATTTTTACTCTTATTTATTAGAGTAGACAAGTAATTTTATAAAAAACATTATTTTCCTTGTGTGTTTAGAGCCAGTCATTTTGGCGATGCTGGCTTTTTTTTTGTAGTAATGCCAAGTTAAATTTAATAATAGCAAATGCCTATCTTAAATAACAATAATTATTATATGGGATTTTTTTATAATTCCTCGCCTGTGGTTAAATAATCGGTTTAGTTTTTTTCACTAATATATTACCTTAATTAGTATATTATTCTTATTATTGCGACAATATCTATTTGCTAAAGGTATGTGAAATGTTACAGAATGTTAAATAAATATTATGTGGCGCTAATAAATTTCTTATTAATAATATAAGAAAAATCCATTACTAAATATGTAGTGCCAAATACCCTTGTATTTCATGTAATTAATGTATAAATTAACAAATATTCATCAAAACAACAGGTGTCTGTGTTTTTTGTAAATAAAATTTTTTAATTGACTCCATTTAAATAAAATCTTATTAATAAAATGAATTATTATTAACTTTAAAGGAGCGTTAAAAAGATGAAAAAAATATTAACGTTATGCCTTCTTTTTATTTTAACACCCTCAGTAACTTATTCTGTAGAAAAATTTCAAGATTATGAATTAACACAGGTTTTAATTTTAAGTAGGCATAATTTGAGAGCACCTATCATATATGCAGATATATTAAAGCGTGCAACGAGTAAACCTTGGCCTATTTGGCATACAAACAATGGAGATCTTACGAATAAAGGCCACCAATTAGAGATTTATATAGGTAGCTACTTTAGGTCTTGGTTTGAAAGAATGGGTCTATTGCGTCAAGATGAATGTTCAGATGCAAATAATGTCTATGTTTATGCAAACAACCAACAACGCACTATTGCTTCAGCTCAATCTTTTATTTCCGGCGCTTTTCCTGATTGCATAGTTAAAGCATTTTATCGTGCTGATATGGCTGAAGGAGAGTTCGATCCTATTTTTGCTCCAGTTATCACTGATAATAGTATAGAATTTAAGCGGCAAGCCATAAGCGCTATGAAAGAAAAATTAGCACATTTGGATTTAGCTGAAGCTTATAAACAAGTTTCAACGATTTTGGATTTTAAGAATTCAACGCTATGTAAAAGAGATAAGTTATGCGATCTGGTTAGCTACCCAAATAAGATGATTATTAGTACAGGTAAAGAGCCCTTAGTGTTTGGCCCATTAGGATTAGCGAGCAATGCTGTAGATGTATTTGATCTTCAGTATTACGAAGGATTTGCTAACAAAGACGTTGCGTGGGGAACAATTAATACACCACAGCAATGGAAAACACTTAATAAAATTAAAAATGGCTATCATGCAGTTGCATTTACAACTAAAATAGTTGCTAAAAATATAGCTAAACCTCTATTAAAATATATTGACTTGCATTTTGTTCAACGGCGCAAAATTGAAGGCTCAAAATTGCTTATTATGTTTGGTCATGATTCAAATATCGCGTCAGTAATGTCTGCTCTTGATTTCGCTCCTTATCAATTACCTGAACAATATGAAAAAACGCCAATTGGTGGAAAATTAGTGTTTCAGCGTTGGCATAATAAGAAAACTAATAAAGACTATCTAAAAATTGAATATATTTATCCGTCAGTAAATCAATTGCGTTATGGTACGGCCTTGACATTGAATAACCCTCTAAAACAGGTAACTTTATCACTAAAAAATTGCCCTATTGATGGGAATGGTCTATGTAATTGGAATGACTTTGAAAAGAACATGCAGCATGCATTAGAAGATGAAATTTTGTTAATTAGGTAGGATTGAAGGGTGGCGCGATTAACGCTGCCTTTATTAATGTTCATCAAGAAAGTAAATATTTTGCTCGTTATTTTTTATAAAATGCAATTTTTTATTTTCTTTCTAGCTAACTATAAAGTTTATTATTTGATTATTAGTATTTATCTTAACCTAAGATAATATTGCTTTATTATTACTTTAATAGGTATTTTAACCAGATATCCCTCAACTTTTATTTTTTACTAGCTAATTTTAGCGTTAAGTATAATCCTCAACAATGAATAATTGAATAATCAACTCTTGCTGTGACTGCTGGCAGCATTTGTTTTTAGATTTATTCGCTTAAGAGAATCAGTAAGAGATTGGCATAAAAAAATAATATTATTTGACGCGATAATCTATACGTTAAAAAGAATGAAAAATAATACAGATAACTATTTTATTAACAAAATAGCGGTTATAAATAATTTAATAACATTAAATTATTTTAATGCCATAGAATATTTTATAAAACAGTTGTAAATGTAAATTAATTAGGTCATTTCTTACTTAGTATAATCTTGTGTTAATGTATTTTTTGTTATACAAATAATACCTTGTATGAGTATATAAATAATAATTTATGTAAATATACAAATCATGATCTACGTAAATATATAAATGGTAGTTTGTACAAATGTATAAATAAGGAGCGTTTGACATGAAAAAATTAGTAACTCTCACGATAGCAACATCATTGATTGGCTTCTCTTTGACATCTCAAGCCACTGAAAATTGTCCGGCATTAAATAAAATTGAAAGTAGTAATGGTGTTTTCCGCGCAAATGGAGTAAATGGAGAGTGGCTTGGCGTGCTGCAAGGCATTATTGATGAAAAAACTACGGTACAATCTTTTGAAATGGGGCTTGCAATTACGGAAAGTCAGTCGGCTCCTATAAAATTTTAGTATTGTACTTATCGTGTTGGTGTTGATAAAACCCTTGATATGCGTTTAACACCAAAGAATGAAAAAGATTTTACTATCCAAACTGTAGGTAATTTATGGAAAGAAGAAGCTGGACCTTTTGGACTTATTTATAAAGTATGTGAAAAAACCGCGCCAGAGAATTGTAAGTTTACGATTCGTCAATAAAATATCACTTAAAAAATAATTTTTGTTTGGTTCTGTCCCTTTAAAGTTGCTTCAATTTGTTCAAAGCAACTAATATCAATTTATAGTAAGCCGCTATTGCTTATTGCTCTTATCTGGTATCTTTTTAATTCGGCGGAACCTTTATTCTTAATTTAGCCAAGAGCTTCTGTGTTATTAAAAAATCAAGCTAGCTTAAATAGACTAAATATTTTATTAAGCGAATTTTTGTTTTAGCCTAAAACGAAGTAGGATAGATTTTTCGCTTTCATTATATTTATTAATAATTAATTTCTATTAGGTGAAGTATATGAATAATTTCGGTATTGGTTCTAAACATGGTTATACACGATTATTAAGTGACAGTTCTATAAATACAACAGCGAGTGATATTAGCCATACTTCAGCATTACCTGATAAGTTTATTGGGGTAAAAAATAGTGCTGCTAGTAACTATCAGCCAGATGATTATGACTTGGCGCATAATGGGCGTAGTAATAGAGATAATGGCAGGGATGTAGTAAGAATGTCGATAAGTAGACTTTTAAAAGAGGTCAATGATTCTCCTAAAACGCAAATTGTTGATAAAAATTTAGATGATCTAATTGATAAAATGAAGAATAATGAGATTAACTATTATGTTATAAAAAAGGAGGTTAAAACTAGAGGTGATTTAAAAAAACTGCATGATCGCTTAAGGGGGTAAAACTAAGATAGCAGACCATAAAATGGTTTTTTTAAAAGATAAAAAATAATAATTAGCCAATGTTAGTGATTTTTCTTATCTAATAATAAATAGCGAATAAATGAATAAGCGTTTATAAAAAGTGAGTCAATGTTGCTAAAAAATAGCAGCAAAGTCTCTTACGCTAAATTAATTATTTCTTTTGTAAAAAGTTGACTGTTTGTTTATGATGGTCATCGACTCTGCTTGGCAAACAGAGAGCGTAGTTTTTGTAATTTGGCTGGGATTATGGCTAAACAATAACTGTTCTGTTGACCTTCATTCTGCCAGTAATTTTGATGATATTTTTCTGCCGGATACCATTTTTTAAATAGCTCCAGTGTTGTTACTATTGGTGCAGTATGGTTTTTTTGAGCATCGATTACCGCCATTTCGGCAGCCTGCCTTTGTTGCTCAGAGGTGAAAAAAATAGCGGAACGATATTGGCTACCAATATCATTACCTTGTCGGTTTAACTGTGTTGGATCATGGGTAGCGAAATGGATAGCTAGCAATTCATCATAGCTTACTTGTTGTGGATCAAAAGCGATGCGAATAGCTTCTGCATGCCCTGTTTTACCGGAACAAACCTGTTCGTAAGTAGGGTTTTCGACCGTTCCACCGCTATAACCGCTTTCTACCGATTTTACACCAATTACTTCTTTAAATATTGCTTCGGTACACCAAAAACATCCACCACTAATCACTGCATATTCAATTGTCATCGTGATTGCCTTTTAAACTTGTAATAGCGTGAGCATCAATAAATACGATTTATCAAAATGTTGATAGCTGTTTTGTTATGTTAGATGAGCCGCTTGGGGCTCATTTATACTGTAATATAACCTGCTATTGTTGGCCATGCTAATGATTAGCTTATTATTTTGATGATGAAAAATTGGTTAAATTTTGCTTCTTGTTCGATATTAATAGCACTATATTGAGAAGTGAACTTTTGTAACAATATTTTACTAATAGATCCCCTTAATTTTTACTAAGGGGAAGAAATTAATTATTTGGCCTAACTTGTTTGTTGATTAGCGTTCTGCAGCATTTTCCTGATCGGAATAATTAAGATTGCCAACACCGCAGCGCAAATTATTAATGCAATAGCAACCTGGGAAAAGAGGCTTGGCATAGACTGTAATTGTTCTTTATTGATATTTCCGGCCATAATTCCTGCAACCAGATTACCTAACGCACTGGCACAAAACCAAAGACCCATGACTTGTCCGCGCATTTTTTTAGGTGCCAATAGTGTCATTGTTGCTAGTCCAATTGGACTTAAGCATAATTCACCTAAAGTTAATAGTAGCATACTGCTGATCAACCAAACGGGAGAAACAATGATATTATGCGTAATAACTATATTTGCGGCTACCATCATAATGGCAAAGCCAGCGGCAGCAAATAAGATGCCAATAACAAATTTTGTGGTACTTGTCAGATTTATATTGCGCTTAGCCATCGTTGGCCATAGCCAACTGAATAGCGGAGCAAGAATGATGATGAACAGCGCATTAATTGCTTGAAACCATATGGTTGGAATTTCAAAGCCATTAGTAAGATAGCGATCAGTATAATCACGAGCGAAAATGTTAAATGAGGTCGGTTTTTGCTCAAAGGCTGACCAGAAAAATGTCGCTGAAATAAGTAAGATAAGGCAGACTAACAAACGCATCCGTTCATTTTGATTTAAACCCGTCAAGAAAAACATGTAAATAAAATAGAGGCTAACAAAAGTGGCAATGATATAAGCAAAACTTTTGGCCACAAGGGTGGCATTAAATGGCACAATATCTGTTGCAATAAGTATCACGATAGCAGCTAACAATACCATTGCTAATGTGATCCATTTACCGACGTTTTTACGCTTTACTGTTGGTTGCTCCCAACTAGCAGCAATGCCTGTTTCTTTACTATAGCGACGCATTTGTGGGACAGCATAAAATCGGAAGATAAGGAGTGCAATCAGCATACCAATTCCACCCAGGCCAAAGCCGATATGCCAGCCATATTTTTCATAAAGTGGGCCAATAATTAACGGTGCAATAAATGAGCCCATGTTAATTCCCATATAGAACAGTGAAAATCCGCCATCACGCCGAGTATCATCTTTTCTATACAGAGTACCAACCATAACAGTAATACAGGTTTTAAATAAACCAGTTCCCAATACAATGAATAATAATCCGATAAAAAATAGACTATTACCCCAGATGGCAGACAACGCGATAGAAAGATGGCCTAATGCAATAATCAGTGATCCATACCAAACCGCTTTACGTTGTCCCAACCAGTTATCAGCTAACCATCCTCCAGGGAGTGAAGTAATATAAACGCCACCTGCAAAAATACCCACGATAGCTGATGCTTGCTCGATTGTTAATCCCATTCCTCCTTGCAATAAGGTTGCGCTCATAAAGAGGATCAGCAGTGGCCGCACGCCGTAAAATGAAAAACGCTCCCACATCTCAGTTAAGAAGAGAGAACTCAGTGGATAGGGATGACCAAAGAAAGTTTTAGTTTTTGTTACAGTGCGTTGCATCTAAATATTCCCCATCAATAACTCTACCAGTGAAATTATAAAAGTTAAAAAATATTAGTTTTCGGTTATAAATATTATCTTTTTCAGTTCAAATATCGTTGCTAATCTAATATCGTGCAATATTATTTTTCTATCATATTATTAGAAAACTATAATTACTTTTATTTAAACCATTTTTCATCAAAAAGTCGACAAAAATATTATTTTCCCTACCTTCGACGGACTAAAAACAGAAAAAATAGTTACTATTATTTTTTAAATTTAATTATTGTTAAATATAAAAATCATGTAAAACAATAAGATAGTCTGTTATTTTCTGATTGTTATGGTATTGTGGTTAATAAGTTTAACTTGAAGTAAAAAAATTAATAAAGCTATCATTTCATCACATATTTGCGTGATTCTTTAGCATTTAATCGATAGTTTATTTAATAATAGCTAATTAGTGAAAAAGATCGCCTAGTTAAGTTTAGTGACTGGTTTTGACGATACAGTCACTGCCAGTAGTTAATCATGTATATTATCAAGATCACCATAAAGTGATGGCATGCCTGCAGGCCTGGTTTTGAATCGACGATGTAACCACATGTATTGCTCAGGTGCTTGCATAATCTCTTCCTCAATCAGTTTATTCATAAAAGTTGCAGTAGTAATTTCATCCTGTTGTGGGAAATGGGTTATTGCTGGTTGAATGAGTAATTCATAACCTTTAGCGTTAGCTAACCGTTTGGGAGTAAAAGGTATCATGGCTGGATCAGCAAGCTTTGCCAGAATATGGGTGCCTATGGTGGTAGCGGTATGTTTAACTGCAAAAAAAGGCACAAAAACACTTTTTTTGGGGCCATAATCGTGATCTGGCGCATACCATAAAATTTCTCCTTGTTTAAGGTTACGTATCATGCCTTTTATATCTTTGCGATCAAGCATGAATTTATTAGAGCGCAACCGTCCCTGGGTTTGCAACCAATCCATCACTGGATTGTCGTTTGGGCGATAAACACCAATACCAGGATTTAATATACCAAAGATACGCGCGCCTAATTCGAGTGTTAGAAAATGAATTCCTATTACGATGATCCCTTGCCCTGCCAACTGAACTTTTTCAATATTATGCTGACCCTTAATTGTAAACCAGCGTTTTACTCGTTTATCAGACCAGAACCAAGCCATACCCGTTTCAAATATTCCCATACCCACTGATTCAAAATTTTTATTGATTATTTGTTGGCGTTGCTGTGCACTCATGGTAGGAAAGCAGAGTTCCAAATTACGTTTTGCAATCAGTAGGCGTTTTTTTAGAAAGTATTTTGATAAGCGTCCAAGTCGAGTTCCCAGCCAATAGATTACAGGATAAGGTAGTAAAACCAGTAAATAAAGCAGCCCAATTCCTAGCCATGTTAACCAATATTGGGGATGTAAATATGAAATTTTAAAAGGAGATACTTTTATCATCTGCGTTCTGTTTAGTTAGTATTAATATTAGTATTATCTATTGTGACACTTTTTTAGCAAAGCTAAAACTTTAACTGGATATTTAATCACCATTTAGTTCTTATTCATGGCTTGCTTAACTTGGGGTTTGTTATACAGTTTTCACTGGTGGAGCTGAAGTACTGCTATTTTATATGATCTTTGTTGTCAATAGTTGGTGATCATTTATTGAAGAAGGTATATCGAGGTATTTTATCAGGCATATCAAGTGTAAATGAAATAAAAGGATAGTGAGCACGAGAATGATGGGTCGTACTCATTTTAAAGAAATGGAAAGCAGGAAAATTGCTATAAATTGAGAATAAAATTAATTATATTATTTATAATATAATTAAGTTACTTTCTATAAATAGGAAATATTTTAATCATTTGAATAAATATATTTAAAAATATTATAAACAAAAAAAAACTCAATTCGATTATTAACAAAAATTTTTTTAGTAATGTGCCTTTTATGGGAATAAACCGTACTATTACTAATCCCAAGTTTTCTAGCAATAACATGATTAGGTACTGCATTCATCCAATTTTTGATAATTTTTTGCTCTTGATAACTAAAAATTGATGCATTGTCATTTGATAAATAAGTGATATTTTTTAATATACTATTAGTTTCTATTAAGCGTTCTAATACGTAATTTAATATTTTTTTCGACATAATAAAACATTGGTTTTTTAGTAAAATGGGTCGATTTGTAAAGGGGTAAGGAGAGTCGAGATAAATATAGAAACGCACATTGTGTAGTTTTTCAATAAATGCTTGTAGTTGATTACAATACTCAGCATGGTGACAATAATGGGTTAAATTGGCTAAAACAACATCAGGAGAAAAATTATTAATATGATTTATGGCAGACTTAATACTATCTTGACTAATAAACTGAAGTTTATTGATTTTTGATAAATATTCACTGATGCCTAATCTTGTATAATAACACTCGTCAATAATTAAAACTTTCATTACAAAACATCCTTGTCTAAATAATAGATAAACAATAAATTTCTTATGGACTACTTACCATAAGTGCAATAAAAAATAGCGATAAAAATTTGTAAATATCTTACTGTTATATAATTAAAATATCATAGTAAGTATTTAATTGAATACCCATATTAGCTTAATATTCTTTATGAATTGATTTAGTTTATTTATATAATTTAGTTTTATTAATAACGCTTTTCAGAAAGTATATCCATTATCTTTCTGGATTGTTATTGGTTTTATTGTTTATTTTTTATAAATTTTATGACTAAAAAGATTAACCAATGCCTGAAGTGTTATTGATCATAAATAATATATTGTTCGCAAAATAAACTTATATAACAATGTTATTTTAAATGAAATAATGATTTTTTAAGTACAAATCTTAGGATGAAAGAAAACCGTGGTTGTGAGACTAATAATCGACCACGGCTATGGCAACTTTATCGTAGAGAATTATAGAACATTGATTTCCCAATTAGCGTTTTCATTTGCTAAAAAAGGAATTAAATGATTTTCACCTTGGGAAATTTTGTCAGCAATAATAACTGTTTTACGTTTAAGTTCAATAAACCCTTCATTAATGGGTAAGCCATAAAATTTAGCACCGTTTAATGAACAAAATGCTTCAAAATTTTCCAACGCATTCATTTCATCAAAAACGGTAGCATAAGCTGCAAGGGCAGTAGGCGCATTAAAAACACCAGCACAGCCACAGGCAGACTCTTTTCTATTTTGGGTATGGGGTGCGGTATCAGTGCCAAGGAAAAAGCGCTGACAACTCGTTGTTATTGCTTCTCGTAATGCTTTTTGATGGATGTCGCGCTTCAGAACAGGTAAACAATATAAATGAGGCTTGATGCCACCAACTAACATATGATTTCTATTAAACATTAAATGTTGTGGTGTAATGGTAGCAGCCAGGTTGTCATTACCAGCAAGTACATATTGAACGGCCTCTTTAGTGGTAATGTGTTCAAACACAATTTTTAGGCTAGGAAAATCTTTTCTAATAGGCTCTAACGTTTGCTCAATAAAATAGGCTTCACGATCAAAAATATCAATGTCACTGCTTGTAACTTCACCGTGTACTAAGAGTGGTATACCTATTTTTTCCATTATGGCAAAAACGGAATAAATATTTTCTATCTTTGATATCCCATAGTTAGAGTTAGTTGTTGCGTTGGCAGGATAAAGTTTACAGGCAGTAAATACTCTTTGCTTAAAGCCTTCTTCAACTATTTTGGCGTCAGTGGTATCCGTTAGGTAGCAGGTCATTAATGGTGTAAATGGATGTTCTTCAGGAGTCGCATGCAAGATCCTTTCACGATAAGATTTTGCTTGATTAATATCAGTAATTGGCGGTACCAAGTTTGGCATAACAATTGCTCGGCCAAAAAATCGGCTAGTATAAGGCACAACAAGTTTTAATATATCATCATCTCTAAAATGAACATGCCAGTCGTCTGGGCGGCGAATTTTAATAGTAGTCGTGATTTGGGTCATGAAATTGACTCCATCTTAAAAGTAGATAATGAAAAAGATGAGTTGTGAGCATGTTAGATAGGGATGATAAAGTGAAAAAAATAAAATAGCTATACTAAAAAGCAGATTAATCTGGCATCAAACGAATAAGTTATAAAAGTGATAACAAAAGTATAAGTTGAAAGGGGTTGGCTCCTCCAACTGGACTCGAACCAGTGACATACGGATTAACAGCCCGCCGTTCTACCAACTGAACTATGGAGGAATAACATTTGATGTGCAGTGAATGTTATCGACAGAAAGTTAATTTGTCAAAGACCAAAAGGAGTTATTTAAAACTTTCTATATGGTAACTTGCTGGCTAGCGAGAGGTTACTTGGTGGTAAGGCATGTAGCTTGATTTTTAATATATTTAATTTGCTATTGAAAACAAAAAACCTGCCAGTTGGGCAGGTTTACTGAAATTTGGCTCCTCCAACTGGGCTCGAACCAGTGACATACGGATTAACAGTCCGCCGTTCTACCAACTGAACTATGGAGGAATGGGTCGCGTGCTTCACAACGAGCCGAATAATAGCGAGGCTTATCTTAGTTGTAAAGTGTAAAAATGAAAATAATCACTGTTTGGTTATAAGGTAATCAAGAAAGAGGATTGCTGAATTAAAAAAAACAATTTTCTATTGTAAAATTTTTAAAAATTGACCAAATCGAGAGGCTTATTTTGCATTGGCTAAAAGAAATGGACTAAAAAGCAAATTTTGTTATGGCATAATTGATGGACATTTTAAGCAAATACTAAAAGCCCGCATGATTGCGGGCTTTTAGTATTTGGCTCCTCCAACTGGGCTCGAACCAGTGACATACGGATTAACAGTCCGCCGTTCTACCGACTGAACTATGGAGGAATTGAGTGAGCTAAAAAGCTGGCAGCATACTAACGATGTCCTAGACCACTGTCAATGTTAAAAATATAATATTTTTACTGTTTGTTTGTACTTTAATCACATTGAGTTAAAAATAAGCTATTTATCTGAATATTATATGATTTCTAATGATTTATGCGTGTTTTTTTATTGAATTAGGCGAGTATGCAAGTAGATATACATCATAAAATGTTATTTTGTTTTTTTGTTTGATAAGCCGTTTTAGTTCGGTTTTGATGGCATCATTGATAGTTGGTTCAGCAAGTATTTTTTTTATAGCTACATCTGATACTTCTTCAGTAACAAACCATTCACCATTGTAACATACCCGTAAATCCAGTATTCCAATATCTTTAAAACGGTATGTTGGTTTGATATCAAACAGCAATACTGCGGCCAATAGCAGGAAAAATAGTGTGAAGCCGATTGTCCAATATAACCCAAAGTAGGGTGTGTAATAGATTAGAATTGCTGTTAGCAAGTAAGCGATGATCATTCCTATACAAAGGTAGGGATGAGTAGTAATGAACTGCCAATTTAAATAAGGTCTATTATTACGGTTTTGCTGTTTGTTTATTTGGCAGAGATTTTCATTCAGGATTACTTTTATCATATCCATGATATTTACCTTAATTGATTAGATTTATAGATGAATCTAAGCTTTGAGACTAGCATATAAAATTGCTTGAGTTATCGACATTACCGTTTTTCTCTTTATTTAAGCAAAATCTTTATTGATTAGGAATTGTCCCAAACAGAAAAAAAATTTATATTTATGAATTTATTTAGATCATTTTGATTTTTTTATTAATTTACTGGGTTAACGAAGAATATTCTTGAAAAAATTCGATTTTTTTCTTAAACAAAAGCATAAAACTATTGATATTATTAACTACTCGTGCGTTAATGGGAGGAAGCCTAATAAACAGATCTATTTTATTTACGACATTTAAGTTAATGTGTTATGAGTAGCGTTATCCTTGATAGCCTTTCGACCGTTTCTTGCTGAGTGCTTCCATGAATTAAATAGTGATGTAGGCTTTTGTATACCTGCCGAAAACGGCAATGTTTATTTGTTATATAGGAAAAGGCACATGTCTGACAAAATGAAGGGTCAAGTGAAGTGGTTTAACGAATCTAAAGGCTTTGGTTTCATCACTCCATCTGATGGTAGCAAAGATGTATTCGTTCACTTCTCTGCCATTCAAGGAAATGGATTCAAAACTCTGGCTGAAGGGCAAAATGTAGAATTTACCATTGAAGATGGTTCGAAAGGCCCAGCTGCAGCGAATGTAACTGCTCTTTAAGATTAGTTAAATAAATGGATTTCTTGAAGCCTGTCGCGCAAGCGGCAGGCTTCTTTATTTTTGTCGTAAAATTTGTGGTATAGCTTATGAAGATCAATGATAGCGTTTTAGTAAAAACAGATGGTGACCAGATGCGGGAAGGTATTATTCGCTTAATAGAGCCTTTTAATGAGGGAATAATGTATTTAATTGAGTTACCTGAATATCCGACAGGTATTTGGTTTTTTAATGAGAGCGCAGCAGGTGCAGGTACTTATGTGATGCCAAAAGAGAGTGAATAAATTTAAATTAAAATCCTCATAACTTAGTGAGCGATCATTTCTGCACTGAATATCCTTGTTGTAGTAAATGATTTTTAAGCTAAGTAACTCGCTGATTGTTTTAATAAATAATTTATAACTCAATGTAGTAGGATATTGTTTACTACAAAATTATTATTTTAATATTATATTTTAAATTTTTTAAAATATGCATTTTATTATTTATCTTATACATTCTAAATTATAAATAAGTATGTCTATATTGAGATATGTTTTTATTTTATCAGATGTTTTCAATAAAAAAATAATCTATTTTTTTGTCATAAAATAAGTAACTTTTTTATATTAAAGATCTCTAATATTATTTTTTTGCCCAAAAATTCATTAAATTAGAATTTTTTGTTTTATAATTTATTGAATAATATAGTTATTTTTGTATTTTCATCATTAATCGTTTATATGAATAGATAAAATAATTATTATTTGTTTTTAATGTAAACCAAATTAAAAATAAAATATTTACGTTGATAAATGTGGTTTTTTGTTTATTTGTCTGTATGTTATTTTGATTTTTATCATTTACGTGGTATTAAATTCTATATTTATTGCCTGTATTGTATTTTATGTTCAAAATATTGCTAATTAATAGTTATTTTAATGTTTATTAATTGACTAAATTAATAAAATAACCTTGGTTATTATTCTATTTTTCTGAGTAAATAAAAAATTAATATTGAGTTTAATAATAAAAGCCGGCTATTTTTGATATAACAAAACCTTAAATTTAAATAGCCTAAGCACAACTGAATAATCGTAAGAATCAGCTATAAACATGTAAGGTATTCTGGTTATTGAGTGTGAATTTTTATTCAAATTGAAAAATATCGAAGTCGCTTATGACTATAAGACTTTGGTTTTGAGATAAATTTATAGAGCAATTTTTAGTGCCACGATAAAAGAAATTTAACCCATTAATATCATTAATGGTAAGTACTTTTATAGCCTAACACCAGCGAATTTTAATTAAATACAATAAGTGAGTATAAAAATATGAACACAGCAGATTTATTGAAGCAAATTTACGATATTAATCTTTCTTATTTATTACTTGCACAACGTCTTATTAAGGAAGAAAAAGCTTCCGCTATGTTTCGATTAGGTATCACCGAGGAAACAGCTGATTCATTGATCAGCTTGACATTACCACAGTTAGTTAAATTAGCAGAGACTAACCAATTAATCTGTAATTTTAGATTTAAAAATAGTGAAACGATTGAACAATTAACTAAAGAATCTCGTGTTGATGATCTACAACAAATTCACACAGGAATTTTGTTATCAACTCATTTGTTCCAACAATTATCGGAAAATGATAAATCGATAAAAAGAAGGGCATAATTATGGCGAGTAAAAGTATTGTTCAAGAAGCAAAAGATATTCATTTAGCTATAGATTTAATTAATTTAGGTGCACGTCTTCAAATGTTGGAAAGTGAAACTCAACTAAGCCGAGGGAGATTAATTAAATTATATAAAGAATTACGCGGCAATCCACCACCTAAGGGTATGTTGCCATTCTCAACCGACTGGTTTATGACTTGGGAACAAAATATTCACTCTTCTATGTTTTATAATGCTTATCGCTTTTTATTAACTAGTGGTTATTATTGAGGAATAAACGCCGTCGTACAGGCTTATCGTTTGTATCTGGAACAATGCGGCACCGAGCCAAGTAACCCACCCATACTTGCTTTGACAAGAGCGTGGACGTTAGTTCGGTTTGTTGATAGTGGTATGTTGCAACCATCAACTTGTCGCTGCTGTGGTGGAACTTTTATTACTCATGCTCATCAACCGGTGAATAGTTTTGCCTGTAGTTTATGCCAGCCACCTTCAAGGGTGATTAAAAAACGTAAACATTCTTGTCAATTTGCCGATATTCATCCTCAGGTATTGGGGCAAATTCAGTAGCATACTTACTGTACTAATAAAATAGAGAGTTATGGTTTAGGTTTACCATAGCTCTTATCGGTCGGTATGCTAGCTTTGAATACAGATCTCTAGTTCATCATCATCAATAAAGGGAATATCAAGTGCTTGTATTCTTAGGCTATCTTGTTGTTATTGGAGCAGTATTAGGTGGTTATTTACTTGTCGTGGGGCACTTATCTGCTCTATATCAACCCGCAGAGTTTTTAATTATATTTGGTGCTGGTTTAGGCGGTTTTATTGTAGCTAATAATGGTAAAGCGATTAAATCAACATTAAGGGTGTTGCCAAGGTTACTTACAAGCTCCCGCTATAATAAATCAATTTATATGGATCTCATGGCGCTACAATTTCGCCTATTGACAAAGTCGCGTCAAGCGGGGGTATTATCGTTAGAACGCGATATTGAAGATCCGGAACAGAGTGACATTTTTTCTCAATATCCAAAGTTACTAAGTGATCCGCATTTAATGAGTTTTTTAACTGACTATATGCGATTGATGATCACTGGCAATATGAATGCGCATGAAATTGAAGCATTAATGGATGAAGAAATTGCCACTTTTGAGCAAGAGGCTGAAGTCCCTGCAGTTAGTTTGAGTATGTTAGGTGACTCATTGCCGGCTTTTGGTATTGTTGCTGCGGTAATGGGCGTAGTGCATGCCCTGGCTTCTGCCGATAGACCCGCAGGTGAGATGGGAATATTAATTGGTAATGCGATGGTAGGAACTTTTTTGGGTATTCTACTTTCATACGGTTTTATTTCACCATTAGCTAATTTGGTGCGACAAAAGAGCCATCAACAAATTAAGATGATGGAATGTATTAAAGTCACTTTACTATCATCCATTAGCGGTTATGCACCACAAATTGCAGTAGAATTTGGCCGTAAAACGCTATTTTTAGATGATAGACTCTCTTTTAATGAATTAGAGGATCATGTGCGTAGCATGAAAAATCCGACTAATACTAATTCTCCTCATGTTGAAGATGATTGATTATGAAAACAGCAAAATCGACCATCATTATCAAGAAAAAACGGCGTAAGAAATCCAGTTATTATCATGGCGGCTCCTGGAAAATCGCTTATGCGGATTTTATGACTGCCATGATGGCTTTCTTTTTAGTTATGTGGATTTTATCCATTTCCAGCCCGCAAGAGTTAATTCGTATTGCTGATTATTTTCGTACACCGCTTAAGGTTTCATTAAATAAGGGCCCTAAAAGTGGTGATGTCACGAATATTATACCGGGTGGCGGCAAAGACATTATTTATCGTGAGGGTGATACGATACCCAAAGAGCCCAACCAACTGCCAGAGACGGAACAAGATCGTTTTAAAAAATTACAACAGGATCTTGAATTATTGATTATGAATGATCCGCGCTTACAGGATCTAAAACCTAATTTGCTAATTGATTTAATGGATGAGGGGTTACAGATACAAATAATTGATGGCGAAAATCGGCCTATGTTTGCTAGCGGCAGCGCGGTAATTGATAAAAATATGCAAAAAATTCTGTATGTGTTGGCACCAGTATTAAATGATTATCCCAATAAAATTAGTCTGGCTGGTCATACCGATAGTACAGCTTATGCCAAAGGCGGCTATGGTTACAGCAACTGGGAATTGTCGGCGGACAGGGCAAACTCTTCGCGCCGGGCATTAATTAGTGGTGGTTTGGATGAACATAAAATTATGCGTGTTGTTGGTATGGCTTCAACGGTGCCATTAGAAAATAATCCCGCAGCCGCTGCTAATCGACGAATTAGTATTTTGGTGTTAAACAAAGAGAGTGAAGCTGCAATTATTCACGAAAATCAGCGGCCTCAGCCGACAAAAGAAATTGGCGAACAAAATAGCGAACAAGTAGAGAGTCCGTTAACACCATCTTTAGTACCAACAGCAGTATTACCTACCGACCATAGCAAAGTGATATTGGCACAATCAAAGGATAAATAGCCATGGAGCTAGGTGCGTTTTATCAAGTATTTTTCGATGAGACAGAAGAACTATTAAATGAGATGGAGCAAAAATTGCTCCATCTTAATATTGATACTCCTGATAGTGAGGCACTTAATGCTGTTTTTCGTTGTGCGCATTCTGTAAAAGGTGGTGCTGCGACATTTGGCTTTAGCCAATTACAAAAAACCACTCACATTTTGGAAAATGTGTTAGATGGTCTCCGAAGCCAAACGATATTGTTAACGGCCGATATTCTGCAGGCATTATTAAATGCTAAAGATATTTTATTAGCGCAGCTTAATGCTTATCGCCATGACCAATTGCCCGATGAATATTTATCTAGTCAAGTTGAAGCACTGTTTTATTCGGTGATACCGACCAGTGATAGACCGGTAGTAAAAGTGGCCGCGGCTAAAACGGCCGGGGAAACTTATTTTACTATCAAATTAGTTGATCTTAAGCCACATGAAGTGACATTACTCCTCGACGAATTAAATATTTTAGGTAAGGTAATTGAACATCAAATTGAGCAGACAACATTAACCGTTTTACTCAAAACCGCTGAGTCTCAACAGGATATTACTGCTGTACTCTGTTTTTTACTCGATGAGCAACAGATCCATTTTGCAATAGCAAATCCAATGGCAAAACAGTCAAGCCAGCGTAGTGATCTAATTGATGAAGATAAGCTACTAACCACAACAGATAAAACAGCAGCAAAAACTATCGCTGCTATAGAGTCAAATCGTTCTTTTACCCCTGCAGAAGCATCAACCATACGGGTTGCGGTGGAAAAAGTTGATCAACTTATTAATTTAGTTGGCGAATTGATTATTACCCAATCTATGTTGATGCAACATAGCCAACAATTGGATGATCGTCATAATCCATTACATGATTGTCTTAATCAATTAGCTAGGAATTCGCGTGATTTACAGCTGTCAGTGATGTCAATTCGTATGATGCCCATGGATTATGTATTTAACCGTTTTCCGCGTTTGGTCCACGATTTAGCAATAAAACTTAATAAAAAAGTTTCATTAACTCTTAAAGGTCAAACCACTGAATTAGACAAAGGGTTAATTGAGAAGATTGTTGATCCACTTACCCATTTGGTACGTAATAGCCTTGATCATGGCATTGAATTACCCGAAGTTAGACGGCAAAGGGGCAAAGCGGAAGAAGGGCAATTAATGATTTCTGCTGAGCACCAAGGCGGTAATATTTGCATTACCGTTAGCGATGATGGCAATGGTTTAAATAGAGAAAAAATTTTACAAAAAGCCAAAAATATTGGTTTAGAAATATCCGATCAAATGAGTGATCAAGATATTGCCATGCTGATTTTTGCTCCAGGATTTAGTACAGCGGAAAGCGTGACCGACGTTTCGGGCCGTGGCGTTGGCATGGATATTGTAAAACAGAATATTCACGAAATGGGTGGCCAAATTACGTTAACTTTTCAGGCAGGAAAAGGAACCACCACCCGTATTTTTTTACCGTTAACCTTGGCTATTTTAGAGGCCATGTCTGTCCAGGTTAGTGATGAAATTTTTATTTTACCGCTTAACTCGGTAGTCAGTGTTTTACAACCCAAAGCAGAACAAATTTTTATGTTAGGTAACGATGAAAAATTACTGTTAGTTTGGGATGAATATATTCCACTGATTGAACTCTATCAAGTGCTGGATATTCCGCAAGGGAAAAAAGCAATAAATGAAGGCATTGTCGTCATAGTTCAATATGCAGGTAAGAAATACGCTTTATTTGTTGATAGTTTATTAGGTCAACAACAGGTAGTGGTAAAAAATATAGAAACAAATTTTAAACCGATTAAAGGGATCACATCTGCCACAATTATGGGCGATGGTAGTGTAGCATTAATTATTGATATTAAAGAACTTTATCAATTGGCCTACATAAAAAGGCAGCATTAGATAGATTATTAAATGGCAAAATTATTAATATAATTGGCAACAAGGAGTTTCGCGATGATAAAACAACAGGGTTTTAGCCATATTAAAACCGAACGACAAGGAACAGGTTATTTAATTTTCACTTTAGGTGAAGAGGAATATGGGATTGATATTCTAAAAGTACAGGAAATTTGTGGTTACCATCATGTTACACGCATTGCAAATATGCCTGATTTTATTAAAGGGATCACCCATTTGCGTGGCGTTATTATACCGATAATTGATTTAAGAATTAAGTTTTCCCAGTCTGATGTAATATATGATAATAGTACAGTTGTTATTATTGTCATGTTATCACAAAGAATTATTGGAATTGTTGTTGATGCGGTTTCAGATGTATTAACGTTAATGCCAGAACAAATTTGTCCACCACCAGAAATGTCGTCAATTTTATCGGCTGAATATCTTATGGGATTAGGGATGTTAGAAGAGCGGATGTTGATTTTGGTGAATATTGAAAAATTACTTAATAGCCAAGAGATGGCATTGATTCATGATATCGATGATTAAATAAATTATCGTGTTAATTAATCTATTCGCAAATAGAGCAGTATATTTATTCAACCTATAATAATTAACTTGTCAACGAGCTATAAAAATAAAATATATTTAGCAAATTAGCGTTGTTGTAGCGATATCAGTAAAAAAAGTAATTAACCGTTTTAATAAACAATAATAAAAAACTATCAATTATTGCTATAAAGTTTCTATTCAGAGGGACGATATTTTATCTATCTTAATGAAATGGAAATTTTTATATGCTAAATAGAATGAAAATTATAACAGGTTTAATCATTACATTACTTCTGTTTGGCATATTACAACTGGCATCCGGGGCATTTTTTTTCTTTGATTTAAAAGATCAAAAAGACGAAATAGCCTTATTAGCCCAAATGCGTAACCAGCGAATATTACTCAATGAAGGCTGGGTTCATTTACTAAAGGCTAGGATCCAACTGAACCGAGCCGGTGTTAGTTATTTATTGACCAAGAAAAAAGTGCCGATAAATGAACCCGTTGGACAAATTATTGAAGCTGCTCGTTTGAATTTAATCAAAGCAAGAGAGTAATTCGATAAATATCAACGCACCGCTAAATTATCCATACATGATCCGAAAATCCTCGCTGATTTATCAAAAAATTATACCCGCTATATGGAGTCGTTACATTCACTGATTTTTTTATTAGAGAATGATCAAATAAAAGATTTTTCTGATCAACCCACATCAATTTATCAACAAGAATTTTCGCAAGCACTTGATCACTATCTTAACGAAAGTTTAGTGGTATATGATGAAATTATTGGTCACTCAGAAGTATCATATCGTTATTCTGTTTATACTTTATTCGTTGTCCTGTCAGCGTTAATCTTATTGCTGATCCTTTGTTGGTTTGGGATCCATCGTTTATTGATTAATCCGTTAAATTCCTTACTCATGAACATTAAAGCTTTTTCGGCAGGTGATCTCTCATCACATATTGCCATTAATGGCAACAACGAAATGGGCAGATTAGCGGCCGGATTAAAACATATGCAATATGAATTGATCCAAATGGTAAAAAGTGTTTCAGGCTCTGCCGACAAAATTTATGCGCGCACCAGTGAAATTGCGACAGGTAATAGTGATCTTTCCACTCGTTCAGAGCAGCAGGTTGCCGCTTTAGAAGAGACAGCCGCCAGTATGGAAGAGTTAACAATTACCGTTAAGCAGAATGCTGAACATGCTATTGAGGCAAATAAATTGGCTGATTCAGCTTCAGAAATTGCCTGGGAAGGGGGGCAAGTTGTTGCTAATGTTGTTGACACTATGAAAAGTATTTCTGAGAGCGCGCAAAAAATCGCTGATATTACCAGTGTAATTGATGGTATTGCTTTTCAAACCAATATATTAGCCCTGAATGCGGCGGTAGAAGCCGCGCGTGCTGGCGAACATGGCCGTGGTTTTGCGGTGGTAGCCGAGGAGGTTCGTAACCTTGCCCAACGTAGTGCTAATGCAGCGAAAGAAATTAAAGGTTTAATTGAAAATTCAGTTAGTCGCACGCTAAGCGGTGCAAAACTGGCGGAAGAAGCGGGCGAAACAATGGGCAAAATTGTTGAGTCCATAGTTAGTGTGACAGAAATCATGGGTGAAATTGCATCCGCCTCCGATGAGCAGAGTAAAGGTATTAATCAGGTCAGTATTGCTATCAACGAAATGGATCATGTACTACAACATAATGCTTCATTGGTTGAACAGTCAGGGGCGGCGACGGCGGAATTAGAGATCCAAACTAAAATCTTAACCGATCTGGTTTCGGTATTTAAATTACCCATAGAGGATACCGATGAACCCAATAAACAATCAAGCGAAAATCTAGCTAAGGGCGCACCGGAGGCAGAAGCGATTGATGATAAGAAAAAAGTAACCAATGATGATAATTGGACAGCATTTTAAACGCTGGTTTTCCGCTAAAGAAAAGTGAATTAAGGATTAAGGCTACAAGGATGAAATTAACACTCAGGGTATCGACTCGTCTTCACTTATTACTGCTTTTTTTTTGTACTATGCAATGTGTGACAGGGGGGACTGCGGTCAATATCTTTCATCAGCAGCAATCTCACTTTGAACATGTAGATAGCAAGATAGATAAATTAGAGGCTTTGACCTTAAGTTGGAATCATTTACTTAAAGCTCGCAGTACCCTGAATCGACTGACGTTGCGGATGCAAACAGATTATCCAGCCGATAAATTGGCGATATTAAGTAGCCGAATTGATAACCAATTAGCCGAGACAGAAAAATATTTTCACCAGTTTAGTCAGTTGTCTCAGCAATATTATCAAGAAACAAGCGGAAAAATTACCGCTGATATTGAACGCGATTATCAGGCTCTGAACCATGCACTTCATATGATAAAGAAATTACTAGATAAACGAGAGATTAAACAGGCTTTACAAGTACCGAGTGAAGGGCATCTATTAAGGTTTGAAAATAGTTATTTTACTTATATTAAGCATATCAATAATGAAGTTGGTGAGGCGGCAAAATATAGTCGAGATTCAAGTCAATCTGCCTTAATTATGGCTGTTATAACCCTGATTACGGTTTTTATCGCTTGTCTATTGACTCATTTTAATTTGCAAAAAAAATTAATAGCCCGTTTTACCATGATGAAAAATTGTTTTACTGATATTGCTAATGGTTATTTAGATAAGCCGCTAATGGAAAGTGAGCAAGATGAATTGGGTAAAATTTTTACCAAGTTTGCTGAAATGCGAGAAGCAATTATTACCTCAGTAGCGGCAGTAAGGTTCAATACCCGTGAAATGCAAACAGGTATGCAAGCGGTGAAAACGGGTAATATAGCCCTGGCGAAACATACTCAACAGCAAAGTATTAACTTAGAACAGACTGCTGCTGGCATAGAGCAGTTTACCGTCATTGTTCAACAAAATGCCCATCATGCGCAACAAGCCAATGAACTGGCAATTTCTGCTGAAAGAACAGCCACTAAAAGTGGACAATTGACGGGTAAAGTGGTCGATACGATGACCAGTATTACCCAAAGTTCGCAAAAAATTGCTGCAATTATTAGCGTGATCGATGGAATTGCTTTTCAAACAAATATATTAGCGTTAAATGCAGCGGTAGAGGCTGCCAGAGCGGGTGAACAAGGGCGAGGTTTTTCTGTTGTTGCTACTGAAGTCAGAGAATTAGCGCAACGCAGTGCAGAAGCGGCGAAAGAGATAAAAAGCCTGATAGATGAATATGTCGAATGTGTCTCTATGGGAGCTGAATTGGTTAATCATGCGGGTCGTACCATCAACGAACTAGTCGTTTCTGTTAAACAGGTTACTAAGCTTATGCAAGAAATTGCAGCAGCGACCAAAGAGCAAAATCAGGGGATCCAGCAGGTTGCGATCAGCATAGAACAAATGGAACAGATGACCCAACAAAATGCCACCTTGGTAGAGCAATCATGTCATGTTGTCGAGACCTTAGAAATGCAAACTGAAACTCTGATAAATATCGTATCGAAATTTAAGTTGCCATCACGTTGTTTTAATTATTTAACGGTGAAAATGAACTTATTACAGGCAGATAATAAATGAAATTGATGCCTGGCGATTGTCATCAGCAGCAATGGCAATTAAGTGATCAAGCGTTTAAACAGATTTGTGACCTTATTTACCAAAAAACCGGCATTGTTTTGCTAAAGCAGAAAAAAATGATGGTTTACAATAGATTGCTTAAGAGATTGAAAATCTTGCAATTAACCTGTTTTGAACAATATGTCGCTTTACTGATGCAACATAAGCAAGGCACTGAATGGCAATACTTTATCAATGCATTAACCACCAATTTGACCGCATTTTTTCGAGAAGCACACCATTTTGATGTGGTAGCGCAACATGCTAAAGCTAATAGACAGGATGTTTATCGAGTGTGGTGTACGGCCGTCTCTACCGGAGAAGAAGCCTATTCCGTTGCAATGGTATTAAATAATATTAAAGGTGATCATGTTTTTCGTAAAGAAATTGTGGCGAGTGATATTAATAGCCAGGTTTTGCAGATTGCCCAGCAGGGTATTTATGCTGAGGAAGTGATAACGGCCATCCCGCCACAGTTAAGAAAACCCTTTTTATTAAAAGGTCAAGGCGATAATCAAGGCTATATAGGTATCCATGAGGGTTTACGTAAACAAATTCAGTTTCGGCAGATTAATCTTAAGGACAAATATTGGCCAATAGAGGGGCAGTTTGATGTCATTTTTTGTCGTAATGTGATGATCTATTTTGAAAACAAAATGCAACAAGAGTTATTAGATCGTTTTTTACCGCTATTAAAAAAAGATGGTCTATTGGTGATCGGTCACTCAGAAAATATTTGCCAACCAAATAGCCATTATCAATTAGTTGAGCGCAGTATTTATCAATTGAAAAATCAGAAGATACAGCGATGGAAAAAATAAAGGTACTTTGTGTTGATGATTCAGCTTTAATGCGCAAAATTATGCGGGAAATCCTGGATCAGCAGCCGGACATGGAAGTGGTTGGCTGTGCGGCTGATCCCTATATTGCACGGGAGATGATAAAACAGCGACATCCACACGTATTGACACTGGATATTGAGATGCCACGCATGGATGGACTCTCTTTTTTAGAAAAAATCATGCGCTTACGTCCGATGCCGGTGATTATGGTTTCAACCTTAACCACTAATGGCTCACAGGCAACATTACGTGCTTTGGAGTTAGGCGCGGTAGATTTTGTCACCAAACAAACCTTGAATTTCAAACAAGGTGTATCGGCTTATGCCAATTTATTAAGTGACAAAATAAGAGTGGCAGCAAAAGCAAATATTATAAAAAGGCGCTATCAAGTAGCGAAATATCCAAAGCTTAATCTGCCCTTACCGCAAATTACCAATGATGTTATTGCAATTGGTGCCTCAACTGGTGGTACTGAGGCCATTCGACATTTATTACAAGGTTTACCGCAAAATATACCAGCAATTGTCGTTGCGCAACATATGCCAGCAGGTTTCACCCGCTCTTTTGCTGAGCGTTTGAATCGTTGCTGTTTTCTGCAAGTTAAAGAAGCAGAACAGGGAGAAAAGTTATTAGCTGGACATGTTTATATTGCGCCAGGTAATTTTCATTTAGCTTTAACCAAAACCGGCCGATATTACCAAATAGTATTGCATCAACAAGATATGGTTAACCATCACCGGCCTTCGGTTGATAATTTATTTTTTTCCGTTGCTCAAACCGCAGGAAAGCGGGCAATTGGCATGATTCTTACTGGAATGGGAAATGATGGAGCTATGGGATTATTAGCCATGCGGCAAGCGGGCGCTTATACCTTTGCACAGAATGAAAAAAGCTGTGTTGTTTATGGTATGCCAAAAGTCGCATTGCAGTTAAATGCGGTAGATGAAGTTGGTGATATTAATGATCTTGGTCGATTGTTACTTGATAAATTAGAGCAACGTTATGCAGTGTAATGTGCAACGAATAGAAAGTGAGATAGGGCTATTTAAACCATGACAAATAAAGAATTAATGTTTCTGATCGTAGATGATTTCTCAACGATGAGAAGAATATTACGTAATTTGTTGAAAGAATCAGGGTTTCATAATGTAGAAGAGGCTGAAGATGGTGAAGATGCTTTGGCTAAAATGAATAAACATAATTTTGATTTTATTATTACAGACTGGAATATGCCCAATATGGATGGTTTATTATTGCTTGAAACGATCCGCCAACAGGAAAAGTGGGCAAAGCTGCCGGTTTTAATGGTGACTGCGGAAGCCAAAAAGGAAAACATCATTGCTGCATCAAAAGCCGGTGCCAGTGGTTATGTGGTGAAACCTTTTACCGCTGCTATTCTTGAGCAGAAAATTGAACAGATTATTCAAAAAATGGCATAAAACAAGGAGGTAATATGGTTAACAGGCAAGATGAAAAACCAGAATCTCATAGCGATAAATTAGAAATCATTAACCGTCTTGGGCGGTTGACCCGCATTATTCATGAAGGATTACGTGAGTTAGGTTTAGACAAAAATATATCCAGAGCGGTAGAAGTGATACCGGATACCCAACAGCGTCTTGATTATATCGCCCAGATGACTTTTCAAGCGGCAGAAAAAACCCTTAATAGTCTCGATCAAATCAAACCAAAACAGGAGTGGTTAATTCAACAAGCAGAACAGTTGACACAACGCTGGGATCAATGGGCGCAATTATCCATTGAATTAACGGAAACTAAATCGTTGGTGGCGGATACGCGACAGTATCTGTCTCAGTCACCGCAAGTTAATAGTCAAATTAATACGCAATTATTGGCTATTATGATGGCCCAAGATTTTCAAGATTTAACCGGCCAAGTGATTAAAAAACTCTCTTTAATAATACAGGAAATTGAACAGCAACTTGTGTCAGTTTTATTAGAAAATATGACGCCAGATATTGCTAATTCCTTATCGTCGATAAATCGGTCGAATGAATTACTTAATGGACCACAACTTATGACTGACCGCAAAGAAAATTATTGTCAGCAAACCCAAGTAGATGAATTACTGACCAGCCTGGGATTATAAATGAGATAAATATAACTAGTCAGCGCCATTCACTGTAATTGATTAATAATATGCAATAGATGGAAAAAAAGAGATACAAGATTATTCAAAATAAAATAAGCCATGTATCTCTTATAAGTAGATCGCGTATTATTTACTTCATATTTAATGACTGTTTTATCTGCTTCATTGCATCAATGCCTTGTTTGCAAGCTTTATCTTGCTGATCTTTAGGCAGGGCAACGATCTGTTTTTTGCCATCTTCAAGCTGATTTTTTATTGAATCAAGTTGAGCTTTTGTTTGTGGGTTTTCAGAGGCCTTAGTAACTAGAGAGTCTACTTCAGAGAAATAAGCTTTACAGGTATCAGTTGCACCGATATAGTCAATTTTTTTCTCTTCTTCTGAACAAGCAGTGATAATAAATGCTAATAAACCCATGCTACAAATTAATAGTAATTTTCTCATAATAATCCCTAACCAAATAATATTTATGTAGTTTAAAAAGTATAGATTCATTTTATTAAGATGTGAAATATTAATGATTTTATTCAGCTATGGATTATACATTGGCATAAAAAGCGTAATTTCAAATAAAGAAAAAACCAGGGCCAATAGACAACAAGATCGTTTATCGTTATTGCGCCCGACTAATAGCAGTAAATAAATAGCCATAATTCAAGCATTTTATAATAGAGACAAATATTAACACTTTTTCAGTTATTATGATTTTTGCATTTTTTAATAGCATAAATAATAACTATTTTTTCTTTGTTATCTCCCTTTTAAGTTGATCTTATTATGGCAAGCTTAGCGCATTTCCTTTGTCAAAAGAATATTAACGAGGTAAAAGGGAGTGGCAGAAGAGAGTGATTTAGAAAAAACCGAAGAACCTACCGCCAGAAAAAAAGAAAAAGCAATGGAAGAGGGCCAGGTTGTTCGTTCACGTGAATTAAGTTCTTTTTTCATGTTAATTACCGGTGTTTCGCTATTTTGGATTTGTGGTCCTTATTGTTATCAAAAGCTGCATGCACTTTTTTCACAGACTTTTTATTTTGATAAATATATTTTATATAACAGTCAGCTATTGCCTAATATAGTGTTTGAGTCAATTAAAATAGGCCTGAATGCATTATTGCCGATTATAGCCGGATTGGTATTAATCGCCTTTGCTGCCCCCAGTTTTTTTGGTAAGATACATATTAATTTTAAAGCGATTAAATTTGACTGGAAAAAATTAAATCCAATCACTGGATTAAAACGCTTATTTTCAATTAATGCATTGGCTGAGTTGTTTAAAGCATTATTGAAAGTGATGTTAGTTTCAATTGGTATTACTCTTTTTTTATGGGTCAATCTTCCTCACTTTTTTCACTTAGTCACTGAACCCCGTCATCTGGCACTAAGTCAAGCAGCGCAATTAATAATATTTGCCGCTTATATTGCCATTTTTATGCTGATTCCATTAGTGGGTTTTGATCTTATTTATCAGCTGCGCAGCCATTTGAAAAAACTCAGAATGACACGCCAAGAAATCAAGGATGAGTTCAAACAGCAAGAAGGTGATCCGCATATAAAAGCGCGTATTCGTCAGCAACAGCGAGAGATTTCTCGCCGTAGAATGATGGCTGATGTACCAAAAGCCGATGTTATTATTACTAACCCGACCCATTATGCGGTGGCGTTACAGTACGACAATCAAGCAATGCAAGCACCGAAAGTATTGGCAAAAGGGGCTGGATTAATTGCATTAAATATTAAGCAACTGGGTGAGGAAAATCGTATTCCAGTGCTGGAGGCCCCCCCTCTGGCAAGAGCGCTCTATCGCCATAGCAAAGTCGGGGGTCATATCCCGGCAACACTTTATGCCGCGGTGGCAGAGGTGTTGGCCTGGGTATATCAGCTCAGACGCTGGCAGCGAGAAGGCGGATTGAAACCAAAGAAACCAACCAATGTATTAGTACCTCAGGGACTGGATTTTGCAGGAGATATTAATACTCATGGCTAACTTAGCCTCACGATTGCGTCTACCTAAAGACTTAAAAAATACTCAATGGCAAATTTTAGCAGGACCGATATTGATCCTATTAATTTTGTCAATGATGGTTTTGCCATTGCCGCCTTTTTTACTAGATATGTTGTTCACTTTTAATATTGCCCTCTCAATTATGGTTTTATTAGTGGCCATGTTTACCAAGCGCACCCTTGAATTTGCAGCATTTCCGACTATTTTGCTGTTTTCAACTCTATTACGGCTAACACTTAATGTGGCTTCAACCAGAGTTATACTGTTAGAAGGACATACTGGAGCGGCGGCGGCAGGCAAGGTTGTCGAATCCTTTGGTCACTTTTTGGTGGGTGGTAATTTTGCTATTGGTATAGTGGTCTTTATTATTCTGATCCTGATTAACTTTATGGTGATCACCAAAGGTGCTGGTCGTATAGCCGAAGTGGGGACCCGCTTTGTTTTAGATGGCATGCCAGGTAAGCAGATGGCGATCGATGCTGATCTGAATGCCGGCTTGATTGATGAAGCTGAAGCTAAAGCGCGACGTAAAGAAGTAACCCAAGAGTCTGATTTCTATGGTTCAATGGATGGTGCCAGTAAATTTGTGCGTGGCGATGCTATTGCTGGATTGATGATTATGGCAATCAATATCATTGGTGGTTTAGTGGTTGGTGTTGCGCAACATGGCTTAACCCTGGGTGAATCAGCCAGTATCTACACATTGTTAACCATTGGTGACGGTTTAGTTGCTCAAATTCCGGCATTGATTATTTCTACTGCTGCTGGCGTGATTGTTACCCGCGTAGCGACTGATGAAGACGTGGGTGAGCAGATGTTAGGTCAACTGTTTGATAATCCACGGGTATTGATGTTAACTGCTGGTGTATTAGGTTTACTTGGTCTAGTCCCTGGTATGCCAAATATTGTTTTTCTACTGTTTACTTTGCTCTTAGGTTTTATTGGTTGGAAATTGATGAAACGTTCAGCTAAGCCGGTAATTGATGTAGAACAAAAACAAAACATTGAGCAGCGTTATCAAGCGATAGAGGTTAGTTGGGATGATGTTCAGCCTGAAGATCCATTAGGGATGGAGATTGGTTACCGTTTGATACCGATGGTTGATCAGGGACAGAACGGTGAACTACTCAATCGGATTGGGGGCATCCGCAAAAAGTTTGCTAAAGAGATGGGTTACTTACCGCCGGTGCTACATATTCGCGATAATATGGCGCTCAAGCCGGAAGCTTACCGCATTTTAATGAAAGGGGTAGAAATTGGTCGAGGAGAAGCCTATCCAGGACGTTGGTTAGCGATCAATCCAGGTGGTGCGATAGGAGAATTAACCGGTGATGCCACCCAAGAACCCGCTTTTGGTTTACCAGCCGTTTTGATCGATGAAGCATTACGTGAACAGGCTCAAGTGCAAGGTTATACGGTGGTAGCAGCCAGTACTGTGATTGCGACCCATTTTAATCATCTTTTAAGCCGATTTGCCCATGAGTTTTTTGGTCGGCAGGAAGCACAGCAGCTTTATGAACGGATCAGTAAAGAGTTATCGAAACTAACCCAGGATCTGATGCCTGATGTGATCAATTTAACGCTGTTTCATAAAGTATTGCAAAATTTATTAAGCGAGCAGGTGCCGATCCGTGATATGCGTACTATCATCGAAACGTTAGCTGAGCATGCCGCTGAGCAAAAAGAGGTAACGGAACTGACCAGTTTGGTCCGCATTGCTTTAGCCAGAGCGATTACCCAGCACTGGTTTGGTGATAAAGAAGAGATCCAGGCTATTGGTCTAGATATTAGCCTTGAACGGGTTTTGATCCAGGCGCTGCAATCGGGAGGTGGATTAGAGCCGGGTCTGGCCGGTAATATTGAGCAACAGGCGATTGAAGCGCTGAATAATCAAAGCTTAATTGGTGCACCACTGGTATTAATTGTGAATCATAGTTTACGCCCTTTAATGTCACGTTTTTTACGTCGCGCTTTACCACAGCTTGCTGTAGTTTCCAGTCTTGAAATCAGCGATGAGCGAAAAATTCGTTTAACCTCTTTTATTGGTCAACCGACCAGTTAACATTAACGATGAACGTATTGATCACTTTTATGTGGCCAAGACGTTCATCGCCAGCGGTAAAATTCTCTCGCATAATACCTGCATAAAATATTAATCGATTAAATAAAGGCAAAAGATAACGGGTTTTATTGCCTAGTTATGGAGTTAATGAAAAAAATAATACTCAAAAATATAGATATTTCATGAATATTTTATTATTGAGGGATAGAAAACCCAGCAACAAATTGCGGGGATAATTAGAGCCTATTAAATTATATTACATTGATTCTTATTTATTTTAACCCACAGGCATTTACATATTTTATTATTCTTTGAGACTTGCCCGGTCCGCATTTCTTTTAAGTTTAGATATTGTTGGCGGAGTTATCCCGATTTTTGCCGCAATTTCTGCACTTGTTAACCCAGCTTACTCTCTCCATGTTTTCATTTGCTCTTATAATTGAATATGTAATTCAAGGGCTTGTTTATTCTCATTAAACACCTGAATGAACTCAGAATTCCCCTCTTTTTTCTTAGCTTCCAGCTTTTCACGGAATGTGATTACTTTTTTCCTGCTAACGCTCCTCTTTGATACCAACTAATCATATCTTTTTTTCTATTAATAGCTGTTTGTATATCTTTTGGATCTGTCTTTTGCGTTTTTTTGATGAAAAAACTTAAAATATAAATAATATTTTTTGCTTCACCATAACACCAAGTTCCACGGGCTATATTTTGTCTATCACCCGCCGGCCAAATCGTCAAAAGGCGGCCTTGCAGCTTCACCGACAGTGCAAAGAACAATCAGAAACGGCAATAAAAGAAGCAATATATAGCCATAAGGGAATGAAAAAGAAGGTGTCTAATTACCACATCCATTGCCACTAGTAAGGTATTAATGAAACCGCAATGGCTCAATAAAAGCTTATTAGATAGTAAATAAGGCATTGGTTTGCAATGCCTGAGGATCATATTTTGACCTGGTAACCGCTGGCGACAATATTTTCTGTCTGACCATGTTCACCATACAGTGCTGGACTATGACGTTTTTTGAGGAAGCGCAATTGCTCCTGATTGAGTTGCATATGTTGTTTGAGGATCAACCCATTTTGACTATTGCGCTGATGAAGCTGCTTAATTTGGGGTTCAATTTTCTGCCAGATTGCTGCTAGCGCAGTATCTTGTTGATAGGGTGGGGCAGAACTGCATTGTTGGCTACTAGTGATGCGTTTTTGTTCACTATGATGCAATGCAGTCAACCAATACTGTTTTTTTTCTGTTACTTCATTTAAGCGAAGTAAATCAACTTTGCCAGCATTAAGTATTTGATATTCAATATGCAGTAACTCATTAAGCGTTTCCACTTGGGAAAGTTGCTCAATGAGGATCTCCTGTAGTGTCTCTTGCGTCATCAATTTAATCACATTGGCTGGTATTTAATTTGATCAGCACATCCGCAATTTTTTCTGCATCCATGGTTAATTCGCCGAGCTCAATTTTTTGCCGTATCTGCTCAACTTTTTGCACCCGAATATCTTTGTCGTTTGCTTGTAATAGTTTTTCTGCTGCCCCACTCAGACTTAAGGTAAAGATGGGATCTTTTTGCTCGCTAGTGGCGGATTGTTTTACTTTTTTTTGTTGTGGCTGTGGCTCTTCATGGTGCGAAAGCGCTGTTATACCACTAAGCGGTGTCGTTTTTTCAATGCTCATGAGTTACATCCTGTTATTTAATCGGGTTAGGTGTGATAGCCATTATTCATGTTCACTATCTTGCTCTATGAGTGATATAACGGCTTAGCGGCCAAAAACTTTAATTTTTTAGCGTAATTTTCGCATAACCCTCTTTTTGTGCAATAGCGGTGATAATTTGTCCTGTTGGCATTCTGAGCCGGACAGACTCATTTTCGGCGGCATTATTGATCGCTTTGCCTTCATATTTCACTTGAAAATGGCGGCCTTAAGCGTAAACAGTGACATTTTTACCGGCCTGAATAACCCAAGCTCGGCGCAACATATTTTGGCTAATCGGTTGGCCGGCAGCAATATCACGTAAACTAACACTATTTGTGTAGGCATGAATATCACGAATAATACCGCGTGGTAATTTTTCTAGTAGACCACGTTTAGCCACTAGATTGTGCTGATTAATGACCGAATGACGTTTTATTGGCTGATTAGCTACCCAATATTGCCCTTCAACGCTAACGGCTAAGCGAAGATAATGCTTTTTGTCGTCACAAATCACCGCTAGAGTTAATTTTCCCCAATGCTGTTGAGAAGGGGCAGGTTTTATTTGTAATTGGTTACAGACAGATAAATGTTCTGAAGGGGCAAGAATTTTAATATTCACTTTATCTTGCTTTAGAAACTGTTGGTTAAAATAGTCCTGAAGTGTGCTTTGCAGGCTAGCCGATGCGTTAGTGATCACAGCCAGAAAGAGTAATAATGACACAATTATTCGATTAACCACAAATTTCCTCTTCATCTTTATTTAATAACCATTATTTAGTCAGCCATTATTTGCATAGACAGCAGTGTAGAGCATTATTTCGGCCATAATGGCATAAATAAACCATTAATAATCGTTTTTTCCCGCCTTTGACTTTTTTTTCTGCGTATAAGCTACTGCTCTAAAAATAGACTCAAAAATTGGCTCACAGATCGTTAACTGGGGAAAATTATGCTCGATAAACTTGATGCAACGCTGAGTTTTCAGCAACAGGCACTGTCACTAAGGCATCAGCGCCAGGCTATTTTATCGGCCAATATTGCTCATGCTGATACTCCGGGCTACCAGGCACGTGATATCGATTTTAGTGCCCAATTAGAAAAAAATCTTATGGCAAATTCAGTCACCGGTAAGCAGTTAACAATGGCGGTCACCTCCGTCAAACACATTGCGGTGCAGCCTCCAAATTCACTGACTGCCGATCTGCTTTATCGGGTTCCCCATCAAGTAGCTATGGATGGGAATACCGTCGATATGGATATGGAACGTAGTCATTTTGCTGACAACAGCGTCAAATATCAAACTGATCTGTCAATTTTAAATGGACAGATAAAAAGCATGATGGCGGTTATGCAATAAATATAAGGAATAGATGATGTCACTATTTTCGATTTTTGAAATTAGCAGCTCTGCGCTTTCTGCCCAATCGCAACGTTTAAATGTCAGCGCCAGCAATATGGCTAACGCTGATAGTGTTACTGGTCCTGATGGTGAACCTTACCGTGCTAAACAAGTGGTAATTTCTGTTTCTGAGCTGTCAGCTAATGGTATTGGTGGCGTTAGTGTTGCTCAGGTAGTCGACGACCCGTCGGCTTTTCGTCTTGAGTATCAGCCTGCTCATCCATTAGCAGATCAACGTGGTTATATCCGTAAACCTAATGTCGATGTGACTGCCGAGATGATTAATACCATCTCCGCTTCGCGTAGTTACCAGGCCAATATTGAAGTGATGAATACAACTAAATCGCTAATGCAAAAAACATTAACCTTAGGCCAATAAAGAAGGAAGATAAATGGGCGTTGTAAGTTCAATCAATGAATCACTGGACAACTCCAGAGTCGGTGATCCGGCTTCACAGCAAAATATCAAGAAAAAGAGCAGTGATGATATTCAGAATAATTTTCTGACGCTATTACTGACCCAGATGAAAAATCAAGATCCGACTAACCCGATGCAAAACAATGAACTGACCACCCAGTTAGCCCAAATCAGTACCGTGCAAGGCGTGGAAAAACTCAATGAGACAGTTAGTGGTTTAACTTGCCAACTGCATGCCAGTCAGGCGTTAAATGCAACCAAATTAGTTGGCCAGGGCGTGATGATAGCGGGTAATAAAATTACCCTATATGAAAAGCAAAATTCCCAGCCAAGCACGCCTGGCACTAATGAAACCTTTTTTACCCCATTTGGTTTTGAATTAACCCGTCCAGCAGACAAGGTCACGGTCACAATTAGTGATAAAACGGGTCGCATTGTCAAAACAATGGAGCATGAACAAGGATTTAAACCGGATGTTTATCACGCTAATTGGGATGGCCAAGATAATGATGGCAACCCATTACCGGTTGGTCGTTATCAGTTTACTGTCACAGCTACTTCTGCCCAGGGTCAAGTAAATGTCAAATCCTTAAATTACGCGTTAGTTAATGGTGTGACCAATGGTGAGCAGGGAGTGTTGCTGGATGTTGGTTTAGGTAACAGTGTTTCATTAGAAGAGATCCGTCAGGTTCTGTAATTGAATAGATAAAAAATTAATATGGAGAGCATATGGCCTTTTCACAAGCAATTAGTGGATTAAATGCCGCATCCAGTCATCTGGATGTCATTGGTAATAATATTGCCAACTCAGCAACTGTTGGTTTTAAGGGAGCTTCAGCTGCTTTTGCTGATGTCTATGCCGGTTCGGGGGTTGGATTAGGCGTCAAATTAGCAGCAGTACAACAAAATTTTAGTGATGGTTCGATCACCAAAACCAATCGCGAAACTGATCTGGCTATTTCTGGTGGTGGATTTTTCCGGCTACAAGATACCAATGGTGACATTTTCTATAGCCGTAACGGTCAGTTTGGTAAAGATGCTAAAGGCCAATTGGTTAACCCGCAAGGGATGGTGGTAACTGGCTATCCGGTGGCGATGTTAAATGGCGTGCCGACCATTCAAAAAGGTGCATTGCCAACCCCAATCACTGTCCCGACGGATATGATGAACGCCAGAGCCACCGATGATATTCGGATGACAGCTAATTTAGATTCAGGTAAGGCAGCTATTGCAGCGACAGGTGCCACTGCGTTTAATCCAACTGATAACAAAACTTATAGTTATAGCTCCAGCGTGACTGCCTTTGATAGTTTAGGCAATGAGCGGGCACTCAATGTCTATTTTGCTAAGCGCCCTGGCGCTGCTGGTGCAGCAAATACACAATGGGATATCTATGTGGTTGATCCTAGCCAGGCAACGCCAGGCGCACCTAGCCACAGTCTCTCTTTTAATCAAAATGGCCAGCTAACGAATGCGGCTAATTTCAACTTTAACTTAGCCGCCCATAATGGTGGTGCGGCCAGTACGATTAATTTTAATTTTGCTGACTCGCGCCAACAACGGTTAGCTGAGTCAAGTATTTCTCGTTTAGAGCAAAATGGTTATCAGGCGGGGCAATTCACGGGCTTCAGTTTTGAAGAAGATGGCTCAATTCGGGCTTCTTATGCTAATGGTCAACAGCAATTAGTTGGTCAGGTGATATTAGCCAATTTTGCTAATCCAGGTGGCTTAGTGGCTAAAGGTAATAATGTTTGGTCAGAAACGGGTAGTTATGGTGCTCCAATTATTGGCACGGCAGGCAGCGGTATTCTCGGTAAATTAACCGCCAATGCTTTAGAAGCCTCTAATGTCGATATGGGACAAGAATTGGTGACGATGATCCTGGCGCAACGCAATTATCAATCTAATGCGCAAACCATAAAAACCCAGGATCAAATGTTACAGACCCTGGTCAATTTACGTTAATGATGGGTGATTAAATGGATCATGTCATTTATACCGCAATGAATGGCGCGCGCCATGCGTTGGATACACAAGCGATTATTACCAATAATCTGGCCAATGTCTCAACTCATGGTTTTAAAGCCCAGTTAGCTGCCTCACGTTTTGTACCGATTGAAGGTTCAGTGGGACACCCAACCCGCACACTAACCATTGCGTCAACACCCACAGCTGATCAGCGTGCTGGTGCAATGAACTATACCGCTCGCTCATTGGATGTGGCGCTGAGTGATGGGGGTTATTTAGCGGTGCAATTAGCTGATGGGCGGGAAGCTTACACCCGCAATGGCAATATTCAAATTTCAGCTAATGGTGAATTAATGATCCAAAATCGCCCATTAATGGGCGATGGTGGCGAAATTATGGTTCCGCCGCAGGCGCAACTGACGATTGCTGAAGATGGCATCATTACCGGTTATATCCCAACAGATCCACCCACCCAATTAGGTCAGGTTGGTCAGATCAAACGGGTGAAACCCTCAGAGCAACAGTTGGTACGTGGTGAAGAGGGTTTATTTCACCTTGCGGAACCTAATGCCCCACCTTTAGTGATGGATAATAGTGTCAAGTTACTGTCGGGAGTATTAGAGGGCAGCAATGTCAATCCGGCACAAGCGATGGTGGCCATGATAGCCAATGCACGCACTTTCGAAATGCAAATGAAAGTTATTCATAGTGCTAATGATAACGCCCAACGTGCTAATCAATTGTTAGCCATCAGTTAAGTTATTAAGGGAGAAAACAAATAATGATCCGTTCTTTATGGATTGCCAAAACTGGGCTTGATGCTCAACAAACTAACATGGATGTTATTTCTAATAACCTGGCTAACGTCAGCACCAATGGTTTTAAGCGCGGGCGAGCAGTATTTCAAGATCTAATGTATCAAACGTTACGTCAACCCGGATCGCTAACGTCGGAACAGACCCTATCACCTTCGGGATTGCAACTAGGCACCGGGGTTCGTCCTATTGCGACTGAGCGGTTACATAGTCAGGGTAATTTATCGCAGACTAATAACAGTAAAGATGTTGCCATTAAAGGCCAGGGTTTTTTTCATATTCAATTGCCCGATGGTACTGATGCCTATACGCGCGATGGTGCCTTTCAGGTTGATCAAAATAATCAATTGATTACTGCTGGTGGTTTTGCTGTTGTGCCGGCTATTGTCCTGCCAGAAGGAACCCTCAAATTTACTATTAGTCAGGATGGTATTGTCAGTGTTGTCATACCAGGTAATTCTGAACCACAGCAAGTTGGCCAATTAGCATTAACCACGTTTGTTAATGAAACCGGTCTGGAAAGTATTGGTGAAAATCTTTATCTGGAAACCAACAGTTCCGGCGTACCGGTTGAGACAGCACCTGGGGTTAATGGCGCGGGTTTACTTTATCAAGGTTATGTTGAGACATCGAATGTTAATGTGGCTGAAGAGTTAGTCAGCATGATCCAGACGCAACGTGCTTATGAGATTAATAGTAAAGCGGTGTCCACTTCTGATCAAATGTTACAGCGATTAATGCAGCTTTAATTCAGCTACCATCACAGTCGCAATTCATTGTGATGGTGAACATACAAGAGTTTTTAACATGAATAAAAAAAGCATCGCCAGTTTGGCTGCGCTTATTTTTAGGCGGTTTTCCCAGCTAGGGGGAAATCGATGGCGGTTTGGCATTATCTGCTCGGCAGTAATAATGTCAGGCTGTGCTTACATACCGAAAAAGCCATTGGTCTCTGGTCCGACAACCGTTGAACCGGCAGAAATGGCAAGCATTAAGGTAACTGGCTCGATTTATCAAGCCAGTCAACCGGTCAATTACGGTTATCAACCGCTATTTGAAGATCGACGTCCCCGCCATGTCGGCGATACATTGACCATCATTTTACAAGAAAATGTCAGTGCCAGTAAAAATTCGTCCGCCAATGCCAGCCGTAAAGGAAAAAGTGGATTTTCGGCCGGCGCTACACCGCAAGTGTTAAATAAACTGGTGGGGGTTGATAAGTTACAGTTTGACATGGAAGGTGAAAATGAGTTTGGTGGCAAAGGTGGCGCCAATGCGAATAATACCTTCAAGGGAACGATAACGGTCACGGTGACTAAATTACTGGCAAACGGTAACTTACAGGTAGTGGGTGAAAAACAGATCGCTATCAATCAGGGCACCGAATATATCCGTTTCTCTGGTGTCGTTAATCCAAGAACCATTAGTGGTAGTAATACTGTGAATTCAACCCAGGTTGCGGATGCACGTATTGAGTATGTGGGGGATGGATATATTAACGAAGCACAAAATATGGGCTGGTTGCAGCGTATCTTGTTAAATATTTCACCATTCTAAACAGAGAGAGCTTATGGTTGATTCATTGCTAGGTAAGTTACTATTTTGGTTACCATTACCAATGTTATTGTTATGTTCGAGCATAGTGCAAGCCGAACGTATTCGTGATCTGACAAGTATTGAGGGAGTGCGAGAAAATGCCCTAATCGGCTATGGTTTGGTAGTCGGTCTGGATGGGACGGGTGATCAAACTTCCCAAACGCCATTTACTACCCAGAGTATGAGTAATATGCTCTCTCAATTAGGCATCACTGTGCCGCCGGGTACCAATATGCAGTTAAAAAATGTGGCAGCGGTGATGATCACGGCCAAATTACCCCCTTTTGGTCGTGCCGGACAAACGATTGATGTGGTCGTCTCTTCATTAGGTAATGCGAAAAGTTTACGCGGTGGCACCCTATTGATGACGCCACTAAAGGGCGCTGATAATCAGGTGTATGCGGTTGCCCAAGGCAATATTATTGTGGGTGGCGCCGGCGCTAGTGCCGGTGGCAGTAGTATTAAGATTAATCAATTAGCCGGTGGACGCATTAGTGGTGGTGCGGTAATTGAACGGGAACTACCCAGCCAATTTGGTAAAACCAACATCCTTAACTTACAGTTGAATGAAGAAAATTTTTCGCTGGCACAGACCATTTCCGATGCCGTAAATCGCATTAAAGGTTTTGGTACCGCAACGCCATTGGATGCTAGAACGGTTGAACTCAGATTGCCAGTTAGCCAAAGTGAACAAGTACGTTTTTTGGCGCAGATTCAGAATATTAGCATTAAATCAGTGCCGATTGATGCAAAAATTATTTTGAATGCCCGTACCGGTTCGGTGGTAATGAATCGCAGTGTGATGTTAAATAATTGTGCTATTTCTCAAGGTGGGCTCTCGATTACGGTAGATCGCCGAGTCAATGTTAGTCAGCCTGATACCCCTTTTGCCGGTGGTAAGACGGTGGTGACACGTAACACCGATATCGCCCTGAATGAAAAACACGATGGCTTACATAAAGTCAATGCCAGTGCCAACTTAAATGAAGTGATCCGCGCGTTAAATGCCTTGGGTGCGACACCAACCGACTTAATGTCAATTTTACAGGCAATGGAAAGTGCCGGTTGTTTGCGGGCTAAATTGGAGATCATTTGATGAAAGATCTTTCCACGATGGTGGGCGCCGCTTATGACGCCAGATCATTAAATGCCTTAAAAAATCAAGTGAGTCAGCAGCCTCAACAGGGGCTGCGTCAGGTCGCTGAACAATTAGAAAGTGTTTTTGTGCAGATGATGCTAAAAAGTATGCGCGCTGCTTTGCCGCAAGAAGGTTTGCTAAGTAGTGAACAAAGCCGTCTCTATACCGCACTTTATGATCAGCAATTAGCCCAAGATCTGTCGCGTAAAAGCTTAGGATTTGCTGATCTGATGGTGGAACAGTTAAGCCGGCATCACAATGAGCCGGATGATATTAAGCAGGCACCATTACTGAATACTGATTTACCCAGACAGTTCGTCAGCACTTTTCGCCGTTTTGTACCAGAAGAAGCGGCCGGGGCACTCAAGTATATCTCAGAAAATGGTACCAGTTTTCTGGCTAAATTGTTTATCCCGGCCAGAATTGCTAGTGAAAATAGCGGCATTCCCCATTTACTGATTGTCGCGCAAGCGGCTTTAGAATCTGGTTGGGGACAACGTCAAATTCTGACTGCCGAAGGCACCCCCAGTCATAACTTATTTGGTATTAAGGCAGGTAAAAATTGGCGAGGTAAAGTGACCAATATTGTCACTACTGAGTATATTGATGGTAAAGCAGTGAAAATACGCGACGATTTTCGGGTTTATCCCTCCTATTTTGAAGCCGTCACCGACTATGTCAATTTGCTGACTCAGAGCAAACGTTATGCCAAAGTTGCGGCCGCCAACACCCCCGAGCAGGCAGCAATCGCGTTACAAGCGGCCGGTTATGCCACCGATCCGGGTTATGCGAAAAAACTGATCCAACTGATTCAGCAGTTGAAAAATACCACTTCGCAGGTTAAGCAAATTTATCAACATGATCTAAGCGATCTTTTTTGATGTGCACCACTTAAGTTTTGCTGGTTTTGGCCGATATTTTATTGCGTAAAACGACTATCTTACTGTCGGCTAACCGGCAGCATCCGAATTTATTAGGGAACTGACTATGTCCAGCAGTTTAATGAATACCGCAATGAGCGGCTTAAAAGCCGCGCAAACCGCGTTATCAACAATTGGTAGCAATATTGCCAATGCTAAAGTCGAGAGTTATCACCGGCAAACCACGACATTGGCTACCGATGGTAGCAATAATAATATAAATGGTGTCAAAGTGAGTGGTATTCAACGCGAATATGATGAGTTTATTAATGCGCATTATAACAAAGCGGTGACCAAGCAAGGTGAGCGGAAAATTTATGCCGAATTTGCCTTAGAGCTAGATAAGCTGATGTCTGTTTCTGATACGGATTTAGCGTCATCAATGACAGAGTTTTTTACTAGTTTGCAAACCTTATCAACCGATGCCGCTTCTGCGCCTTTACGCAATGCGGTTATTAATAAAACCCAAGCCATGGTTAGTCGTTTTAAATCCGTTGAACAACAATTTAACGCTATGGAACAACGGCTTAATGGCAATATTGGCCAGATGGTCGATAAAGTTTCGCAACTGGCGCAACAAGTGGCCAAACTAAACGGTGAAATGACAAAAATCAAAGGCATACAAGGCTATGTGCCAAACGAGATGTTAGATCGGCGTGATCAATTAACCCGTGAACTATCAACAGTGGCTGGCATTAGTGTTATTCGGCAAGATGATAGCATCAATATTAATCTGGCTAATGGTTTATCTTTGGTTAATGGTACTAAAGCTAACAAAATCACCGCTATGCCATCGGTTGCTGATCCCGCTCAAGTCACGTTGGCTTATGATGATGGCATTAATCCGCCACAAGAAATTGATACTGGTTCAATTACCGGAGGGGAATTGGCCGGCGCTTTGGCGGTGCGTGATGAAGTACTACAGCCGAATCGACAAAAAATTAATCAGCTGGGTTTAATACTGACCGAAAGTATCAATCAGGTTCAGCAGTCAGGGTTTGATTTGCAAGGCAATGCGGGCCAAGCACTCTTTCAGACTGGCAAACCGAGCATTATTTCCCATAATCAAAATCAGGGAACCAGTAGTTTTGCTACTCAATTTACTGATGCTACCCAAGTTAAAGCCATTGATTATGCCATGAGGTTTGATGGTACTAACTGGGTGGTTACTCAACAAGCAACTGGGACACCGGTAAATGTTACTGTCACAGCAGCCACGGCTAATCACGGTACAAAACTAGCTTTTGATGGTATGGAAATTGAAATTGCTGCTACTTCAGCACCGCAAGCAGGCGACAAGTTTGTTATCAAATCCGTTGATGAAGTTATTAGTGGTTTAGCCGTTGCCATAATAAATCCAGCAGCTATTGCTGCTGCCAGCCAGACAGGAACCGGACAAGCAGATAATAGCAATATTAAGAATCTATTAGCCTTACAAGATAAAAAGTTGGTAAATGGAACGTCAACGTTAACCAAAGCTTATGCGGCGGTTGTCAGTGATGTAGCCTCGAAAGCCAATCAAGCGAAAGCGGATTTTACCGCCCAATCAGTGATCACCAAGAGTTATTTGCAGAAACAGCAATCGGTTTCCGGTGTCAATCTTGATGAAGAATATCTGGAAATGAGCCGTATGCAGGAATTTTACATGTCAAACGCCAAAGTTATTCAGACGGCCAATAGCTTGTTTGAAACTTTAATGCGTATTTTCTGATAACAGTATTAATATAGAAGGAAGTTGTTATGGTTACTCGTTTAAGCAGCCAATTTATGCATTATCAGAAAACGGATAGTATGATGCATTCTCAGTCACAACTGGCAGATAAATATCAGCGTATAACGACTGGAAAACGGTTGTTACAATCCGCTGATGATCCAGCAGCGGCTGCAGAAAATTTACAAATTAATCAAACCCAAGCGCGTTTGGCACAATATAAAACGGCACGTAATTTTTCTCAGCATCAGATGCAATCACAGCTACAGGTAGTTGAGAAAATGGAAGATCTGTCGCGCCGTGTTAAGCAGACTTTTGTGGCAGTCTCTAATCAGTCCATCATGAGTGAGGATGCCCGACAAGCTTATGCCACTGAGCTGGAAAGTTTAAAATCTGAGTTGATGGGTTTAGCCAATAGCAAAGACAGTTCAGGTAATTATCTGTTTGCCGGTTATCAAACCGATACTGCGCCGTTAATAATGAATAGTAATGGAGCGGTAAGTTATCAAGGGAGTCAGGATGCTATTAAGCAGCATATTGATGCCGATCGTGAAGTGACGGTGAATTTTACTGCTCAGCAAGTTTTGCAGTCTGCAACTGGTGCCGATATTTTTCAGTCATTGGATCTGGCAATTAGTACACTAAAAACGCCTTATCAAGCAGCAAATTCACAGGCACAAAGTATATTGGCAGCCAATATCGATAGTGCACATAGTGATTTGCAAAATACCATGAAAACGCTTGCCACAATTAGTAGCCAGCTTGGCTCACAACTCAAGGAAGTTGAACAATTAAATAGTCGTAGTGAAGATATTTCATTGCTACTAAAAGAGCGGCAAAGCCAATTGACAGATACTGATATGGCTGCGGAGATATCAGAATATTATCAAGAAGAGGCGATATTGCAGGCTTCATATGGTTTATTTGCCCAAATGAAAGATTTATCTTTATTTAAAATATTGCGGTGAATCATTTTGTTAATCCAGTTTAGATTATAAAATAAACGGCAAAATAAGCCATAATTGAGATAAAATTTTTACCAGGAGAGCTATTTTCTCCTGGTTTTTTATTTTTTTTCATCTACTCTATTTTTTATTTCTATCTTATTTATTTTAATTAATAATTAGAAAATTATTTTTATTATTCAATAATAGTTAATTCGTTATATTAAATATCGACCCAATATTATTGCAGAAAAATAGAATACGATTAATATCTATTGAATTAACGATCAAGTTACTATATATAATATAACGTTAAAAAGTATAACGTAATATCAAAAAATAATAGTTTCATAGTGTTGAAAAAATAGTAAGATTTAATAAATTTTGCTATTTTCATTTCGTAATTGAGGGTAATTTTGTTTAGCTAGCTTTTGTTGAGATAAACAATTTCCTGGGATAAAAAAGGAACAAGCATGATGAAGAAATTGACAGTAGTCAGCCTGGTTTTCTTAAGCGCAGCGGCACAGGCGCAGTCTCATCTTGACCGAGTGATGAAAACGAAAACATTAACGGTTTGCGCAACTGGTGATTATAGGCCTTATACTCATTTACTTCAGAATGGTCAATATGAAGGCATTGATGTTACCATGATGGAAAATTTAGCTGCTAGTCTGGGGGCTAAAGTTAAATGGCAGAAAACGACCTGGAATACATTAATGGCAGATTTTCATAACAAACAGTGTGATATTGCAGTTGGGGGTATTTCTGTTACTTTAAAACGTCAGCAAGCTACCTGGTTGTCTGCGCCGCTAGCGGTTGATGGTAAAATTCCATTAGTTCGTTGTGATGATAAAGCTAAATATCAAACGATTGAACAACTTAATAAACCGACAGTTCGTTTGATTGCACCTTTTGGTGGTACCAATGAGGCTTTCGCCCATCGCTATTTACCTAATGCCCAGTTGCAATTGACGCATGATAATGCGGCGATATTCCAGCAAATTATTGATAAAAAGTTTGATGTTATGGTGACTGATGCATCAGAAGCCCTTTATCAGCAAAAGCATTATCCGAGTAAGTTATGTGCGTTGAATCCAAAGCGACCGCTGCAATATATTGAGAAAGCTTATATGCTACCGCGTGATGATATGAGCTGGAAACTTTATGTCGATCAATGGATACATCTAACTAAAAAGACCGGTGGTTATCGGAATATTGTGTCTGAATGGATAGCGATACCGAAATAAATGATTAGCTGATCTGCTGATAGGTAAATATTTATTAACTTATTATTCAGTTAGCACAAAAATAACCCATAATTTATAGATTTATTTGGCAGTAGACGAACAATTTAAAAGTTAATACGATAGGGAAAAAAAGTATTTAGAAAAATATTACTTCCCGGCTAATGTAAGTAGTATCAAACTTAATTGACTCAGAATGTCATTAAATATCTTCTCGGCATATTTGGTAATGATAGTGGTTAAAAGAGGTAATAGATAGATACCAATTAAAAGTGTCAGTTGGAAGCCGACAACAAAAATAGAAAGTTGGGGGGTCATTCTATTTAAGATCCCCAAACTGATATTAATAATTAATAGTAAGGTTAAAATAGGCAGCGCCAATAGTAAACCATAATAAAAAATAATTCCGGCTGATTGAGCAACTAATATAAAGCTTTGGCTATTTAACGCTAGCGATTGGATTGGAATAAGCTGGAAGCTATCTGCCAATAGTGACAATAACAAAAGATGAATATCGAAAGATAAAAACAGTAATAACAATAATAGATTAAAAAAACGCGCAATAATTGGCATATTGGGGCCGGCTGCTGGATCAACAAATAAGGCGAAAGAGAGCCCCATCTGCATCCCCAATACTTCTCCCGCATAACGAACGATGGCAAAGGCGATTTGCATTGTCAGTCCCATTAATAAGCCGATTAAAACTTGTTGTATTAAGATCCAACACCCCATAACGGAAAAAAGAGGGATTTGTGGTAGTGGTATTGCCGCAGAGATTAAAATAGTGATCAATAAGGCTAATATAATTTTACTTTTTTTAGGGATCTGTTTTTCGCCAAAAAACGGGGCAATACTAAATAAAGCTAATACTCGCACAAATGGCCAAAAAAATTGGTTAATATAGCTATAAAAAAAATCTGTGCTAAAAGTGATCATTATTAACCAACAAGTTGCGGTAATTGTGTTATCAACTGACGGGTATACTCAATAAATAGTTGTAACATCCACGGGCCGGCTACAACCGCAGTAATAAAAACAGCGATAATTTTAGGAATGAAAGAGAGGGTTATCTCATTAATTTGCGTCGCTGCTTGTAATAAACTAATAATTAAACCACTGACCAACGCCGCTAATAATAGTGGCGCTGCTAATGCTAAAGCCACTTTCATACCATAAATACCAAGTCCCATCACTGTTTCCGGTGTCATTTTCACTCCTAATTTAAAAAACTTTGTGCTAAAGAGCCTAAAATTAATTGCCAACCATCGACCAGAACAAACAACATTAATTTAAAAGGCATTGCAACGGTAGCAGGCGGAACCATCATCATTCCGAGCGCCATTAATACACTGGCAACTACGAGATCGATAATCAAGAAAGGAATAAATAACATAAAGCCGATTTGAAAAGCCGTTTTTAGTTCACTAGTAATAAATGCCGGCACTAAAATACGCATCGGAACATCGTCTTGGGTTTGATACTCACTATCATTGGCTAAGCGGGCAAACAGTGCTAAATCAGGTTGACGGGTTTGTTGTAACATAAATTGGCGTAAGGGTTTGGCACCTTCCGCTAATGCCACTTCGATGCTAATTTTCTCTTCACTAAAGGGCAAATAGGCATTTTGATATATTTTATCAAATACCGGAGACATGACGAAAAAAGTCATAAATAGCGCTAAGCCTAATAAAATTTGATTAGGTGGGGCGGTCGGAGTGCCTAACGCATTTCGCAATAAACCCAATACGATAATGATACGAGTAAAACTGGTCGTCATCAGCAACAGCGCAGGGATAAAACCCAGGGCAGTAATAAAAATAAGTGTCTGTACCGGTAGTGACCAACTTTGGCCGCCATTGGCTAAGGGTTGGCTAGTAATTGCAGGTATAGCGGTGTAAGCGGGCAATGGCAACCACAATAGCGCGCTGGTTAATAAAAATAGCAATTTACGCATCACTGTTTCTACTTTTTACTAAGCATGTCTTCATGAATTGACCAAAAGAGGGTGGAACAGAAGCTGACTGCTGTTGTTCATCCGGTTCGGTTTTGGCCGGCATTTTATGCAACAAGGTAATGTTTTCTTCGGTGACACCGAGTACCAGCGCCTGCCCTTCAACTTCAATAATGGTAATTTTGGCTTTATTACCGAGTGAGTAATTATCCGTTACTTTGATTGCGCTTGAGCGAGTGGTCAGATAGCGTTTGGGTAAAAAACGGCGTATTAACCATAAAGTCACCAATAGACCGCCAATAATCAGTAATAGCGAGCTGCTCATTTCAGTTAACATGCTACTGCCTGAAAGTAGCGAGGGGCTGTTAGTGGTTGTGCCCCCTTTTAATACAGGAGCAGCACTATCTGCCGCTCCAGCAACTAGAAAAGAAGAATAAGCTGGCATAATCTATCGACTCAACCGACGCATACGTTCTGATGGGGTAATAATATCGGTAATACGAATGCCATATTTATCAGAGACCACCACTACTTCGCCTTGTGCGATCAGATAACCATTGATCAGAATGTCTAACGGTTCACCCGCCAGGCCATCCAGTGAAACCACCGAGCCTTGGGTTAAACTTAAAAGCTTTTTAATGGTCATTTTGGTGCGACCTAGCTCAACTGTCAATTTAACCGGAATATCCATGATCATATTAATATCTGAAAATTGGTTTTCGATATCTTGTATGTCCAAATTATCAAAGATCGCAGGTCCATTGTCGGTTGGTTTCGGCGGTTTCGATTGCTGAGCAATGGTTTCTGCCCAGATATCTTCAGCCGAGGTTTTAGCTTGATGTTCAGTAAAATCTTTAGTGTCACTCATGGTTTTTGTTCCTCTTCCAGAGCGTTTAAAACTGGATTAATAAGATGTTCGACGCGAAGGGCATACTGCCCATTTAATGTTCCATATTTACTGGTCAGCACGGGAACGCCATCGACATGAACCATAAGGCGTTCTGGTTTTTCGACAGGAATGACATCCCCTTTTTGCAGTTTCAGGATCCTGGAGAGCCGCGTTGGATGTTCAATCAGGTTAGCGATTAATTCCAATTCAGAATATTTAACTTGGTTAACCAAGCCTTCCATCCAGACACCTTCATCTTGTTTAACATTTTCTACCGGCGGATTGATTAATCGTTCACGTAACGGCTCGATCATGGCAAAAGGGATACAAATGCTAAATTCACCAATCATATTGCCAATTTCCACTAAAAATGGGGTGGTAATAACAATATCGTTAGGTGAAGACGTGATATTGGTAAATTTTACCTGAATTTCAGAACGAACATATTCTGCCTGGATTTTGAAAATACTCTCCCAGGCGTCACTATAGGCATCAAGCGCCAATTTCATCATTTTATTAATAATACGCTGTTCGGTATGGGTAAATTCACGCCCGTCAACTGGAGTTGGAAACCTACCATCGCCACCAAATAGATTATCGACCGCGATATAGACTAAATTGGGTTCAAAGGTAAAAAGGGCGGTACCGCGCAAAGGTTTTAAATGCACCAGGTTAAGGTTAGTCATCACGGGTAGATTGCGCGCAAATTCATGATATGGCTCAATTTTGATTAATCCTACCGTAATATCAGGGCTACGACGTAGAATATTAAATAACCCCATACGAAATTGGCGCGCAAAACGTTCATTAATAATTTCCAGCGACTGCAATCGCTCGCGCACAGCACGTCGTTGTGTATTCGGATTATAAGGATGGATATCCATTTCAGCTGCAGATGCTTTTTTCTCTCCACCGCTAACCGTATTATCAGTTGGCGCATCATTTAGCAGGGCATCAATCTCTGTTTGTGAAAGAAAGTTATCGCTCATGTGATTTATCGTAAAATAAACGTTGTGAATAACACATCGGTAATAATTTGTTCAGACTCTTCTAATTCAAAAGTCGGTTTTAATACCTGCTTAATTTCAGACATAAGATGAACTTTGCCTGTATCTGTTGCCAAATCAGCGGCGTTTTGGCGAGATAACAATAACAATATACGGCTGCGCACCTCAGGCATAAAATCATGAAGGCGTTTACGGGTTTCTTCACTGGTCAGGCGTAATGTAATATCAACATATAACACGCGATCGCGTTTCTCATCGTCAATTAGATTAACCGAAAAGGGTTCTAGTGACATAAATACCGGTAGCACCAGACTTCTTTTTTCCGGTTGATGCTCATCTTGTTCTTTTGCTTGAAATAGCCACCAGCTATAGCCAGCAATAAAACAGCTTAATAGTGTGAATAACGCCATAATGGTTAACAGCATCCCACTGATGCGTTTTCCTTGATGTTGCGACTTAGACATAGACAGGTAATTCCTTTTGATTCTACTTGGGATAATCAAGGCATTGTCGATTAACGTTTTATCCCTGTTTTTGCATTTCACTATAATTATCCCGATCTATGAATAACTTGACGGTAGAATAAAACAGTAAAAATAGGCGGTTATTTTGTCATTGAACAATGTTGATAAGGATAGGGGGAATGTTCCCCCACAAGAAAAAGTAAAAAAAAGCAAATGGATTTAAGCAAATACATCAATTCCGCTGGTTATTTGTGCCTGGTTAGTTTGCTGGACTTTAGTTAATGAACTATCACTCTCTTGCTCATTGGTCTCATTAGTTATTGATGATAGCGGCGTTGCCGGTTGATTATCTTGCGCACTATTTTGCTCGTTATGTTGCTCGCCAACATGCGTTTGCCCCAGTTGTATGCCTTGTTCTGATAGCGCATGACGTAACTGTGTCAGATTGCTTTCAATAATCTGGCGAACTTGTTGATTAGCGGTCACGACTGACAGTTGCGCTTTATCGTCAAAAATTTTAAGTTGAATTTGTAGGCTACCTAATTCTTCCGGATGAAGACGTAACTCGGCTTGTTGTGCGCCATGGCGACTGAGCATGACAATCTGCTCACTAAACTTTTGTCCCCACTCCGGCTGATCAATCGGCGTAGTCAAAGCCATAGAATTGATGTTAGCTGTCATTGACTGAGTTAATGCAGGATTGGCTGACAAAGAGATTAAAGGGATCGCATTATTATTGTTTGGCGATAGGCTAATTAATTCTGGATTTTCTGCCGTATTGGTCAGGGTTGCTACATTGATATTAGATTGCATGGCCGGTTGTAACGACAGAGATTGCGATGTTGCTTGTTCATTGAACGGTGCTGATAAATTGGCCAGCGGGTATTCGATTGTTGCACTATGGCTTGTGGAAGTAGCGAGCTGAGAATGCGATTTGAAATGCAGTTTTTCATCGCTATTGTCACTATTATTAGCTAATTGTTCAATAATCGCTTGCTCGATTGTTTCATCGGCTAGTGTTGCGCGATCATTTTCCAGCCGTAGCTGTGTTGCTACCTCTGCCAGTTGAATGGGTAATTGATCAATGAATTGATTAGCGGTTAATGGCGAAAATTGCGGGTTATCTGATGGTGCTGTTGCTTCATCAATTTTTGTGCTGCTTTCCTCAGTTAAAAAGTCATTGAAAGCAGGTAAGGTATTTTCCTGCTGTTCAATAGCTGAGTCAGCATTATCTGTTACGCTTTGTTCTTTTGCCGGCGATGAATGGTTAGTTAACATCTGGGCAAAATTGTCCGAATGCGATGATGATAATGGTTGGTTAGAAGCGTGCCCATTAGCGGTCAATGTTAGCGATGTGTCTATCATTATGATGTCCTTAAAACGGCTCGTTGCGCCATTTCATCCATTTGTTTTTGTTCCAGCCGATCAGCACGTTTTTTTTGTAAACGGTCACTACGTTGTTGTAGCTTACTGAAGGCATTGGTTTTTTGCTGTTTGCCTTGCCAATTTTGTTCTGCACTTGTTTCTCGCTGTTGCCATTCAACTAAATGTTGCTGATGTTGCGTGATTGCTTGTTCAAGGGTCAGCAAAAACTGCTGATAATTTTGTAATATTGCACAAGAGGTGCCTTGATGAAGCATACTATTAAGCTGTTGGCGATATTCATCCTGATACTGTAGCAGTTGTGTCAGTTGTTGCAGCATTTGTTGATGCTGATGTCGAATATGCGACAGTTTTACTGCGGCCTGGTTGCTATCTTTATGGCTTAAATCACGTAATAGTGTGAAGGAATTGCTTGCTTTCATGCTTCCTCATTAGTGATTTTGGGAAATAACTGACAAAGCTGTTGATAGGCGCTCTCCTTTGAACAGTACTCATCGCAATCTTGGCGTAAAAATTGTTGCAAATGGGGATAAAGCTGGATGGCCTGATCAAGGATCGGATCACTACCAACGGCATAAGCGCCAACATTAATCAGATCTTGATTACGCTGATAACGAGATAATAGTTGTTTGAACTGTTGAGCCTGATAAAAATGGCTTTTATCCACCAGAGTGTTCATTGCCCGGCTGATGGAAGCTTCGATATCGATAGCTGGATAATGGCCAGATTCTGCCAGGCTACGTGACAAGACAATGTGACCGTCTAAAATAGCACGCGCTGAATCGGCAATCGGATCCTGTTGATCATCACCCTCTGTTAGTACGGTATAAAAAGCGGTGATACTACCACTACCTTGTGTACCATTACCGGCACGCTCTATTAGGGCGGGTAATTTGGCAAACACAGATGGTGGGTAACCCTTCGTAGCCGGAGGTTCTCCGATCGCTAATGCAATCTCACGTTGTGCCATGGCATAACGGGTTAATGAATTCATAATCAGTAACACGTTCAAACCGCGATCGCGAAAGTCTTCGGCAATCCGGGTGGCGTAAGTTGCGCCTTGTAAACGTAAAAGCGGCGAGACATCAGCGGGAGCCGCGATAACCACCGAGCGCTGTAAACCCTCCGGGCCGAGAATATTTTCAATAAAGTCTTTAACTTCTCGGCCGCGCTCACCGATCAGGCCAACTACGATCACGTCAGCTTGGGTATAGCGTGCCATCATGCCCAATAAAATACTTTTACCAACTCCAGAGCCGGCAAATAATCCCATCCGTTGGCCGCGACCGACCGTCAGTAAACTATTAATCGCTCTTACCCCTACATCAAGTGGCAGGTTAATTGATTCTCGTTGTAAGGGGTTAATTGGCGCAGTAACTAGCGATGCAAAGCTGTCTATGGTTGGCAAGGGTTTGCCATCTAATGGTTCACCAAAACCATCCAGAACACGACCAAGTAGCGCGGGGCCCAGGGGGAATTGTTGACCGCTGTTTTGTTGCTTGTCTGAAACTGAAGGATGATAGACTTGAGCGCCGGGTACAATGCCTTCAAGATCCTGATAAGGCATTAATAGCATTTTATTGCCATTAAAACCGACCACTTCACACGTGATCTCGTCACTGGCTGCTTGATGTTGGCGTTTTATTAAACAATTTGCTCCTAACGGCATTTGCAGACCGGTTGCTTCTAACACTAAACCTGTCACGCGGGTTAATTTGCCATAATGGCGCACTGGCGCTAGCTGGATAAGCTGCTTTTCAAAGCTGTCAATTCGGCCTAACCAGCGGGCAAGTTTTGCGGTCATTGACATTTCTCCGGCATAATCAACTGACAAAGCTCAAGCCAGCGGGTTTCTAAACTGGCATCCAATTCACTATTTTCAGCGCTAATTTTGCAACCATATCGATGCAGCTCTGGCACCGCGATCAGACGCCAGCCATTAGCGGTTAAACTATCACCTAGTTGTGATTCAACCAGTGCCATATCATTTGGATTAACTTGTAGTTGAGGACGGCCTGCCAATAGCGGATCTTGTTGTAGAAAATGACTAATTTGGCTCAATAATGCGCTACCATCACAAACCGCCGGTTGGCCTAATACCTGACGAGCAGCCTGCAGGGCAATCTGCATTAAACGAGAAGCAATGAAACTGTCTAATCCTTCTAAGGAGTGACGAAACTCAGTTAATAGCGCTTGCCATTGTTGGATGATAGCGGCCATCTCATTTTTGGCATCATTGGCACCTGCCTGATGGCCTTCAGCTAAACCTTGCTGATAACCGGCCTGGTATCCTTGTTGCTGACCATCCGTCAAACCCGTTTGTTGTCCAGCCGCGTAACCTTCTTGATAGCCGATTTCTTTAGCTTGCGCTTTTAAATCGTCCAGTTGATTGATTTGCGCTAAAACATCTTTTTCACTCTGTTCAGCTAATGGCGTATCACTGGCAACATGCTGATTATTGATCACAGGATTTAAACCTGGCCAAAGGGTAATTTCGTCTGGCAGCCAGGGCTGCCATGGTGAGAGCGATTTTTTAGACATAGGTTTCTTCACCGCCATTCATCACAATTTCACCACTTTCTGCCAAGCGACGAACGATGAACAAGATCGCTTTTTGTTCTGCTTCCACTTGCGACAGGCGAACAGGGCCACGTGAAGCCAGATCATCGCGCATGATCTCAGCGGCTCGACGTGACATATTGTTGAGGAAATGATCGCGTAAATTTTGTTCACAACCTTTTAATGCAATAACCAGCGAATCGTTTTCCACTTCTTGCAACAGACGCTGCATAGAACGATTGTCCATTTCAATAAGATTTTCAAACAAGAACATTTCGTCGATAATTTTTTGTGCCAGTTCATCGTCATACTCTTTAACCGCACTAATAACCACCTCTTCTTGCTGACTCTTCATCAAGTTGATGATTTCAGCGGCAGTACGCACACCACCCATTTTACTACGCTTAATATTTTGTCCATCAAGTAGGTTATTCAGCACCTCAGTCAACTCAGCTAAAGCGGAGGGTTGTACGCCACCAAAGGTAGCAATTCTTAACATGACATCATTACGCAGTTTTTCATCAAATAAAGCTAACACGTCGGCCGCTTGTTCACGCTTTAAATGCACTAAAATGGTGGCAATAATCTGCGGATGTTCATCGCGGATCATATCTGCCGCCATCTGCGGCTCCATAAAGTTCAGCGTATCAATACCGGTAGCGGTCTCTTTGGTTTCAAAAATATCCTCTAACAAGGTATTGGCCCGCTCTTCACCCAATGCTTTGACTAATACTGAACGCAGGTAATCATTGGTATTAACATTAATAGCCGCATATTGAATGGCATTTTCTTCAAATTCGGCCAATACATCTGACAATTCCTGGTTAGAGATTTGGCGTAAACTTGACATAGCCACACTTAATTTTTGTACTTCACGGCTATTTAAGTGTTTAAAAATTTCAGCGGCTTGCTCTTCACCTACTGACATTAGCATCACTGCACTTTTTTCTGTTCCACTAAGACTCATAATTCTTTACTCATCCAATCACGAACAACCATTGCCACCACACGGGGATCTTTTTGTACCATCTGACGTAAGCGTTGGGTATGCATCTCTGCGTTAACACGTTGACGGGTCTGTTCTTGACGCGCAGCTTCATCTTGCTCAATTTTTTGGCAAGCAGCCTGCTCCGCATCTTTTTTCGCTTTCAGATCAGACGCCATTTTAGCGGCTTTCTCTGCTTCACGTTTTTTCTGTAATTGGGGTTTGACCACAAAACGCCACAATAACCAGGCCAACAGTAATAGCAGCAAATAGCGACCAATCTCTAACACGTTGGCGATAAAAACTGGCTGTTGCCAAAACTCAAGCGGTTTAAGTTCAGCGTCTTGGGCTTCAAATGGTGCATTTACTACATACAGGCTATCGCCACGCTGCTCAGAAAACCCCATCGCTTCTCGTGCCAAGGTTTTAATTTGTGTTAATTTTTCATCAGTTAGCGGTAAGCTATCATCATTTTCTTTTTTATCTTTATCGGTATCAGCATAATTAACGATGATGGCCACTGAAAGTCGCTGTAGATTGCCAATTTGATGTTGAGTATGACGAATGCGACGATCTATCTCATAGTTGGTGGTTTCATCAACCCGACTATTATGATTATTATTTACTGGCTGCGGGGCATTTTTATCATTAGGTTTGTCAATCGGTGCTTTTGGTGCCGGTGTTGGTTGGTTAGATAGCGCACCGGGTACGCCACCAACTAATAATTGACCGTTTTGCTCACTGCGACTGGTCTGTTTTGAACGCACCGCTGATTCATTGGGTGGCTGATTGGGTTTGTACTCTTCCGCTGTCTCTTCAGTACGGGCAAAATTAATTTCCGCCGTAACTTGTGCGTGTACATTACCTCGGCCAACCAGTGGCATAATAATCGATTCGATACGTTGCTTATAACGATTCTCTATCGATTGCACATAGTTGAGTTGCGTCACGTTAAGATCGCGGCTAATGCCATCGGGCTGAGTCAATAGATTGCCTAACTAATCAACGATAGTGACATTATTGCTAGTTAAACCACTGACACTACTAGAGATCATATGCACAATAGCGGCAATCTGGCCTTCATCCAGTTTACGGCCGTTTTGTAGGTTAAGGGTGACCGACGCGGTAGGATCTTTTTGCTCGCGCACAAAAAGTGACGGTTTGGGGATCGCTAAATGTACGCGGGCGCGTTGCACAACTCCCAATGATTCAAAGGTTTTGGCTAATTCACCTTCCAAAGCACGTTGATAGTTGATCTGTTCGCTAAATTGACTCAACCCAAATTTTTCTTGATCCAGTAACTCAAAACCGGCATTGCCGCCTTTTGGTAATCCTTGTTGCGCTAACTTTAGTCTAACCTCATGCACTTTATCAGCCGGCACTTTAACCATACTACCATCGGCAGATAGTTGATAAGGAATATTCATTTGACTTAGCTGAGTAACAATTTCGCCGCCATCCTTATCACTAAGATTGGTATAAACTGGGCGATAGTCAGGTCCCTGTAGCCAAAACAAAGCAGCGATGAAAAAAGTTATTGCCAAAGCACCTGCAACGATCAGCGGTACTTTAGGATCAGATTTTATTTTGTCGAAAATGGTACTTAATCCTTTGAGCGGATTTGCTCCATTAGTATTTACGGCATTCATAGACAATCCTTGCCTTCTCGTTCTTGATGAAGATTGATAACGTGGCGTAACAAAGTGGCTTCCTCATACTGATAAAGTATTTCCAGTTTCATCTTTATATTATCGTTTGTCGTGCCTTGGTTTAATGGCTGAAATAGACTTTTAGTTCGGCGCTAATTGTCGGTTTTGATTTATTTGACTTGTGGTAGGGTTATTTTCCGCTCAGTGCCAAAAGATGAGTTAATACGATGGCACAGATTAGAGAAAGGTATTGGAAAAAATAGGTAGAGGTTTTTATGTCAATTCCAGCCATTCAATCTGTTATCGCGAAAATGACAACAGACATGGTTAGTCAAAATAATATACTGTTAACAGCGACACCGCAATCCGGTTTTGCCAGTCATTTGTTAACTGCGGTGAGTAAAATTAATCAGACCAGGGTGAGTGCGAGTCAGAAAGCACAAGCATTAACCTTGGAAAAACCAGGGGTTGAGCTTAATGATGTGATGGTTGATTTACAAAAGGCCAGTTTATCACTTCAGTTTGGTATTCAGGTGAGAAACAAGCTAGTGGGTGCCTATCAGGAAATCATGAATATGCCAGTTTAAATGAGCTTTTAGTGTAATTAAGCCATGGACAAGTGGCTATCTTGGTTATTATTTGCCGGTAATAAATTTGGTTATGGTAAATAATATCCACTAACTGATAAAAGATAGCCATAATTATCATTGCTAGCGTTTTCGCTGGCAATGTCGGTTATTGATGAAATTATGTTTACTAATAATCTTAAACCTACCTCTTTCAATAATAAATATCGTTATAGTAATCTAGATAACAAAATTAACTAATAATTTTTTATTGTAAGCTATTAAATTTAAAAGTGATTATATGAATATTGGTTTTTGCGGGAAAAAAAACTGATTGAACTTGCAAATCGTGTTGCGTATTTTCTTTTATTAAAATATGACAGACAAAATAAATTAAATAATTATTAATAAAATAAGCAATACTGATAGTTTTAAACTAACAGGCAACTCAAATAATAGTTTAAAAACTGTAATGATATTTTAAATCATCTTTAGCAAAACGGAGCAATAAAATAACTTATTATTCAGGAGAATAAATTATAGCAACAAGCAAAGGAGATTTTTGGAACAGGAAGCAGGGTATAAAGACTTAGGTATTTGCCAAATTTCTAATTCAAAAAGCATGCTGATTTATTATTTCCCCGCAGTAATTTCTGTGTCATTTAACTACCCTGGTATTATGTTTTGGCCGCTTAAGCGGTCTTTTTTAATTGCTTGAACAATATAAAATAGCCTCTGACTAAGTCAATAAAGCACAATTGAGCTTGGTAATTATTAAATAAATAATCAGATTAACAGCAAAAATGGACTAAATTAATTATTCCGTTTCACTGTAACGGAATTGAAGCTGCTGCTGTTGCGCGGTCTGTTTAATTAACACCGCCAGCTCATTCATGCGGCTTTCCATCAATTGGCGGATGGCATTTTCATTGGTTAATATCGTTTGTAATAGTTCAGTCAATTGATGGCATAGCGGCTCAGGTAGATCAGCAATTGAACCTATTGCAGTGACTTGATCAACCGCTTGTTGATAACTATTTTCGCTAATTAATAATTGTTCCCATTGTGCTTGCTGTGCCAGCGATAACATTTGCTGACTAATGGTCAGCAAATGTTGATAAGCACTCAGGAAGGTATGTTGCTCATTGTACATTAGATTTTCTTGCCGGATCATTAAGTTGGTCCCAGGTATCAGCTGAGTCAGTCAATAATTTAATCACATGCTGAATTCTATCAACATTATTATGCAGACTGGCATACAGCAATTCGCGGATCATATAGTCATATAATAGGGTCATATTTTCGCCAATTTCACCGCCTTTTTCCCGATCAATACCGCCATTGAGTCCTTCACCAATAATGGCAATCGCTTTGGAGATAGCGTTGTTTTTTTGTTGAATATTGTTTTGTTCAATAAAAATGACCGCCCGCTTTAAGGCGCTAAGCGCCTCTTTATATAAGATTTGCACCAGTTGATAAGGTGAAGCATTTAAAATTTGGCTTTCAATATCCACTTGCGCATACAAAGTTTCGACAGTTGAGCTATTCATAATTTATTTTGTTAATAGGGCCATTAAGGAGTTACTGCTCTGTTTCATATTGCTGATAGCTTGATCCATCGCGATAAATTTTTTCTGATAACGTTTAAGTGTGGCGGCAATGGTGGTTTGAACACTTTCCATTTTTGTCGCTAACATTTTTTTCTGGTGATTGAGTGATTCAGTGCTTAAATGTAGTGGCCCTTCCAGTTTATCCAGGGTCTTTTTTAAATAATTAAAGGTTTCAGTGGCAAAACCGCTTTTATCGCCAGCACCCATAAAGAACTGTTTAACTTTGGCTGGGCTATCTTTTAGCGCTTCATCCAATTTTTTATCATCAATGGTTATTTTTCCTTCATGATTAAAACCAATACCAAAATGGTTCAAATGATTCATATCGGGCATATCTTGCACATTTAGCGTCAAATCTTTCACTTGGGAAAAGATCATTGCTGATGAGCTGTCGTTTAATAAAATACCGTTGTTAGCCGAAGGTGCTTCACCCGGTTTAGTCGGGATATATTTGGTTTGGCTTTTATAAAAGCTATGTAAACTATTAAAGGCATCAACCCAGCTTTTAATCGCTTTTTTAGTCGGCTCGATATCTTTAGTAATATTGACAGTTTCTGCTATCAGCGCGTTGTTATTGCTGGTATCTTTTTCAGCCGTCTTAATCAATTTAAAGGTCACGCCTTCTGGTGCATCTTTAATCTCATTGGTTTGCCGTTCAATATCAATGCCATTAATTTTTACTTTGGCATTTTGTGCGCTAACGGTTTCAATCATACTATTACTGTTAAAAATAGCATCCAGTGTGCTATCGCCTTGCACCTCAATAGCCATTTTTGCTTCAGTACCGGTTTTCTTTGAAGTCAGGACTAATTGATGCTCACCATCTTTGATTTTTACCAGGCTGGCAGTGACATTACCATCAGTTTTATTGATCGCATCACGGATTTCCAGCAGTGATGTTTGTTCATCGCTCAGTTTAATTTCCAGTGGTTGCTTTTCGCTGTTTTGCTTAATAACTAATATCCGCTCTCGGCCACTGGTAACATTACCGCCCAGTTTTTTCTTAACATCATCAATAGTGTTGGTCTTTAAGGATTGTGCCTGGGCTAATTGTTCAACAATCACCTCATAATTACCGGCTGCTGCCTTCTCATCGGTGGTGACAGCCACGGTTTTATGGTCTTTATTGACAGCAGTGGTTGTGATTTTGTCAAACTTCATCAATGTTTCTGAAGCTTGCTGTAATTTATCTAGTTCAGCACGCAATGCACCATAGGCGCTGATCTGTTTATCGTATTTCTGCTGCTTTTGTTTTAAAGGATTCAGTTTTTGATTCTCAGAGCTTTCTAATTTATCCAGCCATTCGCCAATTGGCATGCCAGATCCTGCACCTAATACTGTCATATTTGACATGATCTTTTCCTCTTCATGTGAGCAAGGTTATCCCTGTTATCGGCACTCACTAAAAAAAGCTGAGTCAATAGACAAAATAAATTTATTGGCTCAAATAATTAAAGAATTAACACCCAGCGACGATAACCAAACCAGCCAAGCGTTTTGGCATTATGAAAAATTAACAAGGAAATTATTATGGCTTTGGTTATTAATACCAATATGTCTGCGCTAAATGCACAGAAAGCACTGAATAAAACACAAGACACCTTAGGTACCACTATTCAACGTCTATCAACTGGCCTACGTATTAACAGCGCTAAAGATGACGCGGCGGGTATGTCAATTGCTAATGGCATGACTTCTAACATTATGGGTATGACGCAAGCTGCGCGTAACGCCAATGATGGTATCTCGCTCGCACAAACCACTGAAGGGGCGTTAGCGCAAGTTAATGATAACCTGCAAGCGATTCGTCGTTTAGCCGTCCAGGCTAGTAACGGCACTAACTCAGCCAGCGATATTGCTACACTGCAAAATGAAGTTAAACAGCGTTTAGACGAAATCAACCGTATCTCTGAGCAGACTGATTTTAACGGCACTAAAGTATTAAGTTCCAATGCAATGAAAACCATCCAAATCGGTGCCAATTACGGTGAAACGATAGAGATCGCATTAGAGAAAATTACTTCTGGTGAGTTAAAAATCGAAGAAGTGAATTTAAATATTTTTGCTAAGTCTTATGCTGATTATGCTACTGCAGATGCATCAACAACTGATATTTCTGCAACGGCTAACGATCCAATTTATGCAGCGGCAGCGAATAAATTAGTTGATGCGGATATTAAAATTGTTGCTGGTGGAGCAGGGCAAAGTGGTATTGCAGTAGGCGCAATCGGCGCTAATAAACTACATCAAAAAATTGATGCCGCTACCGGTAAAGCTATTGATGGTCAATTTGTGATCAAGAAAGATGGTTCTGGTGAAGTTTATGATGTGAATTTGACATTTAAAGTCACTGGTACGGGTAATAATACTAAACAAGAAGTTGAAGTTACTGTTCGTGATGAAGTTAAAGATGCACAAGATGGTGCTGTTGATACTAAAGTGGCTCGTGCTGGTATGTTAAGTGACGATAAAGTTCTTAGCAGCCTGGATGATGCTTTGACTAGCGTTTCTGCCCTACGTAGTTCATTAGGTGCGATGCAAAACCGCTTTGAAGCAGCGGTAGAGAACCTGAACAACACTATCAACAATCTATCTTCTGCGCGTAGCCGTATTCAGGATGCTGACTTTGCTGACGAAGTTTCTCGTTTAAGCAACGGTCAGATCCTGCAACAGGCGGGCACTACGGTATTGGCGATGGCTAACCAGTCTACTCAGTCAGTACTCTCTTTGCTGCGTTAATGTCAGCGATAAACTAATTAGTCAATTTATTATTTTACTTTGCCGGCCTAGTGCCGGCTTTTTTGTCGCTATTAGTAGCGAAAATATAGCAAATGGTGCTCAAGTTTAGCGTGGATGGGCCGATAAAGATAATCAGCCAGGCAAACTGGCGATCAATAAAAACTGAAATAAAGGAACAATTATGGCTCTGGTTATTAATACCAATATGTCTGCGCTAAATGCACAGAAAGCACTAAATAAAACCCAAGACACCTTAGGTACCACTATTCAACGTCTATCAACTGGCCTACGCATTAATAGCGCTAAAGATGACGCGGCGGGTATGTCAATTGCTAATGGCATGACTTCTAACATTATGGGTATGACACAAGCTGCGCGTAATGCCAATGATGGTATCTCGCTCGCACAAACCACTGAAGGGGCGTTAGCGCAAGTTAATGATAACCTGCAAGCGATCCGTCGTTTAGCGGTACAGGCTAGTAACGGCACTAACTCTGCCAGCGATATTGCTACACTGCAAAATGAAGTCAAACAGCGTTTAGACGAAATCAACCGTATCTCTGAGCAGACTGATTTTAACGGCACTAAAGTATTAAGTGCCAATGCGATGAAAACTATCCAAATCGGTGCCAATTACGGTGAAACGATTGAGATCGCATTAGAGAAAATTACTTCTGGTGAGTTAAAAATTGAAGAAGTGAATTTAAATATTTTTGCTAAGTCTTATGCTGATTATGCTACTGCAGCAACTTCATCGGCAGATATTGGTAAGGATGCAAACCTTTCATTCCCAGCGTCAGCAACTAAAGCTTTGATTGATGATAATGTTAAAATTGGTGGTACTACAAAACTAACTGGTACGCAGAAATTACATCAAAAAATTGATGCCGCTACTGGTAAAGCGGTTGATGGCCAATATGTGTTAGTGGATACAACAACGGCTAATGCAACTAAAGTTCATGAAGTGACATTAACAACTAAAGCGGTTGGTACTAATGGTGAGGATAAAGCGGTAGATGTAACTCTCGGTAAAGAGATCACTGCCGATGCAGTTGCCGGTGCTGTCGATACTAAAGTGGCTCGTGCTGGTATGTTAAGTGACGATAAAGTCCTTAGCAGCCTGGATGATGCTTTGACTAGCGTTTCTGCCCTACGTAGTTCATTAGGTGCGATGCAAAACCGCTTTGAAGCAGCGGTAGAGAACCTGAATAACACTATCAACAATCTATCTTCTGCGCGCAGCCGTATTCAGGATGCTGACTTTGCTGACGAAGTTTCTCGTTTGAGCAACGGTCAGATCCTGCAACAAGCGGGCACTACGGTATTGGCGATGGCTAATCAGTCTACTCAGTCAGTACTTTCTCTACTACGTTAATTGCTTTATTTAACCACTATTCTGGTGGTTTTTTTACTGGCCGGCTTTGCCGGCCAAAGTTATAAAATAGCGATGGATATTAGCTACAGCAATATTAATTATCATTATTATTATCTGAATGAATAAAAACAGTATGGCATTTGTCACCAATATCAATCATGCAGCGCGCTTTGCTAAACGAGCACTGAATAATCAGCAACAGAGCCTGACAACCACTATCCAGCGTTTAGCGACTGGACTGCGCATTAACAGTGCTAAAGATGATGCCGCTGGGTTATCGATTGCTAATGGTATCAGCAGCAATATTGTTAGTTTATCACAAGCGGCACGTAACACGCATGATGGCATCTCCTTGCTGCAAACCACCGAAGGGGGGTTAAGTCAGATGAGCGATAACCTACATGCCATTCGGCGCTTGGCAGTGCAAGCATTAAATGATACTAACTCTGATCAGGATATCAAAACTTTACAACAGGAAGTCGATCAGCGGTTAGCTGAAATTGATCGTATTGCTGAGCAAACCAATTTTAATGGCATTAAGGTATTCGCCAGACAGGCCAAAACCTTGTTGCAGGTTGGCGCCAATTATGGCGATACGATCGAAATCGGTGGCCAAGTAATAAGTACTAAGGCGTTAGCAATAGACGATTTGGATTTAACTAATCGCTCCAATAGTACTAGCCAACCAACTAATCCGCTGAATCCAATACCCGGCACGCAAGCTTATTCTGATTATCATATTAACCCCGCTTCACTAAGTGATATTAATCGGGATTTATTGGCGGCAGGTCATATCACGCAGCCTTTGGCTGTAACCGATATAAAAATTCGTGGCACTAATGTGTCGAATTTAAGCAGAAATGCAGTTTTTGGTCGAGACTTTAATTTACATCAAAAAATAGATAATACCACCGGCCAACTAATTGCCTCTGAATATATGCTAATAACGGCAAATGGTGATCGTTATGATATGACAACCTCATTTAATTCCACATCAATGCATATTTGGCTGAGTGGTCATGTGACTAGTGGCATACCAGGATTACCAGGAGTTCTGTTGCAACCAACGCCAGCGACTAATGACAATATCTTAACCCGCATCGATAAGGCCTTAGCCCAAATCAATAGTTATCGCAGTTCTCTTGGTGCAACGGAAAATCGGCTGGCAGCCACCATTGATAATTTAGCCAATACCACTAACCACTTACAGGCTGCCCGTAGCCGTATTCAGGATGCTGATTTTGCCTACGAGGTGGCCAATTTAACTAAAACCCAGCTTTTACAACAGATGGGTTCCTCGGTCTTAAAGTTGGCCAATCAATCAGCGCAAGAGGTACTAACCTTATTACGCTAACCTTTCTTTAATTATAGATTTGCCACTTTAGCAATTTATGCGGTTAAAAATCGTCGCTAAGTAAAAAACGGCCATTTTTTATCGCTATTTTCGCCATTATCTTAAATTTAATTTCGGATAATAAGCGCCAGTTGATAACTGACAGGTGCTTACGGTGAATGATCTCTATACCCAGGATGGGGTGATTGAAAAAGATGTGCTATGGGAGCGTTATATTCCCTTAGTACGCCATGAGGCATTAAAATTGCAAGTGAGATTACCCGCTAGCGTGGAACTAGATGATTTAGTTCAGGCGGGTGGTATAGGTTTGCTGGATGCATTAGAGCGGTTTGATGCCAGCCAAGGCACCGCTTTTACCACCTATGCGGTACAACGCGTGCGTGGTGCAATGTTAGATGAGTTACGCGCTCGCGATTGGGTGCCTCGTAGTGTGCGTCGTCAGGCGCGAGAAGCGACCAAAGTTATGCAGCAGCTTGAGCAAGCGTTAGGCCGGCCAGCGACCGAACAGGAGATCGCTGATAAGTTGCACATTGGTCTGCTGGAGTATCAACAGCTACTGCAGGATACCAATAATAGTCAGTTATGCTCGTATGATGAGTGGCATGAAGTGCATGGTGAAAGCTGCGAACCAATTATTGAGGTTGACGACGAGCGAAATCCGCTGCAAACTTTAATAGCAACTGATATTCGCAAAAATATTATAAAGGCGATAGAATGTTTGCCTGAAAGGGAAAAAATGGTTTTGACGCTCTATTATCAAGAAGATCTGAACCTGAAAGAAATAGGCGCCGTGTTGAATGTGGGGGAATCCCGCGTCAGCCAGCTACATAGCCAGGCGATAAAACGGCTACGAGCGCGCTTAAATTCAGATAAATAATATTTTTTATTTTTTTGTTTACGATTTACACACAGGGCTTATCTAATATGTCTGTTTCTAACCAAAAGAAGCGGCCGCTGAGCCGTTATATTAAAGACTATAAACATAGTCAAATTCATTGCGCGCACTGTAACAAAACCCTTGATCGGATTTCATTAGTATTTAATGATCAAATTCTGAATAAAGAAGCAATTTCAGCCATGAACGAGCTGGTTGATGGTCAGGCATGGGCAGAATTACAGCATAAATTTACTGCGTTATGTCGTTTTTGTAGTGAGATATATTGTAATAGTGATACCGGCTATTTTGATATTATGTCCTTTAAACAGTATTTATTTAAAGAGACAGAGATGAGCCATAGCACGGTGCGTGAATATGTGGTGCGCTTGCGTCGCCTGGATGAGTTGTTAAGTGAAGCGCAATTTCCTGTCAATGAAGTGGTGATTGAAAAAATTCAAGCGCAGATGCAGGATAAAATGACTGAGTCGGCCTTTAGTAATTACAACATTGCGTTGCGTAAATATGAGCAGTTTCTTAACTGGCAGGCTAACCATTTGGCCTAATACGGCGATGAATCGCAACTGAATGCTTTCATAGTGATTAGATAAATAAGGCCTTAGCGAATCGCTAAGGCCTTATTGTTTGAAGGAAAAAATTATTCAAGCGTCATTAAACTGGCATTGCCGCCGGCTGCTGCGGTATTGATACTGACGACGCGCTCATGGACTAAACGCTCAAGTAATAACTGACTGTCACCGGGTCGGTATCCTTGTACGGAAATAATTGGCCCATCACGCTCAGCCACGAGGCTACAAATGGTTTGTAACTGCTGGCAATCGCCATGAAAAATAACCGCATCAAATTGGCAGTCAACATGTTGCCAGTTATCCGTCAGGGTGATCACTTGATTGACCAATTCAGGCAAAGTCGCATGCAGTTGCTGTTGCATAGCATCATTGGGCCATAAGACTTGACATCCCATGGCTAACACCGCTGCCAGTTGCAGCAGGGCGTCTGATTGGCTTTCAGCCAAACACAGGATCCGCCCGCGCGGCACTAGACTATAACTATTATACTCGCCAGTTGGGCCAGCTAATTGATAGTTAATCCCGCTATGGGGTAATTGTTGATAGTGGAGAATAACGCTATTTAGTAATTGATTATGCTGTTTTTTCGCCCAATCAGCGAAGGCATCAAATGGCGTTAATTGAGCTAATGGGGGTTGGCCACTGGTTAATGGAGAGGGATTATCTGGCTGCTTGAACACTTTCTCAATAACGCTATCTGGCCGCTGGCTGAGCAATCGATAGAGATAGAGTGGGCCACCGGCTTTTGGCCCGGTACCGGATAACCCTTCACCGCCAAAGGGTTGTACACCAACCACGGCACCGACCATATTGCGGTTAACATAAATATTACCTACTTTTGCCGTCTGGCTAACATAAGCAATGGTTTCATCAATGCGGGTATGCAGGCCTAAAGTTAAACCATAACCTGAGTCATTAATTTGTTTGATCAGCCGTGTTAATTGATGCCGTTTAAAGCGCAAAACATGCAGTACGGGGCCAAAAATTTCCTTTTTTAGTTCGTCAAAATGGTCGATTTCAATTAAGGTGGGGCGGACAAAAGTGCCTTGTTGCCATTGATTATCATCCGCTTGGCTAGGTTGTTCAACCTGATAAATCCTTTTACCCGCTTGTCGCATTTTTTCAATATGCTGCTCAATATTCTGTTGTGCCTCGCGATCAATGACCGGGCCAATGTCCGTCTCTAGCAGAGTCGGATCACCGATCCGGTATTCGGCCATCGCACCGGTTAACATAGCCAGCGTGCGTTCAGCGATTTCTTCTTGCAGGCAAAGAATACGTAAGGCGGAGCAGCGTTGGCCGGCACTATCGAAGGCTGAGATGATAACATCATGGACAACTTGTTCAGTGAGAGCCGATGAATCAACGATCATGGCATTTAAACCACCGGTTTCGGCAATCAGTGGAATGGGCTGTTGCTGAGCATTGAGTCGATTGGCAAGATTGCGCTGGATCAGTTTGGCCACACAGGTTGAACCGGTAAATAACACCCCCGCCGTCCGTTGGTCACTAATCAATTTTGTGCCCACTTGCTCGCCTTGGCCAGGCAGCAACTGGAGCACATCACGTGGTATACCTGCTTGATGCAATAATTCGACGCCCAGCATCGCGATAATGGGTGTTTGTTCTGCCGGTTTGGCCAGTACGCAATTACCGCTAGCTAAAGCCGCAGCAATTTGACCGCTAAAAATAGCCAGCGGAAAATTCCATGGACTAATGCAAACCACCACACCCAGTGGAGAATAAGTTTCATTATTGAAATTTTCACTGATCTGCAAAGCGTAGTAACGCAGAAAATCAATGGCTTCGCGCACTTCAGCAATGGCATTACTATAGGTTTTGCCCGCTTCACGGATCAATACGCCAATTAAACGGGAAAATTGCTGCTCCATTAGGCTAGCTGCTTGTTGCAAAATGGCCGCTCGTTGTTCAACTGGTAGTGTCGCCCAGCTAGTGGCAGCGTTAGTGGCCACTTCCAGTGCATGCTCTAGATCGCTCATAGTCGCTTCATGAACATAGCCGACAATATCGCTATGATTGGCTGGATTAGTGATCGGTAGCCGAGCTGAAATTTCATACTGTGAATGATGTTTGCCGCCGAGTAAAGGTTTAACCTGATAACAGCGTGGAGTGGCTAGTAAGGTCTGCGACAGGGCCGCTAGGTGATGCTCATTGGTTAGATCAATACCAATCGCATTGAGGCGCTTTTAGCCATAAAGTGCGCGAGGCAGCGGGATTTGTGGGTGAGGTAAACCCAATTGGCCTTCTGTTTCAGCCGCTGATAGCACCTCTTGCACTGGATCGGCTAGCAGTTTATCTAATGGGATCTGATGATTGGCAATCCGATTAACAAAAGAAGTATTAGCGCCATTTTCCAGTAAGCGACGCACCAAATAAGCGAGTAAGGTTTCATGACTACCAACTGGTGCATAGATGCGGCAAGGACGATTAAGTTTACCCTCGGCGATTGAACCGACAACTTGTTGATAGAGAGATTCGCCCATGCCATGTAAACATTGAAATTCATATTGACCCGGATAATAATTTTCGCCAGCCAGATAATAAATACTGGCTAAGGTATGGGCATTATGGGTAGCAAATTGCGGATAAATTAAATTAGGCACTGACAGCAGTTTTCTGGCACAAGCCAGATAGCTGACATCAGTATAAATTTTTTTGTTATAGACCGGGTAACCTTCAAGACCATCTATTTGCGCGCGTTTAATTTCACTATCCCAATAAGCGCCTTTTACCAAACGGATCATCAAACGGTGCTGACTGCGTTGCGCTAAATCGATAATTTCGTCGATAACATATGGGCAGCGCTTCTGATAGGCCTGAATAACAAAGCCAATGCCATTCCAGCCAGCCAGTTGTGGCTCGAAACACAGTTTTTTCAGTAAGTCGAGGGAAATTTCCAGCCTATCAGCTTCCTCAGCATCAATATTAATGCCGATATCATAATGGCGTGCTTGTAAAGTTAATGTTAATAAACGAGGATAGAGTTCATCCATCACACGTTGATATTGCGCTCGACAATAGCGCGGATGGAGCGCTGATAGTTTAATGGAAATACCGGCACTGGCATAAATACTTTTGCCGCTGGAAGCCTTACCAATCGCATCGATCGCTTGTTGATAAGCAGCCATATAGGTTTTAGCATCTTCAGCGGTTAGGGCGGCTTCGCCTAACATATCATAAGAGTAGCTAAAACCTTTATTTTCCATTTTTTGGGCATTACTCAGTGCTTGTGTGATGGTTTCACCAGTGACAAATTGTTCACCCATTAGCCGCATTCCCATATTTACAGCTTGACGAATAATGGGTTCACCATTTTTACTAATGATACGGTTAAGGGCGCTGGCAAGTTTAGTTTCATTATGACTGGTAACTAATTTACCGGTAAATAGCAAACCCCAGGTAGCGGCATTAACAAATAATGACGAACTTTGTCCAATATGTGACTGCCAGTCACCCCGACTAATTTTGTCGCGGATCAAGCTATCACGGGTAGCTTTATCTGGGATCCGCAGCAGTGCTTCGGCCAGACACATAAGCGCAATTCCTTCTTGCGAGGAGAGGGCAAATTGTTGTAATAGGCTCTGGACTAAACTTGAGCGGCCAAGACTATTTTTTTGTTCGCGTAGATTTTTAGCTAGCTGATAGGCTAGTTGATATACCGCCTCGCTTTCTGCTAGCTGGGCTTGTTTTAGCAATAGCGGTAATAACTGTGTTTCAGGTAATCGATAAGCTGCAGTAATTGCCGAGCGTTTGGCTGATTGCGGTAAAATATGCGCGGCAAAATTTAAAAAAAGGGGATGATCGGTTTTAGAGCATATCGAGGGTTCGCGGGATGAGTTTGCTTTTTCATTAACTTTGGTTGCCGGGAATTGAACCATAGTTTCCTCATTATCAAAGTGTCTAAGATAATTAAATGTTGCCTGTTCTGTTAACTAATCGATGTCAGATCCAGGCGTTATAAAGTTTATTTCGCTACTTCTCTGATTACTTTATCAACAATAAGAATGACTGCAATGATTGCGCAATTCATTCTTGTTCTTTTGATGATTGTTAGAAGTCGGTAATTTAACAATATCCTTTATGTTTTAATTTGGTGCAATATTGTTAACTGATGAAAGTGTTAGAAATGTGAAATAAATCTATTTTTGTATTAATTAAAATAGATTTTATTATAAGTATTGTTATATCTTTCTGAAACATAAATAAATAAAAAAAGATCAAAGTAAATAATAAAATAATTATTTTATTAAAATATAATCAAACAAATTAACATTTGTGGGTTATTCACTGTGTTTTGCAATATAACGATTAAATTGTCGTTGTTTTGTGTTTCATCAATTGTGTTGCGTACCTTTTTACGCAAAATTAAATTTCAAGATAAACAGGAAAATAAAAAGTCAGTTTATTTGTTAAAGATTGGTTTTATTTAGGTTAAAGCAAATTGATAACAATATGCCTGCATACTGACTAAAACTAAAAAGAGAAAAACAATGGAGAGGGACAGATGATATTAAGCTATCCAATGATAATTATGTTTGTGGTTTATATTTTTGTTATGTTGCTAATTGGTTTTTGCGCATATCGTTCAACAACCAGCTTTGATGATTACATTTTAGGCGGACGTCGTTTAGGTGGGGTAGTAACGGCGCTGTCTGCTGGCGCATCAGATATGAGTGGTTGGTTATTAATGGGCTTACCCGGTGCAATTTTTCTAAGTGGCATAGCGGAAAGTTGGATTGCTATTGGTTTATCATTAGGCGCTTATTTAAATTGGCGATTAGTTGCTGGACGATTACGTATTCAAACGGAAAATAATCATAATTCGCTGACATTGCCAGACTATTTTACCAGCCGTTTTGAAGATAAAAGCAAAATGTTACGTATCGTTTCAGCTTTTGTGATCCTAATTTTTTTTACTATCTATTGTGCTTCCGGTGTCGTTGCCGGTGGACTACTTTTTGAAAATACTTTTGGTATTAGCTATCAACAAGCCATGTGGTTAGGTGCATTAGCTACGATTATATATACTTTTTTGGGTGGCTTTTTAGCGGTTAGTTGGACGGATACGGTACAAGCTACTTTAATGATTTTTGCCTTGTTATTAACCCCGCTAATGGTGATTTTTGCTGTCGGTGGTTCGGACAGCGCGCTAACAGTAATTAACAATAAAGATCCGGCTTACCTAGATATGTTTAAAGAATTAAATTTTGTCGCCATTATTTCCTTACTAGGATGGGGCTTAGGCTATTTTGGTCAACCACATATATTGGCGCGTTTTATGGCAGCCGATTCAGCGCAGACCATCACGCGGGCACGACGTATTAGTATGACTTGGATGATACTCTGTTTAGCGGGCACGATTGCCGTGGGTTTTTTTGGTATTGCTTATTTTGATCTGCATCCTGCCGTTGCCGGAGCGGTTATAGCTAATCCGGAACGGATATTTATGGAATTAGCCACTATTTTATTTAATCCTTGGTTGGCGGGAATATTGCTATCGGCCATTTTGGCGGCCGTGATGAGTACCTTAAGTTGTCAATTATTAGTTTGTGCTAGTGCATTGACTGAAGATCTCTATAAGCCCTTTATCAGACCGAATGCTCGCCAACGAGAGTTAGTGTGGGTTGGTCGTGCGATGGTGTTAGTTGTGGCGGCTATAGCAATTTTTATTGCTCGTGATCCCAATAATAAAGTGTTGGTTTTGGTTAGCAACGCCTGGGCGGGTTTTGGTGCGGCCTTTGGCCCGGTGATCTTAATTTCTGTGTTGTGGCAACGCATGAATCGCTACGGTGCCTTGGCGGGTATGCTGGTCGGCGCTTTGACGGTGTTAATCTGGATGCAATATAAGTGGTTTGTTTTGTATGAAATTATTCCCGGTTTTATTTTTGCTTCACTCGCCATTGTGATCGTTAGCCTATTAACTACTGCGCCTAGTCAAAGTGCAGTGAAACGTTTTGTTAAAGCGGAGGCCGAGTATAAGGCTAGCCAATAACTAGCCGGCGACTGCTGATTTATTAGTTGGTATCCGATGGTTTAATCTAGGATTTATGCACTATTAGCTTTAGTCAATTATTTTTTATTAACTAAATCCACCCAAATTATTTAGCGGCTCGGGTGTAGTGGCGTTTTAACCTACATAAGTCTTACCAATTAATTTGAATAATGGTGGTTTTATTAAAACCACCATTATTCATTTAATTAGCTGCAGATTTACCTTTTTTAGCAATTTGATAACCAATAAACAACATAACAAACCAAACCGGTACTGCCAACAGTGCCTGGCGAGTATCTGGTTCGAAGGTCAGCAATATTAAAACAAAAACAAAAAATAACAGACAGACCCAAGACATAAAGATCCCGGCTGGCATTTTATAAATCGAAGTTTGATGTCGATCAGGCTGTTTTTTGCGATAAGCCAAATAAGCGCACAGGATCATACTCCAGATAAACATAAAAAGAATGGCTGCAACGGTAGTAATAAGGACAAAAACGCGCATAACATCGGGAATAAAATAGATCAATACCACCGCCAAACTGAGACAGCAGCAGGTAAAATATAATCCCTTAACCGGTACCGATTTGTTCGATAATTGACTAAATTGCCTGGGGGCATTTGCTTCCTTGGCTAGGCCAAATAACATACGGCTGGTGGAAAAGACGCCACTATTAGTAGAGGAAGCGGCTGAAGTTAGCACCACAAAGTTGACAATACTCGCGGCGGCCGGCACCCCAATTAGAACAAAAAGCTCGACGAATGGGCTTTTATCGGCAGCAATCTCACGCCAGGGCGTGACCGACATAATAATCACTAAAGAAAGAACATAAAAGGCGATGAATCTAAATGGAATGGCATTAATCGCTTTTGGCAACACACGATTTGGATCCCGCGTTTCAGCCGCGGTGGCGCCAACAATTTCAATACCCACAAAAGAGAAGATCGCTAATTGGAAACCGGCAAAAAAACCGTTAATACCCATTGGAAAGATGCCATCATTCCAGAGGTGGCTAAAGGAGGCAATATGTCCGCTAGGCGTTGTGAAGCCGATGATGACTAATACTAAGCCAATCAGAATAAGAAAAATAATGGCAATAATTTTGATAATAGCAAACCAAAATTCTGTTTCACCAAATAAGGACACTGAGACTAAATTAAGTGTTAATAACATCAGTATGCAAAGTAACGAGGTCAGCCAGGGCGGAAAATCAGGTGCCCAATAGCCAATATAGGCAGTAATAGCAACAATTTCTGCAATAGCGGTGATCACCCAACAAAACCAATAAGTCCAGCCAACGAAAAAGCCGGCCCATGGTCCTAATAGTTCAGCACAAAAATCACTAAAGGATTTATATTTTAAATTCGAAAGCAGTAATTCCCCCATGGCGCGCATCACGAAAAACAAGACAAACCCAATAATTAAATAAATAATTATAAGGGATGGGCCAGCTAAAGAAATGGCTTTGCCTGAGCCCATAAATAATCCGGTTCCTATGGCACCACCAATAGCGATCAATTGAATGTGGCGATTTTGTAAACCTCGCTTGAGTTGTCCTTGATCTATGTTTACTGTCGATGATAATGGTTTGTCATTCATAGATTGTCCAATGTTGTTTTATTTTATTCAGGGAGGGTTAACTGATTACCATTTTTAAAGATATCATTATTTAACTTAAGGTGACACAATTATAGCAACAATAGCTGGTAATATTTGATTTAATTAAATGGTTATCAAATTATTGATGGTGAATATTTTATATTTAATCATAAAGATATTTTGTATAAATAATTTTATTTTAATGATAAGAAAAATAACCGATCTTTTATCAACTAATTCCACTAATTGAAAATCGAATATGATTTTTTCATTAACTATCAATATGATATAATTATTTTTATTTTGTCGTTAATTATCTTTTAACAAAAGATGTTTAGCAATTGTTATTCCATTCATTTATTCTATTTAGCACTATTTTTAACTAACGAAAACAATCTAATTTTATCGATATCATACGACTTTCTTTATTCGTTATATCCTGATATATATAACGATAAAAATAATGAAAAAGGGATTAATGATGAAAAAATATATTGCTAAGTTAGTGACAGCAGTAGCACTTTTTTGTTTGGTCAGTGGATCAAATTGGGCAGCGGAAAATAAAATCACTGTTTTTGCTGCCGCGTCGTTAACCAATGCATTAAATGATATCGTAACGCAATATGAAAAAGATCATAACATTAAAATTATTGCTTCTTATGCTTCATCTTCAACGTTAGCCAGACAAATTGAACAGGGAGCTCCTGCGGATATTTTTATTTCCGCCGATCAGCAGTGGATGGATTATGTGCAACAGAAACAACTTATTGTTAATGCCAGTCGCTATACTTTGTTAGGCAATAATTTAGTCCTTATCGCGCCAATAAATTCAAAATTAAAACAGGTCACGATTAATAAAAATACCGATTGGCGCCAACTTGCCAATGGTGAACGAATTGCTGTGGGTGACCCTGATCATGTGCCAGTTGGTATCTATGCTAAACAGGCACTAATGGCTTTAGGCGCCTGGAAAACTGTCAATACTCTGTTAGCCAGAACCAATAATGTCCGTAGTGGCATGGCATTAGTTGAGCTGAATGAAGCACCGCTAGGCATTGTGTATGGCTCTGATGCTGGAGTGAGTCAAAAGGTGAAAGTGGTAGGCATATTCCCAACTACCAGTTATAAAAAGATCGAATATCCAATGGCGATCGTCAAAAATCAGCAAACTAATAAGGTTAACGATTTTTTTGCTTATTTGAAAACACCTGCAGCGGCGGCAATATTTACGCATTATGGTTTTAATCCATTATAGGAAATTAATTTTTGCATATGTTAAGTGAATATGAGTGGCAAGCTATTATTCTGAGCTCAAAAGTATCGGGTGTTGCCGTATTGGTGAGTTTACCTTTTGGCATATTAATGGCCTGGATTTTGGTGCGTTGCCGTTTTCCCGGCAGAACATTACTTGATAGTCTGATCCATTTACCTTTAGTATTACCACCGGTAGTGGTAGGGTATCTACTTTTGCTATCATTTGGTCGCCATGGGGTAATCGGTGCATGGCTATATCATTGGTTTGGATTTAGTTTTACCTTTAGTTGGCGAGGTGCGGCTTTAGCCTCTACCATTATCGCTTTTCCATTGATGGTTAGAGCAATAAGATTAGCATTAGAAGGCGTTGACCGCCGTCTTGAACAAGCAGCTCGAACATTGGGAGCTAATCCATGGCGGGTTTTTTTTACCATTACGCTACCATTAATTTTACCAGGAATTATTGTTGGTATGGTTTTGGCTTTTGCTCGTTCATTAGGTGAATTTGGCGCCACGATTACATTCGTGTCTAATATTCCAGGTGAAACAAGAACCATTCCATTAGCTATGTATACACTGATTGAGACCCCAGGCGCGGAAATAGCCGCTGCTCGCTTATGTATTATTGCTATCATTTTAGCCTTGCTATCGTTACTCCTGTCTGAATGGTTAACCCGTTGTGGCAGAAAACGTTTGGAGGCAATATGTTAGCGTTGCGGCTGCAACAGCAGCTAGGCGATTTGTCTGTCAATGTTGATACCATACTTTCAACTCAAGGGATCACCGCCATTTTTGGTGTTTCCGGTGTTGGTAAAACCTCCTTGATCAACTTGATCGGCGGGCTTAGTAAACCCGATAAAGGACAAATTATTTTTAATGATCGTGTTTTAGTTGATACGGATAAAGGTCTGTTTGTACCGGCACAAATGCGTAAAATGGGCTACGTTTTTCAAGATGCGCGCCTTTTTCCACATTATAGCGTTAAAGGTAATCTGCAATACGGTATGGCCAAAGCAATGAAATCACACTTTGATGATATTGTTCAGTTGCTTGGAATTGAAAAATTATTGCCGCGCTTGCCAGTTATGTTGTCAGGTGGTGAAAAACAACGCGTCGCAATTGGCCGCGCCTTATTAACCGCACCTGAATTACTATTAATGGATGAACCGTTAGCTTCGTTAGATTTACCACGTAAAAGAGAGTTACTTCCCTATTTAGAAAAGTTATCGCAAGATATCCAAATTCCTATTCTCTATGTTAGTCATAATCTGGATGAAATAGTCCGGCTGGCTGATAATGTAATTGTTATGTCAGCGGGTAAAATTGAAGCTGTCGCGCCGTTAGCCGATATTTGGTCAAGTAGTGTTTTACGCCCTTGGTTACAAGCTGATGCATTAAGTAGTATTTTAAACGTTAAGGTAATAGAGCATCATAGCCATTATGCTATGACGTCGGTGGCTCTATCGGATCAAGTGTTGTGGCTTCCCCAGTTGCAATTTCAATCAGGAGCAGCGGTTCGCATTCGTATTGATGCGGCAGATGTCTCTTTAACATTAAATAAACCAACGCAAACGACTATTCGTAATATATTAAGAGCAAAAGTTGTGGAGTGTATTGATGGATCAGAGCAAGTGGATGTCAAATTAGCAATAGATAGCCACTTTATTTGGGCAAGGATCACGCGCTGGGCAAAAGAGGAACTAGAAATAAAGCCGGATAAATGGGTTTATGCCCAAGTTAAGAGTCTGTCGCTAACTCGTCGGCTTTAAATCTATTGATTAAGCAATGCTTGTTAACAAAGGTTGTTGGGCAGTAGCACAAATAGCTTTACAGCCTTTATAGCACATATTTTTGTATCACTTCAGCAATTCCAGGGGCGGTATTTTGCTCGGTAATTATATCGGCATATTTTTTCACTTCATCACAACTATTACCCATTGCCACGCCGAGACCAGCGGCAGTTAGCATGCTGACATCGTTGAAATTATCACCAAAAGCAATGACTTCTTTCATCGTTAAGCCTTGTGATTCGACCCAACGTTGTAAACGCACACCTTTACTGTTACCTTTTTTAGCAATATCAACTTGATCAAACCATGACCATTCACAAGCCAGCTCCAGTTCCTGCTGAATAGTTTGGCTAAAAACGCGTAATTTGTCGATATCTGGCGTACAAGTGGCAAATTTCCAAATAGCGTTGACCTGTTGGATTGCCGTGTTGAAATTATCAATTTTATGGATATTGGGGCGTTGATTTTTAGGTAAGGAATTTGCCCACTTCAAAGTGCGTTTAATAGCATCATTATGTTGTTGATATAGCATGGCATCATCCACATACATCAAGTGGTTGATATCAGTACCTTGTAAATGCGCAACCACTTTAGTCGCTTCTTCAGCCGATAACGGATCCGATTCCAGTACTTTTTTAGCCTGATAGTCGTAGAGATAAGTCCCATTACAACAAATTGCCGGGGTGTCTAAGTCTAGTGCTTGATAAAATGGGTGAATAGCAACATGATGGCGACCGGTAGCAATAATAACTTTGATCCCTTGACGACGAGCTTGGTTTATAGCGGCTAAGGATTGTGGCAAGATCTGCTTGTTAGGATCTAATAGGGTACCATCAAGATCTAATGCGATGACGCGATATGACATAAATCAGCCTCATAAAACAGATTAAATAGTGATTTAGTATTTAATCTGTACAGTAATTTTAAACAGTATAATTTAGTGAATTATTTATCCTAATTATTCAAACCGATAAATTTTTTCAGTACTAATCATATCGGATAATAGCCGTTAACTAAACCCATAAAAAAAATAATTAGCCCAATAGATAATAAAATAACAACATAATTAAATAGCAATAATCAGTAAAATTTTAGCCTGGCAGGTTATTAACCAGTTGTTTTATGATTAATAAGATTTAAATCAATATATTAGATTAGCATAAGTTAATTAAATGTCTTTTTGTTGATTTAATGTAAATAATTATTAATTTTAAAGCGATATTTATTACCATTTTTAACAATAAGTGCTGCTGTTAAAATAGCATCTTTTAATATTGCTCTTTAAATTTATTATGCTAAATATTGTTAATTTTTAGCTGCTATTTTCGTTAGATTATGTATTGGTCCTAACATTGTCATGTTTTATCGCCAGCGATTATTTGTAAATTGCAGCGTTCATTATTGTTAACTATAACGCTCAAATAATTTAGATAATATGAGCTGCAATTATATTTCTAATTTATTCAATATTTTATTTTTTATTAGTTGGTCACTGTTTTTCATAGAAAGTCTAATATATTAATTTTTTATTTTATTTATATTTAAATGAAATTTTTTTTAAGTAAAAAATAGATTAATTAAATTGATATTTGATTTTTATCTGCATAATAATTAACTCTGCTGTAAGTGATGTTATATAAAAATATTCTCAATTGATAAAAATAGAAACTATTTAAGGGATGTATTAAATGAAAAGTAAATTATTGTTAGCGCCATTGGCACTAATCTGTGCTGCTAATGTAGCCGCTGCCAATGTCAAACCGGAACCGCAGCATGGTTTTATTTTTGAACCCAAAAGCCGAGCAGTGTTATGTTGGATACATGAAAATAGCAACTGTGGTGCTGTTGAATATGATCCTATGTCGATTGAAGGGCCAAAAGGTTTTCCACAAAGCGGCCCTCGTGATGGTAAGATAGCCAGCGGTGATAACTCATCATTTTATAAACTCAACGAACAGAGCGTTGATCGTTGGAAGAAAGTACCACTGAATTCTGGTAAAAACACCTTTCGTTGGTCGTTAACTCAGCCACATAAAACGCAAAAATGGGAGTTTTTTATTACTAAACAGGATTGGAATCCTAACGCACCACTAACTCGTGCTTCTTTTGATTTAAAACCATTTTGCGAGCGTTTTGACGGTGGTGCAACGCCTGATGAGTACCAGATTTATTTTGATTGCAATGTTCCACAACGGACGGGTTATCAAATCATTTTAGGTGTTTGGTCAATTGCTGATACTGCAAATGCTTTTTATCAAGTTGTTGATGTGGATATGAAAGCTAAATAATATTAATAACAATTTTTCAGCTAGTAAATTAACCAACATTACAAATTTAAATTAGATTAGTAGACATTCATATTAAGCTATTTTTGTTGTTATTAAATGCTAGCTATTTCTACTTAGCTAGCTTTTATTCAATAGTTATCAGTAATAGCAAGTTTATTACCAACTAATAATTGTCATTGTTAATTTTCATTAACTGGAATATTCCGTCATTCCTCATGTTGGATAATTTTTTGCCAAATATTGGCAACATGATGCACTTGGTAAAGCGCACAATTGAGTGCATTATCTCGCGCTTGATCAATTGACAGATCATTTTGTACATTTATGCCCAGATTAATCCCCATATCGATAATAGTGTGTACATCACGATCATTGCCGACATGCCAAAAAGGGGTCAATTGTGATCTCTCATAAGCGCCTCTTAAAACAAAATTAGCGCCTTTCCCCCAGACTTTCAAACAATCCATCCGTTCTTGGGCATTTTCTCGCGCCCAAAAATGTAATTCACGCAGAACATTATCAATAAGTGGTAAACTTTTTTTGGCAATTGTTGCGCGAGCTTCATTGGATTGGCATAACCACCATTTTATAGTTTCGCCATTGACGGTACCACCGGCAGACATTGATGAAGAGAGATCGACAGCTTGATAAAAGGCAGCGCCCGTTTCACCTGTCGCTGGATTAAAAAAAACCGCACCGATTGCTACAATGGCAGCACAACTGCCCATGCCCATGGTTTCTAACTCAACCATTAAATTTTCGCGGGGTTTCATTATTATTCCTTAATTTTCTATTAACACTTTGCCGTGTTAATCTACTCGTCCTGATAGTTACGGTTTATAATTTTTAAATTTAGCTCACGACTTGTTGATTTTATTTATTACTAACAATAATTATATGAAATTGGAAAAAAATCGATACAGACAACGGGATCAAATCAAAGTTAGCTTATATGTTGCTTATATTAAAAAATAATGTGAAATTTATATTAAATTTCCAACCTCCTCGGTAGTGATCAATTTTATTGCCTTTTTAGCAAAACATCTTTATTAACAGAAATAAAATTTTATATATTTATATAATATTATTTTTTTACTTTTTAACAACAGTTTTTTATAGGGTTTAATTTATTTTTTTATTATCTGAATACTAAATTTACTTGAATAAGACTATATTCAACGGCGATTGACGGTTGGCTAATTATTGTCGCGAAATATAACCTTTAATTACATAGTGATAATTTATAAAAATAAAACCACTCCATATACTGACATCAGTCAACTGAACAATAAATTTTTTTATTACCTACTATGCTGTTTTGGTAATTATCTGCTATCAAATCGGATATGATAACGGAGGCTATTTTGTCAGATAATTTGTGAGGAGTTAATCAATGAAACAGGTAGTGTATGTTGCCAGTCCAGAAAGTAAGCAAATTCATGTTTGGATCCTAGATGAAAAAGGGAAACTGACATTATTGCAACAGCTGACATTACCCGGTGAAGTACAACCGATGCAGATTAGTCCTGATGGTCGACATCTTTATGTTGGTATTCGGCCGGATTTTGCCATTATTACTTACCTTATTTCGGCCGAAGGCAAACTCAGCCAACAGGCCATTACCGCTATTCCTGCCACACCAACCCACATTGAAATTGACAAGCTCGGTCGTTGGTTATTTATTCCCTCCTATCATCAAGGTAATTTAATGGTGTTGCCCATTGATCAACAGGGGAGCGCGCAGCCAGTGATTCAAGTTGTTGGCGATTTAAAACATCCCCATGCGTCGGGAGTAAGTTTTGATAATGCACGCTTGTTTGTCCCTTGTTTAGGTGAAGATCATATTCGCATTTATACAATTGCTAACAATGGCCATTTAACCGAACAGGTTGCTGGTCGGATTGCAACTAACCAAGGTGCAGGGCCCCGTCATTTAGCTTTTGCACCCAACCAGAACGCTTTTTATTGTTTAAATGAGTTAGATGCCACCATTAATGTTCATTCAGCATTTGCGCCTTTTCAGCAAAAGCAAAATTGTGACATTTTGCCGGCTGGTTCGAAATGTAAACCTTGGGCCGCGGATATCCATATTACGCCAGATGGCCGCCATCTTTATGCAAGTGAACGTTCTGCCAGTATTATTCGTCACTTTCAGGTGACAGCAGACGGGTTAACATTATCGCCAATGGCGGTTTATGCCACGGAAAGTCAACCGCGTGGCTTTAATATTGATCAAACGGGTCATTTTTTGCTAGCTGTGGGCCAGAAGTCGGATCACATTGCTGTTTATAAAATAGATGGAGTGACCGGTGGGCTACAAGCATTAGAACGTTATCCGGTGGGTAAAGGGCCGATGTGGATCACGACCCATTTAATAAAAAACTAAATTATTTTTAATTTACAGCTTGATAACGATTTTTTTTATTGCTTCCGTTAACTGGGTCAGTTGCTGAGCGGTAATGATATAGGGCGGCATCAGATAAATTAATTTACCAAATGGCCGGATCCAGACCCCTTCAGCCACAAAATGACGTTGTAACTCAGGCACATTGACGGGGTTTTTCATTTCAACAATGCCAATTGCACCTAACACTCGCACGTCAGCAACTTGTGGTTGATCTCGCAGCACAAAGAGTTCAGCCATCAATTGCGTTTCAATCTCTTGCACCCATTTTTGCCATGGGCTATTTTTTAATAATGTTATGTTCGCATCGGCAATCGCACAGGCTAATGGATTGCCCATAAAAGTGGGCCCATGCATAAAACAGCCCGCTTGACCTTGGCTAATGGTGTCCGCAATATGCCGGCTGGTCAGAGTAGCTGACAGAGTGACATAACCCCCGGTTAGTGCTTTACCTAGACACAAAATATCTGGCGTGATCGCACTATGCTGGCAAGCAAACAATTTGCCAGTACGGCCAAATCCGGTGGCTACTTCATCGGCAATCAGTAAGATATCATAGTGATCGCATAATTCTCTCACGCCGGTCAGATAATTAGGGTGATAAATTCGCATACCACCCGCACCCTGAACTATCGGCTCAACGATAATGGCCGCAATTTTGCCAGCTTGTTCGCTTAGCATTTTTTGTAATGGGATCAAATCGTCAGCTTGCCACTGCTGATAAAAACCGCATTGAGGGGCTTGAACGAAAAAATGGGTTGGCAAATAACCTTGATAAAGGCTATGCATTGAGTTTTCTGGATCACAAACTGACATAGCACCCAAGGTATCACCATGATATGCCCGTTGTAAGGCAATAAACTGGTGACGTGTTTCCCCGCGCGCCTGCCAATACTGTAATGCCATTTTTAATGCTATCTCTACAGCTACTGAGCCGGAGTCAGCCAGAAAAATACATTCTAAACTATGATCAGTTATATCAATTAATTGTCGGCACAAGGCGGTCGCTGACGGATGGGTGATGCCGCCAAACATAACATGGGACATTTTTGTTAATTGCTGAGAAGCGGCTTGGTTGAGTACGGGATGATTATAGCCATGAATAGCGGCCCACCAAGAAGCCATACCATCAATCAATTTTCTGCCATCGGCTAATTCGAGTTCAACACCTGAGGCGCTCACGATAGGATAAGCCGGTATCGGTTGCGTCATAGAAGTATAGGGGTGCCAAATATGTTTAGTATCAAAATTAATATCGTCGAGTTTCATTATACTTGGTAAACTAATTTTATTTATTTTAGTTGACATGATAACGCACTTATTTAAACTGGCAACACTTTTTGTTTCAAGAGAGAGAATGGCAAAGATGGAAAAAACATGGACGCTTAGCCAGGCACAAGCATTATTTGATTTACCTTTTTTTGAATTACTTTTTCAAGCTCAGCAAGTTCATCGTCAACACTTTGATCCGCAACAGATCCAGATTAGTACCTTACTCTCAATTAAAACCGGTGCCTGCCCGGAAGATTGCAAATATTGCCCACAAAGTGCTCGTTATAAGACAGGATTAAAAGCTGAGCGACTATTAGAAGTCCAACAAGTGATTGAATCGGCTAAGCAGGCCAAAAAAGCCGGTTCGACACGTTTTTGTATGGGCGCGGCCTGGCGAAATCCCCATGAACGGGATATGCCTTATTTAGAAACGATGGTAAAAGAAGTCAAAGCATTAGGCTTGGAAACCTGTATGACACTGGGTAAGTTAACTGACCAGCAAGCACGGCGGTTAGCCGATGCGGGACTGGATTATTACAATCACAATTTAGACACCTCGCCTGAGTTTTATGGCTCTATTATTACCACTCGCACCTATCAAGATCGGCTTGATACAATTGATACCGTTCGCCAAGCAGGCATGAAGGTATGCGCTGGTGGCATTGTCGGCTTAGGTGAAGAGGTGACTGATCGAGCAGCGCTATTGGTTCAATTAGCTAATTTACCGCAGGTTCCCGAAAGTGTGCCAATTAATATGTTAATAAAAATAAAAGGCACGCCCCTTGAAGACAATGAAGATGTCGATGGCTTTGATTTTATTCGTACCATTGCTGTTGCCCGTATTATGATGCCAACCTCTTTTGTCCGGCTCTCTGCTGGCCGTGAACAGATGAATGAACAGATGCAAGCACTCTGTTTTATGGCCGGGGCTAACTCTCTCTTTTATGGTTGTAAGTTATTAACGGCCGCTAATCCCAAGCAAGATAAAGATCAGCAACTTTTCCGCAAGCTAAATATTAATCCACAAGCCACTGAAACCGCATTGACTCATCAGCAGCAAATAGAGCGGCTGCAAAAAGCTATGCAGCAGGTGGATACAGCACAATTTTACAACGCGGCACTATGATGAATTGGTCAACATTTTTAGCTCGTGAACTGGATATGCGCAAGCAGCAAGCATTGTGGCGGCAACGACAGATTATTAAAAAAAATAATGCACGTACCCTAATCTTTGATCAACAACAATATGTTAATTTTTCGAGTAATGATTATCTGGGGTTAAGCCAGCATCCGGCCATTATTAAAGCCTGGCAAATGGGATTAAGCCAATATGGAACGGGTAGTGGTAGCTCAGGTCATGTTATCGGTTATATTTGCGCCCATGCCCAATTGGAGCACCAGCTTGCTGACTGGTTAGGTTATCCCCGCGCTTTATTATTTATTTCCGGCTATGCCGTAAATCAAAGTGTGATTATGGCTTTAATGAAAAAAAATGATCGTATTGTCGCTGATAAATTTAGTCATGCATCCATACTAGAAGCCGCAATGTTATCGCCAGCAACATTACAACGTTTTGCTCACAATCAAGCGGACACTTTACAACCTCTTTTAGCGGTCAATCAGACTGGTAAAACACTGGTTGTCACTGAAGGCGTATTTAGTATGGATGGCGATAGAGCCCCTTTAGATCAATTGCAAGCAGCAGCAAGGCAAGCACAGGCATGGCTATTAGTGGATGATGCCCATGGTATTGGGGTTAGCGGCGATGAAGGCAGAGGTAGTTGTCATCTGCATAAGGTAAAGCCTGAACTGCTGGTGATAACCTTTGGTAAAGCCTTTGGTCTTAGTGGAGCTGCATTGCTTTGTGATGAAAACACCGCCGACTATTTTCTGCAATATGGCCGTCATTTGATTTATAGTACTTCAATGCCGCCGGCTCAAGCGGTTGCGTTGGCTGAGGCCGTTAGGCAAATTCGTCAGGCCGATGAATTAAGAACAAATTTGCAGCGCAATATTGATTATTTTCGTCAATTAGCCCATCACTATAATTTGCCATTATTAAATTCCTCGAGTGCCATTCAGCCACTGATTATTGGTAGTAACCAACGTTGTTTACATTTAGCGCAATTTTTACGTCAGCGAGGATTTTGGGTGCAAGCTATTCGGCCGCCAACAGTGCCGCCGGGTAGTGCTAGATTAAGGATCACGTTGATGGCTAATCATCAATTAACCGATATTGCACAGTTAATGGAAACGTTAAATGAATTCTTTAACAACTATGCCAATAAATAAGCAAGCAATTGCGCATGCTTTTGGACGGGCGGCTAAAAATTACGATAATATTGCGTTATTTCAGCAGCAAAGTGGACAACATCTGTTTGATTGCTTATCGGCGATGCCAGGTAACACGATTCTGGATGCTGGCTGTGGTACCGGTTATTTCAGTCAGCAGTGGCAGTTAGCAGGAAAACAGGTTATTGCGCTTGATCTGTCTGCATCAATGTTAGCGATCGCTCAACAAAAGCAAGCGGCCAAAAGTTATATCCAGGCTGACATGGAGTGTCTACCACTAGCCGATGAAAGTGTCGATCTCTGTTTTAGTCATCTTGCTATCCAGTGGTGTAGTAATTTATATACCCCATTAAGTGAGTTATATCGTATCACTAAAAAGGGTGGGGTAGTTGCTTTTTCTACTTTAGCCGATGGCTCATTACATGAGCTACAACAGTGTTGGCAAAAAGTTGATAATAACCGACACATTAATTCTTTTATGACTTTTGCACAAATTAAGCGGACTTGTCATGGTTGGTCGCATAGTTTAGAGCAACGATCTTGGCATGTAACTTATCCTTCATTTGCTTGTTTACTCCAATCTATCAAGGGAATTGGTGCGACTTATCTAACGGCTGGACGTCAGCAACAGGGCCTAATGACAAAAAATCAGTTAGCTAAACTCCTTGATCATTATCCTTATGTCAATGAGCAATTCCCACTAACTTATCAACTGGTTTACGGAATGTTATATCGTGAATAAATGTTTTTTTCTCACCGGAACTGACACCGATGTGGGCAAAACTATTGTTAGTTGCGCGCTGCTACAAGCGGCCGCAGCTCATGGCTATCAAACGGCAGGCTATAAGCCGGTAGCTTCAGGTAGCGAACAATTAACGGATGGCTTAAGAAATTCAGATGCGCAGTTATTAAGAAAAAATAGCAGCCTGAAACTGAATTACCATGATGTTAATCCGATCGTTTTTGCCCAAGCAACTTCACCCCATATTGCCAGTCAGTTAACAGGAGAACTTATCGATTGGCAGATAATGGGTGCAGGATTAAATAAATTAAAACAATCTGCTGACTGGATCATTGTCGAAGGTGCCGGCGGATGGTATACACCGCTTTGCGCTGAGCAAACCTTTGCTGATTGGGTTATACAACAGCAATTGCCAGTAATATTAACAGTTGGCGTTAAATTAGGTTGTATTAATCATGCAATATTAACCGCACAGGCAATTGAGCAAAGTGGTTTATTATTGGCAGGCTGGGTGGCTAATGAAATTGTTTTACCGGGTCAATATCAACAGGATTATTTGTTAACATTACAGCAGCGCCTGTCAGCACCTTGTTTAGGGGTTATTCCACATTTGCCAGATTGGCAATCTCATTCGATTGGCAAATTTGTCAATATAGGTAACCTACTGTAATAGGAATAATTTTTAGGCTAAAGCATTATGCCACTTTAGCCGTATTTTGCTTGAATTAGTAAAATAGTAACAGATGAAATGCTTTTTTTCGTTTTTTTTCTTATACAAAAATTTTTTTTGTGATTATTTTTCTGGCAAAAATTTTTTACTAATACTCAAGTGAAAATCTTACAACTATTGATGCCTAAAAGAATTTCTTGAGTTATCCACCATTCCTGTGGATAACCTTGTGTATTAGATCTAGAAAAGTGTCGCTAACCAAGATGGGATGAGGCTTGGCGTGCCGTTGATGCCATTCTCGGCTCTAAATCAAAATTATATAAATATTAATAAGTTATATAAAATCAAGTCTGAAATGATATATAATAAAGTTTTATATTAGCTAATTAGCATAAAATATAAAATATAATTAAGCGTAAGAAAAAGCTTGGGGATAACTAAGTTATTAAAATAATAAATATATGTAAATAATTTATTATGGTTAAGGCTGATTTTTTATTTCTGCTGTCATTGAAACTGTTTTTTTATCCAGTATGATAAAGAAATTTTTAGTAGAGAGGGTTAGATGAGTAAAGTCTTCAAATTGCATGCTGAATTTCAACCTGCGGGTGATCAGCCACAAGCAATAAAGAAATTAATCGAAGGTCTTAATGATGGATTGGCTCATCAAACGTTGCTTGGTGTCACCGGATCGGGTAAAACATTTACTATTGCTAAGGTTATTGAGCGGGTTAACCGCCCGGTCATGGTGATGGCTCACAATAAAACGCTGGCAGCACAATTATATAGTGAAATGAAAGCCTTTTTTCCTGAAAATGCGGTGGAATATTTTGTTTCTTATTATGATTATTATCAACCAGAAGCGTATGTTCCCAGTTCCGATACTTTTATCGAAAAAGACGCCTCTATTAACGAACATATTGAACAGATGCGGCTCTCTGCCACTAAAGCACTTCTTGAACGACGTGATGTTATTGTTGTTGCTTCGGTATCAGCGATTTATGGTTTAGGCGATCCAGATAGCTATCTAAAAATGATGCTTCATTTAACTAAAGGCATGATTATTGACCAGCGTGCTATTTTACGCCGGCTGGCAGAGTTGCAATATAGCCGCAATGATCAAGCATTTCAACGAGGTACATTTAGAGTTAGAGGGGAAGTGATTGATATTTTTCCTGCCGAATCAGATGAATATGCCTTACGGGTCGAATTATTTGATGAGGAAGTAGAAAGGCTGGCACTTTTTGATCCCTTAACGGGTCAGCTCCAACATGATGTACCACGATTTACCATTTATCCTAAAACTCACTATGTCACACCGCGTGAACGTATTCTTGAAGCCATGGAGCAGATCAAAACTGAATTGGCACAAAGACGTAAATTGCTACTGGAAAGTAATAAATTGCTTGAAGAGCAGCGATTAACCCAGCGTACCCAGTTTGATTTAGAGATGATGAATGAACTGGGTTATTGCTCCGGTATTGAAAATTATTCACGTTATCTTTCCGGCCGTGCAAGCGGTGAACCGCCACCAACACTGTTTGACTATTTACCGGCTGATGGCTTATTAGTTATTGACGAATCTCATGTCACTATCCCACAGATTGGCGCTATGTATCGTGGTGATCGCTCTCGTAAAGAGACATTGGTTGAATATGGTTTTCGCTTACCATCTGCGTTGGACAATCGCCCGTTACGTTTTGAGGAATTTGAAGCACTTTCCCCGCAAACAATTTATATTTCTGCCACACCGGGTAAGTATGAATTGGAAAAATCGGCTAATGAAATTATTGAGCAAGTTGTTCGGCCAACTGGCTTACTCGATCCTGAAATTGAGGTTCGTCCAGTTGCTACTCAGGTTGATGATTTGTTATCTGAGATCCATCTACGAACAGCGGTAAATGAACGAGTACTAGTAACAACCTTAACCAAAAGAATGGCAGAAGATTTGACCGATTATCTGCAAGAACATGATATTAAGGTGCGTTATTTGCATTCAGATATTGATACCGTTGAGCGAGTCGAAATTATTCGTGATTTACGATTAGGTTTATTTGATGTTTTAGTGGGGATTAACTTGCTACGTGAAGGCTTAGATATGCCTGAGGTATCGTTAGTCGCTATTTTAGATGCAGATAAAGAAGGATTTTTACGTTCAGAGCGTTCATTGATTCAAACGATTGGCCGTGCCGCGCGTAACCTGAAAGGGAAAGCGATTTTATATGGTGATAAAGTGACTGATTCAATGGCAAAAGCGATTAGAGAAACTGAGCGCCGTCGAGAGAAACAAATCGCCTTTAATCAGCAGCATGGTATTGTGCCTAAAGGTTTAAATAAAAAAGTGGGTGATATTTTACAAGTTGGCGCCCCAGTATCGGTAAAAACGAAACAAAAGCAACCACAAGTATCAGCGATTAGCGAGGATTATCATAAACTTTCCACTAAAGAATTGGAGCTTAAAATTCAGGCGTTAGAAGCACAAATGTATCGTTATGCGCAAGATCTTGAATTTGAACAAGCAGCCAGTTTACGCGATCAAATCCAATTGCTACGTGAACAGTTTATTGCTAATTCTTGAACTTGATAGGACGCTTTTACCTACTGCACCGTCAAACCATGCCCTTTAGGGCGAGGAGAATGCCAAGTAAGAAGTCAGTTGGCATTGGAGGCAGGTGATAAATTAAAAGGTTTAAGTTGGTGAATGTTTTGTGCGATGTCTTCAATAGCTTGGCGCAGTAAGTCTCGATCATGACGATAACAAACATCTTGAGCAGCCAGTTCTCGTTGGATTACTATTCGATCTGCTAGGTTTGATGTATCGGTTGCTGGCCCAACGATAATGGCATCAATTTTCTGTTGGCCGATCCTTTTTTCGATCATGGCAATTTTATCAGTTAATTGCATATTGGCAGCAGGCTGGTTAAGCTCTTTACCAAGGTTAGCAATATAGATGATTGCTGCCCGGCATTCTTGTAGTGCTTGCGTTAAATCGTTCATCAGAAATAAAGGCATCAGACTGGTTAAAAAACTACCTGGGCCAATGATAATCAAATCAGCGTTATAAATAGCATCAAGCGCTTCTGGCGTGCTACTTACTTGCGGAGATAGCATTAATTTTTGTGGTAGTGAGGTGAGTTGATCAATATTAACTTCACCATAGATTTCATTGCCCATCAAATCGATTGCCAGCAAATCAGCAGGTTGCTCGGACATAGGAATAAGATGCGCCTTCACTTTTAATAGATTACGGATTAAGTTTATTGCATCCAACGGCCTAACACTCAAATGATCGAGCGATTTGAGCATTAAATTACCTAGATTATGGCCACCAAGTTCACCGTTACCCATAAAACGGTATTCAAACATCGTTGAAGCAATGGACGGTTCAGTAATTAATTGGTTTAAACAGTTGCGCGTATCCCCCCAGGCAATACCGCCTTCGGAACGGCGAATACGGCCGGTAGAGCCGCCATTATCTGTTGTTGTTACTATACCCGTTAATTGAGAATTTAGAACCGCAAGAGATGACATAACACGACCCAAGCCATGACCACCTCCTAGTGCAACAACTTGCCCTAAGTTATTAAGAATACTGCATTGATGCATTACTTCCCCTATTTTATTATCTGTCTTATAACGGTTTGACGTAATTTATCATTAAATATCCGATCATATTGAATTAACGTGATATTAAACAATAACTTTGTCATTTATTTATATTACATTATTTTCTGTTAATTGATTAACTTATTGAATTGCAAGCGATAGATTTAAGCGTTTATTCGCTTTTTTAAATATTTAGCAATATTATTTATAGCAACCATCACATTACGCTATTATTGTACGTGATGTTATTAACTCCTAGCCTTTTTACCTAAGTTTGTGATCTTAATGGTTTAAATAGGGTATTAAGGCCGTGGCACTTATCGGCCACTAGGGTGCGAGGTAGAAATGCCTGCTTCTCCCGTATTTGGAAAGGCGTTATTATGACTCAACTTATTGATACTTTTGCCCGTAAATTCTACTATTTAAGACTATCCATCACTGATGTGTGTAATTTTCGCTGCACCTATTGTCTACCTAATGGCTATCAATCAAAGGGTTATCAAGATTTTTTATCGCTAGAAGAAATTGGCCATTTAACAAAAGCTTTTGCCGAGCTTGGTACGGAAAAAATTCGCTTAACTGGCGGAGAACCGACCATGCGGCGTGATTTTTTTGACATTATTGCTACCATCAAACAAAACCAGGCGATCAAAAAAATTGCCGTAACGACCAATGGTTATCGGCTGGCCAAAAATGTTAGCCATTGGAAAAGTGCAGGTTTAACCGACATTAATGTAAGTGTTGATAGTCTTGATCCACGACAGTTTTTAGCTATTACCGGGCAAGATAAATTTTTTCAAGTAATGGCTGGGATTGATGCGGCCTTGGAGGCTGGTTTTGCCAAAATAAAAGTTAATGTTGTGTTGATGAAAAATATCAATGACAGTAATTTAGTGAGTTTTATAAACTGGATCAAACTGCGGCCAATTCAACTGCGATTTATTGAATTAATGGAAACCGGTGAGAGTGGTAAAATATTTCATCGTCATCATGTCTCAGGTGAAAAAATTCGTCGGCGCTTATTAGAGCAAAGTTGGCAACAAATACCACGCTATCGTTGTGATGGGCCTGCCCAGGTATTTAAGCATCCTGATTATTGTGGTGAAATTGGTTTAATTATGCCCTATGAGAAGAATTTTTGTCAAAATTGTAATCGCTTACGTGTCTCTTCTATCGGTCATCTTCATCTCTGTCTATTTGGCGAACGCAGTATTATTTTACGTGATTTATTAGTTAATGCATCTCAATCTGAGGCATTGAAAGCGCGTATTCAGGCAGAATTACAGTTAAAACGTGAAAGCCATTTTCTTCATCAAGGTGATAGTGGTATCACGTCAAACCTTTCCATTATTGGAGGATAAATGGAATTTTTAGTCATTCTAAGGAGCTTACCATGTCTCAACTAACCCATATCAACTCAGCGGGTGAGGCGCATATGGTGGATGTGGCCACAAAGGCGGAAACCATTCGTGAAGCGCGAGCAGAAGCATTTGTAACAATGAATGCTAAGACACTTAATATGATTATCAGTGCCAGTCATCATAAAGGTGATGTTTTTGCTACTGCGCGGATTGCCGGTATTCAAGCCGCCAAAAAAACTTGGGATCTGATCCCGCTTTGTCATCCGCTATTACTCAGTAAAGTGGAAGTTATACTGGAAGCGCAATTAAGCGCTAATCGCATCCGAATTGAATCGTATTGTCGGTTATCAGGTAAGACTGGTGTCGAAATGGAAGCGCTAACCGCCGCATCAGTCGCCGCATTAACCATTTACGATATGTGTAAAGCGGTGCAAAAAGATATGGTGATTAGTTCAGTTAGGTTATTGGAAAAAACGGGCGGTAAATCCGCTGATTTTAGGATAACATCATGATTAAAGTGCTTTTTTTTGCCCAAGTCCGTGAATTAACCGGCACCGATAGATTAGAGTTAGAACATCGCTATTCGACGGTAGAAGAATTACGTAATGCATTAAGCCAACGTGGTGAGCGCTGGGCATTAGCATTAGAAAAGAAAAAACTGCTGTTTGCGGTCAATCATACCTTTGTACAGCCAGATCATCCATTAACTAGTGGCGATGAAATCGCTTTTTTTCCACCGGTAACGGGAGGATAAATGACAGATACACGGCTGGTTATTCAACAAGCGAATTTTAATGTGGGTGAGCAATATAAATGGTTAGCCCAATGTCAGGATGATGGTGCGGTGGTAACTTTCACCGGTAAAGTGCGTAACCATAACTTGGGTGATAACATTAAAACCCTCACTCTTGAGCATTATCCAGTTATGACAGAGAAAGCGTTACAGGATATTGCCAATGAAGCACGTTATCGTTGGCAATTGCAACGTATCTGTATTATCCATCGAATTGGTACTTTACAACCGGGCGAGGAAATAGTGTTTGTTGGTGTTACTAGCGGCCATCGTAGTAGTGCTTTTTTAGCCGCCGAATTTATTATGGATTATATGAAAACTAAAGCACCATTTTGGAAAAAAGAACATTTGACTCAAGGGCAAAGCAGCCGTTGGGTTGAGCCCAGACTGAGTGATCAAACCGCATTTAAGCGTTGGTAAACCAATTGTTATTGAAGTTATTTCAATTTATTGAAGTTTAGCTCAATAAAGTAAAAGTAATGTAAAACCTTCATTTATTTGCTCATATCAAACCATGGTTTTAGCAAGAAATTATGATAGACTTAACTTAAGTTTACTGAGCTATCTAGTTTATTAAATAGCTTTATCTTTAACGCAAGTGATGAGGGTAATCATCATGGATCGATTTGAACGTCAAAATGATTCGATCGTCCAGCGCGCTGGCGCAGGTATTCAAGCCTATATGGCGCAAGTATACGGCTGGATGACGGTAGGTTTGTTATTAACTGCGTTTGTTGCTTGGTATGCAATTAATAATAGTAATATTATTATGTATCTGGCAACGCATGGTTGGGTATTGATAGGCCTAATTATTGCTGAATTTGCATTAGTCATTGGGTTATCATTTCTGTTGCCTAAATTGAGTGCAGGGCTAGCAACAGCAATGTTTATGCTCTACTCGGCGCTGACAGGCCTAACAATTTCTCTGGTATTAGTTGCCTATACTGGCGTTTCTGTCGCCAGCACCTTCTTTATCACTGCTGCTATGTTTGGCGCACTAAGTTTTTATGGCTATACAACCAAACGTAGTTTAAGTGGCATGGGTAGCTTCCTATTTATGGCACTAATCGGGCTAATTATTGCCTCATTAGTGAATATTTGGCTGCAAAGTTCTGGCTTAACCTTGGTCATCACCTATGTAGGTGTATTAATCTTTTCAGGTTTGACGGCTTATGATACGCAGAAATTAAAAGACATGGGCAGCCAAATTGATAGTCGTGATCAGGAAGGTATGCGTAAATACGCTATTCTTGGGGCGTTGACTCTCTATTTAGATTTTATTAACTTGTTCTTAATGATGTTACGTATTCTGGGCGATCGCCGTTAATTTAATCTGTTTTATTAAAAATCCTGCTGATAGTATTGTATTAGCGGGATTTTTTTATTTTGTTATTCAGGCAATTTTTCGACTAAATAACCAATATGCTAAGGTTGTGGTACATAATGAAATAATAACTAATGGCCACAAGTTATGCCACAGCACAGCAAAATCGGCATCTTTTAAATAAATTTGTTTAGTGATATCTGTAAAATGACGAATAGGATTGATCCAAGTGAAATTTTGTAACCAAACTGGCATATTTTCTATTGGTGAAACATAGCCTGATAACAATACTGCCGGCATCATAAACACAAATACGCCAATAAATGCTTGTTGCTGAGTTGAACACATGGCAGAGATCAATAAGCCAAAACCAACTAAAGACAGACCATAAATTGTCATGGTAGTGTAAAAAACAAGTAATGAACCGGAAAATGGAATTTTGTAACAGAAAATCCCAATAATCAGCACTAATGTTGCCTGCAAAGTGGCAATAATTAATGCTGGAACCGCTTTACCAATAAAGATCTGCCAGGTGGTTAGAGGTGAAACCAGTAACTGATCAAGCGTTCCTTGTTCACGCTCACGTGCAATTGATAAGGATGTGACAACTAATACACCAATAGTGGTAATTAGCGCGACCAAAGAGGGAACGATAAACCATTTGTAATCAAGATTAGGGTTATACCAATTACGAATGATTAATGCGCTATTATTCTTTGCTATCTGCGGGTTAGATAACTGTTGTTGATAATTTTCAATAACTTGGTTAACTGTATTAGCGGCGATCTGGGCACTATTAGAGTTTCTACCATCAAGGATTAGTTGAACCGGAGTTGATTTTCTTTGTGCTAGCTGAGCACTAAAATTTTGCGGGAAATGGACGACTAACAGCGCCTTACGATTATTAATGGTTTCTGCAACTTGTTGATTATTATTGAGTAGCAATACATTAGTAAATGTTGTCGATTTTGCCAATCTTTGGGTTAATTCAATCGAGTCTTGCCCTTTGTCTTCGTTGAAAATAGCTATTGTGGTGTTAGTGACATCTAAAGTGGCGGCTAGTGGAAATAAAATCATTTGGAAAATAACTGGTAAGATAAGAATTGCACGGGTTTGTGGCTCTTGTAGTAGCGACTGCAACTCTTTAATAATGAGTGTATAGAGACGATGCAGCATATTCTCTCCCTAATCAAGTCTGCGGCGCGTTTTTAATGCGGTGAGCCCAATAAAGATGATGGCCGTCGCGACTAATAACAGAAAATTAGTCAGCAGGACAAAATAAATGTCACCAGCCAGAAATAGAGTTTGTAAACTACTAACAAAATAACGAGCTGGTATCAAATAGGTTACCCATTGGATAACTAGCGGCATACTATCAATTTCAAAAATAAAACCAGACAACATTATGGCCGGTAAAAAAGCGGCATTTAATGCAACAATAGCAGCGTTAAATTGGTTACGGGTTAAGGTAGAGATCAGTAATCCCATACCAAGAGCCGTTGCTAGATAGAGACTGGTAATTATAAATAACAGGCAGAATGAACCGCGATAAGGAATGTGTAAAATAAATATCGTGACTAACATGCAAAGTAGCATGACAAAAGAGCCTAATAGTTGATAGGGTAACAATTTGGCAAGCAGTAACTCTGTGCGTGTTATTTGAGTAGAGAGTAAGGCTTCCATTGTGCCTCGTTCCCACTCGCGGGCTACCACTAATGAAGTCAGAATGGCACCGACGACGGTAATAATAATACTGATCGCACCAGGAATAATAAAATGTTGGCTAATGGCTGCTGGATTAAACCAGAAGCGTAATTCTGGAACAATTAATGGTATAGTGTCATAACCGGCGTTTTCACCTTGTTGCTGCTGCCAGGTTTGCCAAATACCTTTGGTATAAGCCTGTATAAAATAGGCGGTATTTGACTCACTACCATCGGTAATAACTAGAATTGAGGTATGATCCGAGGGACGATTAAGCTGATTAGCAAAATCGACAGGGATCACGACCATACCGCGGATTTCCCCAGCTTGCATTTTATCTATTAGCAATTTTCGATTATCGCTAATTGTTGCCTCAATAAAAGGAGAACCGGTAAAGGTAGCGACAAATTCCCGTACTTGGTTATTTTGTTGATTGACGAGAATGCCAAGCCGCAATTTACTTGAATCCAGATTGATACCATAGCCAAAAATAAATAGCAGCATTAATGGAATAACGACAGCAATCAGCGCACTACTGGGATCACGTATGATCTGTTTACTTTCCTTAATACACAAGGCATACAAACGACGCCATGAAAACTGCGCTTCATGGGGTGATTGTTTTTCTGTTTGCTTCATTGTTTCCCTCGATCATAGTTAAGTATCAAACTAATAAAAGCTTGTTCCATCGACGGATCTTGATTTTCTGGCGTAGCAATTTGGCTTTTTAGTTCATCAGGTGTACCAGCAGCAATAATTTTACCGCGATAAACTAAACTAATTCGATCGCAATATTCAGCCTCGTCCATAAAGTGAGTAGTGACCATTACTGTGACACCTTTATTTACCATGCCGTTGATATGTAACCAAAATTCTCTTCGCGTGAGCGGATCTACGCCTGAAGTGGGTTCATCTAAAAAAAGAATGTCAGGTTCATGCATTAACGAGCAAGCTAAAGCTAGCCGCTGTTTGAAGCCTAATGGCAATTCATCAGTAGTTTGTTGCAATATCGAATTTAAATTAAAGGCATTGATCATGCTACTGATTTTTTGCTGTTGCTGACTGCCGCTAAGGCCATAAATACCAGAGAAAAACTTTAAGTTCTGCGCAACGGTTAAATTACCGTACAGTGAAAATTTTTGCGCCATATAACCAAGATGTTGGCGGGCTTTATTTGAACTTATTTTTAGATCCATCCCCAAGACTAACGCTCTACCTGCGGTTGGTAGCATTAATCCGCACATCATTTTGAATGTTGTCGATTTGCCGGCGCCATTAGGACCTAGCAAGCCAAAAATTTCACCACGTTTAACCGTAAAGTTAACGTTATCCGTTGCGGCAAAGTCACCGAATCGTTTGCTAAGATTCTGTGCTTCAATGACAGTTTCAGTGGCATCAACTGGAATTTGCGGCATAATTGCCGCCAACTCAGAACGTTGTGAGGGACTACCCCCCAATAAATCAATAAAAGCATCTTCGAAGCGCGGTTTGGCGGTAATTAATTTATCATTAGCGAAATTTAGACGGGTTAGAAAATCGCTTTGCTGGCTGTTTTCTTTCAAGATCACGCGAATATAATGCCCTTGAATAACACAGTCAGTTGTTTGCGGTAATAATAGCGCATCTTGTAAGTATGCACGGCGTTGTGAGGCTGGAACTTGGAGTAAAAAAGAGCGTCCAGCCATTTTGTTAGTTAGTGCTTGTGGTACCCCTCGATAGAGTAGTTGCCCCTGATTTAACAGTAAAATATCTCGGCATTGTTCAGCTTCATCTAGGTAGGATGTACTCCACAGGATCAGCATACCATCGCTAGCCAGTTCATGCACCATGCGCCAAAGTTCTTGCCGAGCAATAGGATCAACTCCTACGCCAGGCTCATCAAGTAATAGAACTTTCGGTCGACTAATCAATGTACAAGCTAGCCCAAGTTTTTGTTTCATGCCCCCAGACAGTTCGTCTGCCAGCCGTTGGGTAAACCGAGTTAGGTCGGTAAAATCCAGTAATTGTTGATAGATTTTTTGCCGACTTTCGCCCATCACGCCACATAAGCTGGCGTATAGATCCAAATTTTCTTGTACGGTAAGATCTTCATAAAGACCAAACTTTTGTGGCATATAACCAAGATGGCGACGAACTTCAACACCTTGCCAAATGGGATCTAAACCCATAATAGTGATATTACCGCTATCGGGTTTTAATAAGCCAGCAAGCATCCGTAATAGCGTGGTTTTTCCTGCACCATCAGGTCCAACTAAGCCAGTCACTGAACCGCCAGTAATTTCAGTGGTGAGTTTGGCTAATGCGGGTGAGGCTAAACCAGCAAAGCGTTTCTCGACGTCAGTCAATATTATCTTATCAACGGGTGTGACCATTCATTAAGCCTTACTGTTTTTTTGCTGCAAAATGAAGTGTCACCGGCATGCCTTGGCGCAACATATCGTCAGCATCATTGACAATAACCCGAATACGATATACTAAATCAGTACGTAAATCGGTTGTTTGCACACTTTTTGGCGTAAACTCAGCAGTGGGTAAGATGAAACCGATAGTGCCATGGTAGGGTTGCTCTGGACGACTATCGGTATAGAGTAATATTTCTCGTCCGGGTATTGCTTCACCGAGATGTGGTTCACTGACATATGCTCTAACCCAGACAGGTTGAATCAACGAAACGGTAAAAACAGTGCTACCGGCAGTAAGAATAGTCCCTGGTTCAATAGCACGGGTTAAAATAGTACCTGGTGAGGGTGTGGTTAATATCGTATCTTCCAGATCAAGTTTTGCTTGTGCTAATGCGGCGACCGCCTGTTCCCATTCACCGCGAGCGGCGGCGATTTCTTCAGTTCGATAGCCAGTGGGGTATTGATTTAATTTATCCTTTGCTGCATTTAGCGCTGCAAGTGCTTGGTTGCGATTGTTTTTCGCATTTTCCAAATCATTGGCAGAAATTACCCGTTGCGTCCAAAGCCCTTGTTGGCGTTGGTAAAAACTATTTGCATATTTCCAGGCAGCTTGCCGTTGTGCCACTTCAGCTTCAACTTGGGCAATTTCTTGGCTACGATAACCACTTTCTAGCATATCTAATTTAGCTTTTGCGCTGGTTAGAATACCTGTCGCGCGTTTCAGGCTATTTTGATAAGGTGTTTTATCAAGTGAAGCTAAGATCTGACCGGGGCTAATTTTATCGCCTTCATCCACGTTCAGTGTTTGAAGTTTACCATTGACTCTAAAGCTTAAATTAACCGTTCTAATATCAACGTTACCATACAAAATGAGCATCTTATTTTGCTGAGTTTGATAGTAGTAGTATCCAGCTACTATAATAGCGATAAATAGACACAGAATAGCAATAGCTAATAAGCGCAGATTTTTTTTCATAGCATCCTTAAAATAGTTCAATAAAATGGAATAAAATAAGGTTATGCATAATTAATTTTATCAGGTTAATTGTTATTTGATGAATTTATGTGAATTATTTTATTTAGTCATCATTAGTCGGTGATAGTGACAGCCACTAATCAGTTATTTTACTGTCATCAACCGCTATTTTTAATAGCTTATAGTGATGGTTCTTATATTCAGTTGACTGAAATTAAGTCAAATGAAATTTGGAGTATTTTATATTTATGTGTTTTAACTCATTGGGTTTATCTGACGAGATATTATCGGCGATTAAAGAGGTTGGCTATGAAAAGCCGACGTTAATTCAGCAACAGGCGATCCCAGCAATATTAGCTGGAAAAGATCTGTTGGCCAGTGCACAGACAGGAACCGGCAAAACGGCTGGATTTGTTTTACCTATATTACAACATCTTAATCAGACGCCTGTTATTGTAAAAGGCAGAAAACCCGTGCGGGCGTTGATTTTGGCTCCGACCCGTGAATTAGCCGCTCAGGTTGGACAAAATGTACGTGATTATAGCCAGTTTTTGCGGTTAAAATCGCTGGTGGTTTTTGGTGGTGTTAGCATTAATCCACAAATGATGAAATTACGGGGTGGTGTTGATATTTTAGTGGCAACACCCGGTCGATTACTCGATTTGGTGCAGCAAAATGCCGTTAGTCTAGCCAAGGTTGAGATTTTAGTATTGGATGAAGCCGATCGCATGTTAGATATGGGATTTATTCATGATATTCGACGAATACTAAATAAATTACCGCCAAAACGTCAAAATTTACTTTTTTCTGCCACTTTTTCTAATCAGATTAAACAATTGGCTAATAGTTTACTGCATAATCCGACCATATTGGAGGTGGCTCCGCGCAATTCCGCCTCACAGCAGGTTAAACAGCTTATACATTTAGTGGATAAGCGACGTAAAGCTGAATTGCTTTCTTATTTAATTGGTAGCGAAAACTGGCAGCAGGTATTAGTTTTTACCCGAACTAAATACGGAGCTAATCGTTTAACTGAACATCTGATTAAAGATGGAATTAAGGCGATGGCAATTCATGGCAACAAAAGTCAAGGTGCACGGACGCGGACTCTGGCAGATTTTAAATCAGGTGCGATTAGAGTGTTGGTAGCAACGGATATTGCTGCTAGGGGATTGGATATTGAACAGTTACCCTATGTGGTGAATTACGAATTACCCAATGTGGCAGAGGATTATGTGCATCGTATTGGACGTACTGGGCGCGCGGCAGCAACCGGTTTGGCGGTTTCACTAGTTGCTATTGATGAGCAAGGTTTATTAACCGCGATTGAGCGATTATTAAAACAGAGTATCCCGCGTATGGCACTGGCAGGTTATGAACCTGATCCAACTATTAAGCCAGAACCCATACCGCCAAAAAAAACGGCAAACAAAAAACATCGACGTCATTCGGTAGCAAAAGCTTCTCATACTAATGATAAACCAATAAAACAACGGACAACGAGTAACGTTGCTAGTAAAACTTTAGCACGAAAAAATCCAAGTAGAGGATAAATGCGAATATTACTCGCCCCGATGGAAGGGGTGCTCGATTCTTTAGTGCGTGAGTTATTAACAGAAGTTAACGAATATGATCTTTGCATAACGGAATTTTTGCGCGTGGTGGATAGTTTATTGCCAGCCAAAGCATTTTATCGGATTTGCCCTGAATTATATCAAGCCAGCAAAACCCTAGCAGGCACATTAGTGCGTATTCAATTATTGGGTCAGCATCCGCAATGGTTAGCGGAAAATGCAGCTCGAGCTGTTGAATTAGGTTCTTGGGGGGTGGATTTTAATTGTGGCTGTCCATCGCCGACCGTCAATGGCCATGGTGGTGGGGCGACACTATTAAAGGATCCTGAACGGATATATCAGGCGGCTAAGGCAATTCGGGCGGCGGTAGCTGCTGATTTACCGACCTCAGTAAAAGTCAGATTAGGTTGGAATGATCGTAGCCTGGCGTTTGAAATTGCTGATGCCGTGCAACAGGCTGGCGCAACAGAAATTATTATTCATGGTCGAACTAAGGCCGAGGGGTATCGGGCAGAAAAAATTGATTGGCTAACCATCGGCCAAATACGGCAAAAATTAACGATACCAGTTATTGCCAACGGCGAAATTTGGGATTGGTCTAGTGCAAATGAGTGCCGGACTATAACCGGCTGTGACGCGCTGATGATTGGCCGCGGTGGATTACATGTTCCCAACCTAGCTCAGGTGATCAAATATCAAACTGAACCTATGGCTTGGTCGCAGGTTATGCAACTTTTATTCAAATATATTCAGTTGGAAAAACAAGGTGATACGGGTCAATATCACGCAGCGCGTATTAAACAGTGGCTAGGTTATTTGCGCAAAAAGTATGTTGAAGCGGCTGAATTATTTAATCAGATCCGAGTAGTGAAAAAATCGGCCGATATTGCTAGTATAATTGAACGTCATACTTTTTGTTGACTTGCTACAACATATTTTAAAAAAAGTATTAAATACAACATATTATAAAGTCCCTAACCAACTAAGATAAAATGATTATCACAAATATTTTATAAAAAATAGCTTATCTATTTGCATTTCTGGCGGTTAGGTTCTTTACTAAAAAGTGTTCATATATTTGAAATGTTAGCAAGTTAGTTTTTTAACTTATTTAATATGTTGGATATTTCGGAGGGTGTGTATGGGTATTTTGTCCTGGGTTATTTTTGGTTTGATCGCTGGTATTATTGCTAAGTGGGTCATGCCAGGTGCTTACAATATGGGGATTATCATGACCATTATCCTCGGTATTGTCGGTGCAGTGGTCGGCGGATATATTAGTACCTTCTTTGGTAAAGGCAAAGTGGACGGCTTTAATTTAAGCAGTTTTATTGTTGCGGTAATTGGCGCTATCGTCGTTCTTTTTATTGCCGGAATGGTCGGTCGCCCATAGCCCACTTATCTAAAGATAATAAGCATTTCTCATATAAAAACATAACTACTAAGGTAGTTATGTTTTTATTTTAGTGAGTTTCAATCGGTAAGCCATTATCTTGGCCCCATTCAGCCCAAGAGCCGTCGTAAAGTTTGACATTTTTATTACCTAACAGTATTAAAGCAAGTAATACCACAGCGGCAGTCATACCGGAACCACAGCTAATTACTGTCGGCAGCGTAATGTCAACCTGTTGGTTGGCAAAAATAGTTTTTAACTCTTCAGGTGATTTATAACAACCTTCATTGACTAACCAATTCCAAGGAACATTTTTACTGCCTGGCAAATGTCCCATCCGCAATCCTGGTCGTGGCTCTGGTTGCTGTGCATTAAAACGGGCAGTCGGTCGTGCATCGATAAATTGAATATTAGGTTGTTGAAGAAGGGCGATGACTTGCTGTTGTGATACAGCTTCATCTGGTATACATTTAGCGGTGAAATGTTGTCTCTGTCGCATCGCAGGCATGCCGGAGTCTAGCAAATAGCCAGCTTTTTTCCATCCATGTAGCCCACCGGCTAAAATTTTGACATTATTACAGCCTAATGTTTTAAAGGTCCACCATGCGCGTGGTGCAGAAAATAGTGCGCCTTGATCATAAATAACCACTTGATGATGATTGCTAATACCTAATTGCTCAACGGCATGAGTAAAAGTTATCTCATTCGGCAGCATATGTGGCAGATTGCTACTTTGATCAGCCACACTATCTAAATTAAAAAATTGTGCACCAGGAATATGTTCTTGATAATAGCGTTGTTGATAATCAGTTGGGTCGGTAGGTGGTGGCGCAGAAGCATCAACTAGAATAATATTTTTATTAGTTAAATGTTGATGAAGCCATTGTGGGCTAACAAAAAATGCTTCGTACATAATACCCTTCTATTATAAACAATAACTTATGATAGCGAGTGAACTAAAAATAGTATATCGATTTTCTGTCAGAAATTAAATGTGGATTAAATTTTTATTCTATTGATTAAACACTATGATAAATTAAATATTTTATCGTTTTATACTCATCAAACTAACGGAGAATATTTTATATAAGATTTCTATGGCGCTAACTAATGCAATTAAAAATCAGATAAGCCTTTGGTATAAATCGCTATCGACATCGATTGAAGGTTTTGTGCCACGTATTGCGCAGCGACAAATGATCGCCGAAGTTGCTAAGACATTATCCGGTGAACAAGGCCGACATTTGGTTATTGAAGCACCAACCGGAGTAGGTAAAACACTATCTTATTTAATTGCCGGTATTGCGATTAGCCGGGCAGAAAGCAAGCCTTTAGTCATTAGTACGGCAAATATTGCTTTGCAAGATCAAATATTGCATAAAGATCTGCTTTGTTAGCTAAAGTTATTCCCGAGCTACGATTTATTGCTATTTTTGGCCGCAGACGTTATCTGTGCCCACGCAATCTGGCCGCTATCTGTGCAGTGGATGAGCAGCAGCTTGACTTAATGTATTTAGTGCAACAGGAGATGGCGGTAACGAGTGAACAAGAGCGAACTGTTTGCCAACAGTTACATGCTGATTTTATGGCCGGTCTCTGGGATGGGGTTAGAGATCATTATAAAACAGCGTTAGATGACAGTTTATGGAAAAAAATTAGTACCGACAAAGTCGGATGTTTAGCCAGAAATTGTCAGTTTTACCATGGCTGTCCATTTTTTTTGGCGAGATGGAAAATTGAGCAAGTTGATGTCATTGTTACCAATCATGCGTTGGTGATGGCGGCGATGGAGAGTGGCTCGGTGTTACCTGAGGCTAAAAAGATGTTGTTATTCCTTGATGAAGGGCATCATATCGCTGATGTGGCACGCGATAGCTTAGAAGTTGAAGCAAATATTACTTTATCGCATCTGATAGCGCAGCTAGATCATTTTGTGCGTCATGTGGAGCACTATTTGAGCCAATACCGCCCAGATAAGCCGCCAAAACTGGCTAAAACAAACCATTTAACCCAACACAGACAAAAATTAATTGATTACTTCAGCCAGGTTATGGCAATCACTCAGCGTTTATTACCAGACAAAAGTCAGGAGCCCATTTATTTATTTAAATTAGGCCAATTACCGCCGGAATTATATATTTGTTGCCAACAGCTTTTACAGCTTAGTCAGGATTTGGTGGTACTTACTGAAAAAATAGTCGATCACCTATCTGAACAGAGTGGTAAACATGATGCTGCTAGTTTGCATAGTAGTTTGCTAATTAGCAGTAAGATGCTCAGTTACTGGCAAAATATGGTTAAACTTTGGCGTTTAGCAAGTTGTGAAACATCCTCAAATGCGCCGGTATCCAAATGGTTAAGCTGTCATTATGATAAAAATCAGTTACATTACTATTTTCATTGTGCTGGTATACGGGTTAGTGAACAATTAGATCAGTTGTTATGGCAAAATATTCCTCATATCATTGTGACGTCAGCCACTTTACGCTCGTTAGATAGTTATAGCCGTTTCACGGAACTGACAAGATTAAATCAGGCGGACGATGATCGCTTTATTAGCTTAGATGCCTCTTTTGATCATGTTAAACAGGGGCGATTAGTGATCCCTAAAATGTCATTTGAACCAACGCTGCAAAATGAAACTTTACATATAGCGGAAATGGCTGCTTATTTTAAACAGCAACTCCAGTTTGGAAAACATCGTGGCATCCTATTTTTGTTTAGTAGTCAACGTGCAATGGCAGGCTTTTTGCAACAGGTTAGCGAATTACGCGGGCAATTGTTGGTTCAGGGAGATAAACCGCGTTATCGGTTGGTAGAAAGCCATTGTCAACGTATTGATCAAGGACACACTAGCGTATTAGTTGGACTACAATCCTTTGCTGAAGGATTGGATCTGAAAGGCGATTATTTATCGCAGGTACATATTCAAAAAATCTCTTTTCCCCCGATCACAAACCCGATCATTATTACAGAAAATGAATGGTTGAAAACCTTAAACCTTTATCCATTTGAAGTACAAAGTTTGCCAAGTGCCTCGTTCACACTAATTCAGCAAGTTGGTCGCTTGATCCGTAGTCATGATTGTTATGGTGAAATTGTTATCTATGATAAGCGACTAAGAACCAAACCGTATGGAGCTCGGTTATTAGCTTCATTACCGGTATTTCCGATTGTTGAACCGGAAATACCAATACATTAACGAAGAGAGCGAAGTAACCAGCATTTTTGTCTGTTACTTATTACTCCTGGATTGAAATTAGTTAATTTTTTTCAGAAAGCAGGTTTTTAGCACTAAGCCTTTAATACCTTCAGCATTACACTCAATTTCATCTTTATTTTGCGTTAGGCGAATGTTTTTTATTGCCGTGCCTCGTTTTAAGGTTTTTGATGTTCCTTTAACTTTAAGATCTTTTGTAACTTGCACACTATCCCCATCGCTTAAGTGTGCCCCATTAGCGTCTTTAACGACAATATCCATAAAAATCCTTATTGATTGCTTACTATGCTGACAATTATAGTAAAATAATTAATTGATATTAAGGGGATAACAAAAATAAAAAAACCACACTCCTGTGTGGCTAAATGACGACATTTTATTTTTATATAGTTATCAATTATGCATTGGTTACTTTTCAATATTTGCTTCGATAAACCAGAGATATTTTTCCAGATCACGAGAAGCTGCGGTGAGAATATCTTCAGCATCTACTTCACCTACATCATCAATCGCTTTACGAACATTATTGGCAACCACCGCAGCGCGATCGGCCAAGGCTTTCAAATGATCTTGTACATCGTGAATATTGGTTGGATAGGCTTTAAGTGGGGTATGGTCATGCACATACTCTATTGTGCCCATCGCCGTACCGCCCATTTGTACCACACGTTCTGCCAATTCATCTTGGTGCTCCAAAATAGAGGAATTAAATTCATCTAGTAATTCATGAACGGCAATAAAATTTCTGCCCCGCAGATTCCAATGCGCTTGCTTGGTCATTAATGAAAGATTAATAAGTTGGGCAACTAGCGGATTTAAAACAGAAATAACGTGTTTTTTAGTACTATCACTAATATTATTCCGGGTATAGAGTAAATCAATTTTTGGTACTTTAACTAATTTAGCTGTGCTCATTATTACGCTCCCGTTATATCAAATAATGTATTAATACTTTATATCTAAAAAATAGCTTATTATCGATCAATAGTCTTATCATTTGATCCTATTAAATTGATAGGTAATATTGATGTAAGCGTTATTTTATTACTTACAATTATAAATATGGTGATAAAAAATAGGAATGCAAGCCAAATTAGCAACAAGTTACAGTGTGAATTTAGGTTTGAATACACACTGTTTGAGTGCTAAGAACGACTTAATTGATTTCGACCGTTTCGGTTTTGCTTTTCATAGTTGATGTTGAACCAATTGATGCGCCAATGATACATAATAGCGCAAACCACTGGGTTAAAGTTAAGTGTTCATTAAGAAATATCATGCCCATAAAAGCCCCCATTGCTGGTTCCAGACTCATTAAGGTACCAAAGGTTTTCGCTGGCATGCGTGTCAGGGCAAACATTTCAAGTGTGTAGGGGAAGGCCGTTGACAAGATAGCAACTGCCAGTGCAATGGGTAGGATAGAGAGATCAAATAGAGGTTCGATGCCAACGGTGAGAAGGCCGACTGGAAAAAAAATCAATGTCGAGATAAACGAACCTAAAGCCACGGTTGCTGAGCCATAACCCGCCCCCGCGCGCTGACCAAAGATGATATACATTCCCCAACAAATACCGGCAGCTAAAGCATAAACAATACCGACAGGATCTAAACTATTAATACTGTTTCCGATAGGTAGTAGAAAAGCTAGTCCAACAATAACCATTAATATCCAAACAAAATCAATCGCTCGGCGAGATGAGAACATTGCTACGGCTAAAGGACCGGTGAACTCTAATGCAACGGCAATCCCCAACGGGATCCTTTCTAGCGATAGATAAAACAGCGAATTCATTGACCCTAAGGAGATACCATAAATAAGTAAATGTTTTAGTGAATGGCCGCGTAACTTTTTGCGCCAGGGCTTAAAAATTATAAAAAGAATAATTGTTGCCAAAAAGAGTCTTAAAGCCGTTACGCCAAGTGCACCGATAGTTGGAAATAAACTTTTTGCTAATGAAGCACCACTTTGTATTGAGAGCATTGCAAAGAGCAACAACAATACAGGCAACAGCGTTTTACGCTTTTGATTTAAGACAAATGACATTTGGAGGTAACCTCGATAAATATAGAACCAAATAAATGTTAGAAAATTAAATAATCAGTTAGTAACAGCAAGATTTACTTAATGTTATTGAGTAATTATTGCATAAAAGATAATTGAACAAGTATTATTTTCAGCGCCGATTGTAAATAAGATATTCACTATAATAAATGTTAATTTTAAAAAAGGAATCACATGAAAAATATTTATCGGTTTGTTAGATTTGATTAATGTCTGCTGGGGCTGGAACTAGCCAATTTAAGTTAAGGAGGATCATGTGGGAAAGATAAATAGTGTAACGGTATATTGCGGTTCTAGTGTAGGAGACAGTGATATTTATCAACAGCAGGCTATCGCGTTAGCAGCTGAGCTGGTTAACAGAAAAATAACGCTGGTTTATGGCGGTGGTCGTGTCGGTATTATGGGTATTTTGGCCAATTCGGTATTAGAACAAGGAGGTCAGGTTGTGGGCGTAATGCCTAAATTATTAGTCGAACGTGAGATTTCCCATACTGGGCTGACTAAAATCCATATTGTCGATACTATGCATCAACGTAAGCAAAAGATGATTGATTTGGCTGATGGATTTATTGCACTACCAGGGGGATTTGGTACGCTGGAGGAATTTAGTGAAGTGTTTACTTGGGGCCAAATTGGCTTACATAAAAAACCTTGTGGCTTATTAAATGTTAATAATTATTGGGCACCGTTAGTTGCTATGATAGAAAAAATGGCTGATGAAAAGTTTTTACAAGAAAAATATCGCCATATGGCGATTGTTGATGACAATCCGGCCAATTTGCTTAATCGTTTTTCGCACTACACGGCACCATCAGTCAAAACTTATGATAATCTATAGCTATGTTATGTTTCCATCACTTGGTTAGCATTAACAAAATAGATGGTACCAAAAGCGCTTTGTTGCTCTCATGGCGATAAATATTAGCCTATAATTGGTTTCTCTGACAGATTTCACAATTAGGATCAGGCATTAAATTGATCGTGTGGAACTCGGTTGACATGGCATCATAAAATAGCACTTTTCCGCTTATGATTTGACCATAGTTAGTGAGTAATTTTAGTGTTTCCATCGCTTGCAGGCTACCAATAATACCAACCAGTGGAGACATAACGCCGGTTTCGATGCAGGAGAGATTATTTTCACCAAATAAACGACTTAAACAGTGATAGCAGGGGGTATTATCTTGATAAGTTAATACCACCAGTTGTCCTTCCATGCGAATAGCTGCGCCGGATACTAATGGGCGTTTTAGTGTTAAACATAGGCGATTAAGTTGCTCGCGAATTGTGACATTATCCGTACAGTCAACAATCACATCTTGTCGCTTAATTAAATTATTAAGTTCATGTTCGGCTAGTTTTTTATTAACGGTAGAAATTTTTATGTATGGATTAATGTTAACTAATGTGGTTTTGGCCGAGTCAACCTTTGCGCTACCGATAGATTGCTCGTTATAGAGGATCTGCCGTTGCAGATTTGATAGGGAGACAGTATCAAAATCCAGCAGTGTTAACTGCCCCACACCTGCGGCAGCTAAATATTGAGCAGCGGCACAACCTAAACCACCCACTCCAACCAGCAATACTTTCGCTGCTTTTAATTTTTCTTGTCCGTCAAAATCGAAGTTTTGTAAAATAATTTGGCGATTATAACGCAGCATCTCTTGGTCAGATAATTCAATAGCCATGCTTATTCACTTATCAATAAATGATTAAAATACTCAATATCAACTAATTCACCTAAGTTAACCATGCCACGATTTTGCGCTAAAACGATAAAACAGTTACTTTGGTTAAAAGAACTCAAAATGTGTGACCCTTGTTGTGTCATCGGTGTTACTTCTAAATCTCCTTGAGAATTAACTTTGGCAATTCCGCGTTGGAACTCGAGGCGCCCAGGAGATGTTTTTATCGGGCTAGTGGCGCGTGCTTTCAAATAGGGGGTGCTTTGCCATTGACTAAAGGCACAGAGGTGATTAATAAAAGGTTGTACCAATTGATAAAACGTAACTATAGCGGAAACAGCATTACCGGGTAAGCCACAAAACCAGGCAGATTTTAGTTTACCGAAGGCAAATGGTTTACCAGGTTTTATTGCCAGTTGCCAGAAATTGATGCTGCCTATTTGATTAAGGATCTGCTTGGTATAATCGGCTTCACCCACTGACACTCCCCCGCTACTGATAACCAAATCGGCTTGTTGATCGGCTTGCTTAAACGCTTGATAGAGTTTGTCAGGATCATCAGCAATAATACCTAAATCAATCACGTGACAGTTCATTTTTTCCAACATTAAGCGTATTGCCAGTCGATTGGTATCATAGATTTGACCTGCGACCAGTGGCTGACCAATAGTTTGTAGTTCATCGCCGGTAGAGAAAATAGCCACTTTCAACTGGCGAAAAACTTCTATCTGACTTATTCCTAATGAGGCGATCAGGGATATTTGGGTGGCGGAAAGTTTTGTTCCTACTGGCAATACGGTATCACCTTGTCGAATATCTTCGCCGGCATAACGAATATTAATGCCTGGTTTTATTGGTTGTATAAAACTGATGGCATTATCAGCTAGGCGGGTGTTTTCTTGCATGATGACTGTATCAACTCCGGTGGGGATCGGCGCTCCGGTCATAATGCGGATACAAGTTTTCGCCGGCAGGGAACCGCGAAAAGGAGAACCAGCCAGTGCTTTACCGGCAATAACCAACGGTGTTGCATCATGCCAATCATTAAAGCGTATTGCATAACCATCCATAGCTGAGTTATCCAATGGCGGGACATTAATTGGTGATATAATTTCTGTAGCAGTAATACGATTAATCGATTCGGTTAATGAGATAATTTCTTTTTCTGCGATCGGGGTAGTTAGAGTCAATATATTATTTAATGCTTCCTTCAGCGATAATAATTCGCCGGTATACTCATGCTCCATATTTGGCTCCCAATAAGACTACCATTTTGACTGATATTGGCATAATTTTGCCAAATATTTTTAGCGTATTATGCCAATAATCTCGCTTATTGACAAAGTAGATAACTTCTTTGTCGCCTATTTATGGATTAATTTAATTTAACTATCAAGGCTGATAAAATAATTACGTCTGTTTAGCTAGTCTAGGGTTGTACAATTTATTGTCAATGCTAGAATAAACATTCGTTTTTATCGAGGTTAGCATGAGAAAAATGCAGCAACTGTCAAAATGGTTTCTCGCCCTGGCATACCTAATAGTCATGATTTGTATGATTAGTCGTATTGCTATGGGGCAGTTGATATTTTCTCCGGTAACTAGCGTGCAGACCTCCGTATTTGCAGAGGATCATCAGGATGATATTGATAATTCGCTGACTCCTTGTGAGTTGAGTACTAAATCCTTAGTGAGTATCCCACCTGAGATCACAGAAGCGCTACTACTAATTTTTAGTGTGTTATTAGCGTTACTGGTATTTATCCCACGCTTTGCTGTACTACTCTCTTTTACTATTCCACTTTCATCTCCTCGACTTCGTATTCATTTACGACTCTGTAATTTCCGGGAATGAACACTGACAAGTTTATTACTTAGTCATTTTCATTTTTGGAGATAAAATATGCTAAATTTTTTTCGTAATAGCCTGCTGGCATTGCTTATGCTATGGTTGCCAGTTACTTTTGCAGCCGACACCGGTTGGCTTAAAAACTTACAAAATAGTCATGCTGAAGTTCGTTTACGCGCTGACAATAACGCAGCTGACGTTACGCGCCTTTTACTTGATATCCGTTTACAAGAGGGGTGGAAAACTTACTGGCGAACACCGGGAGAGGGGGGGATTGCGCCGAAAATCACCTGGCACGATAATTCAATTGCGGCAAAATGGTTTTGGCCAACCCCACAACGCTTTGATGTTTCTGGCATCAGTACTCAAGGCTATCATGAGGGTGTTAGCCTGCCGATCCAGTTAACAGCAAAACCTGACTCACTGCTAAGTGGTACCTTGACATTGTCAACCTGCAGCAACGTCTGTATTCTAACCGATTATCCTTTCACGTTAGATCTACAACAACCCACTGATGCAAACTTTGCCCATAATTACGCTGCAGCGATGGGTAAAATCCCACAAGAAAACGCATTACTAGCAAAGCTAACAGCAGGTTATCGCAGCGGTGTAGTGCAGGTACTGGCTGAACGGGTAGCTAGCTGGCAGGCACCAGCAGTTTTTGTCGATATGCCAGATGGAGCCAGCCTTGGTAAGCCAGTTTTGCAACTACAAGGACAACGTTTGCAGATCACTTTACCTGCGACTGATGAGTGGGGCGATGGTGCACCAGATTTGACCGGTAAAACATTGTCGTTAGTGATAGAGGATGAAGGCATTGCTCAGCAAAGCACGGTAACCATTGGCGCGCCACTAGCCTCTGAACACTTACAAATGCCACTTTGGCAGATTGTGTTATTCGCCATCGCAGGCGGTTTGATCCTTAATTTTATGCCATGTGTTTTACCAGTGTTAGGTCTCAAGCTTAGCACTATTTTACAGCTGCAACAGCGTGATCGTCGCAGTGTAAGATTACAATTCTTGGCTTCAAGCGGCGGTATTATTATCTCTTTTATGGCGCTTGCGTTGTTGATGACGATTTTACGGCTAACCAATCAAGCAATAGGCTGGGGTATTCAGTTTCAGAATCCGTGGTTTATCGCTTTATTAGTGATAGTCACCCTGCTATTTAGTGCAAATCTCTTTGGACTGTTCTATTTCCGCTTACCCACTAATTTTAATACACGATTAGCAAACTTGCAGGCTGATGGGTTAGTGGGCCATTTCTTACACGGTGCATTTGCGACGCTACTAGCAACACCGTGTTCGGCTCCTTTTCTTGGTACTGCAGTTGCTATTGCACTGGCAGCACCATTACCGCAATTATGGGGACTATTTATCGCAATGAGCATTGGTATGAGTTTACCTTGGTTATTAATTGCCGTGAGACCTACGCTAGCTTTCCGGCTACCTCGACCTGGCCGTTGGATGAATAAATTGCGTCTAGGGGCTGGCTGCTATGATGCTGGCATCCTGTCTCTGGTTACTTAGTTTGCTCACTGCATTTATCGGTACAAGTTGGACATTGTTTTTGGGCTTTTTAATACTAGCGGCTTTATTGTTCAGTTGTGCACGTCATTATTCATTACGTTGGGCAATCACTGTGTGTGGAAGTGCTGCGCTCGCTATTGGGTTAGTTATGCTTACTTTACACTACAGCAAGCAATCACTGAAAGATGAGATCCGCTGGCAACCATTAACCGAAGCAGCAATTAACCAGGCACTAGCGGCGAATAAACGGGTATTCATCGATGTAACTGCTGACTGGTGCGTTACTTGTAAAGCTAACAAATTTAATGTTTTGCTAGGTAGCGATGTGCAAAAAGCTCTACAGGCTGAAGATGTGGTCGCATTGCGTGGTGACTGGACTCAGCCATCAGCCGCCATTAATCAATTTTTACAAAAACGCGGTATGCTGGCGGTTCCCTACAACCAGATTTATGGCCCTGGATTGACGCAGGGGAAAATTCTATCGCCTTTGTTGAACAAAGATGACTTATTGCAAATTTTGCAGCAGGCAAAAGGAAATGTAAGATGAAAAAACTCATTTTGCTGCTATTACTAATGACGACGCCATCATTAGCTAATAATCACTTGTTTACATTAGAACAGAAAGCTTTTTTGCAAGAACAGATCCGCGAAACATTAGTTAATAATCCGGAAATACTGTTACAAGCGGCTAATGCTTATCGTGAACAGCGACAACAACAAAGACAGCAACAGTTGAAAAAAATAATTAAACAAAACCAAAATAGGCTATTTAACGATCCGAATAGCCCACGTCTTGGCGCCGCTGAGGCTAAATTAGTGATGGTTTATTTTACTGATTATAACTGTTCTTTTTGTAAACAATTTGATCCGTTACTGATAAAAATTGTCCAGTCTCAACCGCAAGTTGCTTTGATTATCAAACCACTACCGTTTCGAGCGCAAAGTTCAGTGACAGCTGCGCGCAGTGCGCTTTCCCTGTGGAAACAGGATAGGGAAAAGTTTTGGTTGTTACACCATCGTCTGATGGCCAAGAAAGGTTATCATGATAACGCCAGTATCAAAGCAGCAGAGCAAAAAATTGGTATTAATTTAATGCAGTTTGATAGCCAAACGCTGGATACCATTAACGACAATTTGGCTCTAGCACAACAGCTCGACGTGCAAGGTACGCCTGCTACATTGATTGGCTCTCAAGTGCTGAGTGGTGCGGTGAGTTATGAACAGTTGCAAGGGATAGTTAAAATAGAATTGGAAAAACTTAAATGACAAATAAATTTTATCGTTGGTTGCGTGAGGGGCTGTTTTTTTTGTTGATCCTAGTCATTTTTATTCTATTACTGGATAATTTCCGTGCTCCTCAAGCGCCCTATAATTTTGCTAGTGACACCGTAATAACGCTAGCGGAAAAACAAGTAACATTGGCAGAGTTAAGTGCCAAACAACCACTATTGCTCTATTTTTGGGCTAGCTGGTGTGGCATTTGTCGTTTTACTAGCCCAAAAATAGCGGACTATGCGGCTAACGGTGGTAATGTATTAACAGTCGCCTTTCGTTCAGTCGATGACGCTAAAGTACAGCACTATTTGAGGCAAAAGCACTTTATGATGCCAACTGTTAATGATCCAACCGGTGCCCATGCTGCTCAATGGCACATTAGTGTAACACCAACTTTTGTCATTATTTATAAAGGCAAAGTGGTTAGTACCACTACTGGCTGGAGTAGTTTAATTGGTTTGAAGTTTCGTCTTTGGTGGAGTAATTACATGAATTAAATAAATTGCTATCTAATGATGAAATCTATTTCAGTTAGCAAAATAATTGACTTAACAACTGTTGATTAACCAACAGTTGTTTAATTAACGCTATTTAAGTGAATAACAAATCAAATAAGTTAACGAAGACAATAACAGCTATTTTTGTCTGTTATATTACAGCAATAGATTTTTTTGGTTAAAACTCACATATGTTATAACAAAAAGTTAATCGTCGTTGAGTGGGTTTAAAATGAGGATATAGTTAGTAAATTGATTATTTAGAGTAAAATAAATAGATATTTTTATATAAATGGTTAGTAAAAAAAGATAAATAGTGACTCTGATATGAAAAATTAGCGCGATATAAAAAATATTTTGTTAGGATAGGTTATTGTCGAGGGATAATGGTATCCATTGGTTGAATATATAGTTGGTTAAATGTTGAATTTTATTGTTGGAGAAATGCATGTCATCGCTAAGTCAAGAAGCGCATCTTGTTCGTCAAGCACTTGAAGCTCGTGGTCTTGAAACTCCACTTTGTGGCCAATCTCTTTGTGCAAATGAGCGTAAACAACAGATTGAAGCGCATATGGGTGAAATTATGCGTTTACTTAATCTCGACCTTAGCGATGATAGCTTAGTAGAAACACCGAAGCGCGTTGCTAAAATGTATGTCGACGAAATTTTCTCCGGGCTTGATTATAATAACTTCCCTAAGATTACCTTGATCGAAAACAAAATGGATTTCGACGAAATGGTTACGGTTCGTGATATTACGTTAACCAGTGTTTGTGAGCATCATTTTGTTACCATCGATGGTAAGGCGACAGTGGCCTATATTCCCAAGGATAAGGTAGTTGGTTTATCTAAAATTAATCGCATTGTTCAATTCTTTTCTCACCGCCCACAAGTTCAGGAGCGTTTAACTCAACAAATTTTAATTGCGCTTCAAACTTTATTAGGCACAGCTAATGTTGCTGTTACAATCGATGCCGTTCATTATTGCGTTAAAGCTAGAGGCGTTCGTGATGTAAGCAGTAGCACAATGACAACCTCGCTAGGCGGTTTATTTAAATCTAGTCAAAATACCCGTCAGGAATTTTTACGTAACATTTCTCGCCTGCGTAACGGCTAATTAATGTTTGTTATTACAGCTAACTGGCAGCGGATTAAGCAAATTGATCTGCTGCGCGGAAGCGCTATTTTAGCTATTTTATTGATAAATATTTTTGGCTTTGCACTACCTCAATTAGCTTATGTGAATCCAGTTTATCTGCTGGCACGACGGCCGGCGATATTTGGTGCTGGGTGTATTTACATATATTTGTTCAGGGAAAATTTCTGGCAATTTTTAGTTTGTTATTTGGTGCAAGCTTAGAATTTTTGTCTAAACAGGGTTTATATTGGAATCAAATCCGGCTATTTGTGTTGGCTATTATTGGTTTAATACATGGCATTGGATTATGGGATGGTGATATTCTCTTGCCTTATGCTTTGATGGGGCTATTAGCCATAAAAATTATTTATTTTAATAGCCTTAGACAGTTATATTATAAATCTATTGTTATCTATTTATCTGGCTTAATTATTTTTTCCAGTTTTAGTTATTTTACTGATGCCTCGTCCTTTTGGTATTTTGCAGAAAATAATTTTATTGAAGAAATTAACATTAAAATAGCTGGTGGATGGCAAGCTTTTTTATATCGGGCTGAATCGGTCGCACAGAGATTAATTTTGCTAGTGATCGGCTATGGTTGGCAGTTATTGGCACTCATGATAATGGGGTCAGCATTAATAAGAAACGGATGGTTGACTGGGCATTTTTCTTTATTTCATTATCGCTATGTTGCATATTGGTTAATCCCGGTAACTATTATTATTCAATTATTTTCTATAGCAATTCAGTATTACTATGAGTGGAATTATATAGCCACTGGCCTATTAGGATTTGTTATTAATCAGCTAATTATTCCGATTCAAGTTGCTGGTTATATTGCTATTATTTATGGTTTTTGGCCGCAAATAAAAAATATCTTTATTATTAGATGGCTACAATCAATAGGTCGTATGGCTTTAACTAGCTATTTATTACAGACATTAATCTGTACAACTATTTTTTATCGTCTAGGTTTTTTTGCTCAATTTAGTCGCATTGAATTACTTCTTTTTGTATCGCTGATTGGCTGATTAATATTTTATTTGCTGTATGTTGGTTGAAGTATTTTACTCAAGGCCCGATAGAGTGGTTATGGGGTTATTTAACCAATAAATGTGCTAATTGAACTGGCTAATATTATTTGAGTTCATCAGGTAAAACGGCCGGATATCCTTTGATCCCCTCAGGCATTTTTATCGGTGCAGGAATAGACTCTTGTTGACCTAAAAAACGGGGTTCACTTTTTAATATATAAAGATCAATCAGAGCATTAATACGGGCAAAAACTTCGCGTAAACGAACTTTAATGATTTTTTTAGGTGAAGAAACTGCATAGCACTGTGCATCTATCCCTTTTTTTATAGCGATAAAGAGTGCCCTTTCACAATGAAAACGTTGGGTAATAATAGTAAAGTTGTTGGTGGCAAACACTTGGCGAGTTCGGATAACCGAATCTAATGTTCGAAAGCCGGCAAAATCCAGTACAATTTTTGCAGCCGGTATACCAGCAGCGATCAAATCTCTGCGCATGGTGATCGGTTCATTGTAATTGTAATGTGCATTATCACCACTAACGAGTAAGTATTTTATTTTACCGCTATTGTAAGCATTTATGGCGCCTTGAATTCGATACTTATAGTACTCATTAGGTAAGCCGGCGGAATAATATTTTGCGGTGCCCAATATCATGCCAACAGTACGTGGCGGCAATTTTTTTACATCATCATAGATATAATCATTAGTTTTCCAGCTAATCCACCGATCGAATGCCAGAGTGGCAACAATTGCTGTCACTATAATAATAAGTAAACTATAAATAAGAAATTTCCTCATCACCTATGCCTATAGATTAAAGGATAGAGAAAAACTGCTCAACTCTAACTATTTTACTTATGATCATGCGGCTTCCTGATTAATTTAACAGTTTATTGTTAGATAAGACTTATAATAGTCAGAAGGGAGTAAGTTTGTAAATATGATATTCAAACGAGCAGAAATTACCGTCAATAAATTGATCGAACGCCTTGTCCAAGATCGCTGTAGTTATACGCTAGATTTGATTTTAATTTATTCGACTTTATTATAAAGCCTAAAATTAAAGTTAGGGCTTGCTAGTGAGGTTAGATTTTCTTGCCTATAAAAATAGCGAAAGTGTTTATAGTTTTGCTGAGTCGTTTTATCGATAATAATTTAATTTAATAATTCCATTAGTAAAGGAAAAATAAAAGGCGCAATTAATGAAGTAATAATGCCACAAGTCATCAATGCAAGAGAACTATATGCACCTTCAATGTAGTTTATCTCGGCGCTGCGCGCCGTACCCACGGCATGTGAGGCTGCTCCCATCGCTAATCCTCGAGCAATAGGGTTTTTTATCCGCAATAGATTAAACAGTAACTGCCCAAACATAGCACCAAAAATACCAACTAAGATCACACAAGCGGCACTGATGGCAGGCACGCCGCCAATGGCCTCTGATACAGCCATAGCAATGGGTGTTGTCACTGATTTTGGCAGTATTGAAGCGGCCATTTCGACGGTTGCTCCTGTCCATAAGGCAATTGCGGTTCCGGTTACCATGGCAATAAGACTACCAATAAAACAAACGCTAATAATGGATTTCCATTGGGCGCGAATCTGATGTAACTGTTCATATAATGGCAAAGCTAAGGCAACAACTGCCGGCTGTAACAAATCATTCAGAATACGACTACCAGAGAAATAATGGTCGTAAGAAGTCTGCGTTATTAATAAAATAGGAACAATGATGCTGATTGAAATCAGCAAAGGATTTAGAATGATCAGTTTATATTTTTGGAATAATCTTCTTGCTAATAAGAAAACAATAATGGTAAATGGTAGTGACCACCAGATATGATTTATCATTATTATTACTCGTTATTTGGCCTATTTTTTGGGGCTGAATTTTGTTTTTTTCTCTGTTGTTTATAATTATCCAAGGTATTTATGTTAGTTTCACGATGAATATAATGTGAGCTATAAGCAACTATAATCATAATAATCAATGTACTAACAATGCACGAAAGCAAAATAGGGATAATTTGTTGGCTGAGCTTATCATAATAATTCATTATGCCTACTCCGATAGGAATAAATAGCATGGTAATATTTTTTAGTAATAAATGACAACCCGGCTGTATCCATTCTACCGGTATGATCTGTATTGTTAACATGCTAAATAAGATCAGCATACCGATTATACTACCTGGCAAAGAAAAAGGCAGTAGAGTTGAAATTAGGTTTCCTATTATTAGGCAGAGATAAATGAGTAAAAAAGCACGTAGATACTGCCAACTAATATAAAGAATATTTTTAACAAACAACATAATACCAGTCCTATAACAAAACATACTGCTAATACAATTAACCCATTTAATGGGTTAGGCTGGTGTAATAAGTGAGTTTAAAATGGCGAAAATAGTATTGTCGCCATTTTTATTTAATGTATTTATTATTAATTTATTTTACCTGCATACCAGGTTTGGCGCCAGCATCAGGACTTAATAGAAAAATATCTTTGTTACCAGGTCCGGCTGCTAATACCATTCCTTCGGAAACACCAAAGCGCATTTTTCTTGGCGCTAAATTAGCGACCATAATCGTTAAGCGGCCTTCCAATACTTTAGGATCCGGATACGCTGTACGAATACCCGAAAAAACTTGTCGGCAGCTATCACCTAAATCTAATTGTAGTTTGAGCAGCTTATCGGAGCCTTCGACTAAATCAGCTTGCTTAATTAGAGCCACTCGTAAGTCTACTTTGTTAAAGTCATCAAAACTAATTACATCTTGGCTAGGATTTTCTGCATCTAATTGATTAGTCATTGTTTGTGCCGTTATATTTTCGCTAGATGCCGCTAACATCGCGGTTATATTGTTCATTTCAATTCGCTGGAATAAGGTTTTGAATGGCGTAATTTCATGATTTAACAATGGATTGCTGATATCATCCCAGTTGAGTGAAATATTTAAAAAAGTTTCTGTCCGGCTGGTAAGTCCCGGTAATATGGGTTTTAAATAAGTCATTAGCACACGGAATAAATTGATACCCATAGAACATATGTCATGCAAATCTTGTTCGCGTCCTTCTTGCTTGGCAACTACCCAGGGTGCCTGCTCATCGATATATCGATTGGCCAAATCGGCAAGTAACATAATTTCACGAATCGCTTTATTATATTCACGTTGACAAAACTCTTGACCAATTTTGTCTGCGGCGGCAATAAATTGCTGGTAAAGTTCGGGAGCAGCAAGGCGCGATGATAACTTACTATGAAAGCGTTTAGTGATGAATCCGGCATTGCGTGCTGCAAGATTGACAACTTTATTAACAATGTCGCTATTTACCCGTTGGACAAAGTCTTCTAAGTTAAGATCAATATCATCAATGCGCGAAGAAAGCTTAGCAGCATAATAGTAACGCAAACAATCAGCATCCAGTTGATCTAAATAGGCGCGCGCGGTAATAAAAGTACCTCGTGATTTGGACATTTTTGCGCCATTAACAGTGATATAACCGTGAACAAAGATATTGGTAGGTTTACGATAACCACTACCTTCTAATATTGCTGGCCAAAATAGACTATGGAAGTAGACAATATCTTTGCCGATAAAGTGATAAAGATCGGCAGTAGAATCTTGCTGCCAATAACTAGCAAAATCAATATTCGGTTGTTTTTCACATAGATTTTTGAATGTTCCCATATAACCAATTGGTGCGTCTAACCAGACGTAAAAATATTTGCCAGGCTCATTAGGAATTCCAAAACCAAAGTAAGGGGCGTCACGAGTAATATCCCATTGCTGTAAACCCGCCTCAAACCACTCTTGCATTTTATTCGCCACTTGTGGCTGTAAAGCACCTGAGCGCGTCCAAGTTTGCAACATATTACTAAATGCAGGTAAATCAAAGAAAAAATGCTCTGTATTGCGCATTTCAGGCGTCGCACCCGAAATCACCGAATGGGGATTAATTAGCTCCGTTGGGTTATAAGTAGCACCGCAGACTTCACAATTATCACCGTATTGATCAGCAGCCTGGCATTTGGGGCAACTCCCTTTAACAAAGCGATCGGGTAGAAACATTCCTTGCTTAGGATCATAAAGTTGTGAGATTGTTTTGCTTTGGATAAAACCGTTCTTTTTTAGTGTCAAATAAATTTGTTCAGATAAAGTTTTATTTTCTACACTATGAGTTGAATGATAATTATCATAACTGATAGCAAAGTCAGCAAGATCGTGTTGATGTTCCTGATTTACTTTACTAATCATTTCCCCAGGCGTTATACCTAATTGCTGAGCTTTTAGCATGATTGGCGTGCCATGGGCGTCATCGGCACAGATAAAGTAAACTTGTTTGCCGCGCATTCGTTGATAACGAACCCAAATATCGGCCTGAATATGCTCTAACATATGGCCAAGGTGAATTGAACCGTTAGCATAAGGTAACGCACAGGTTACCAAAAGATTTTTCGCGACTTGAGACATAATAAGGATCTAACTTCCATAAAAATTGAACAATAATTGATGTTAACCGATTGTGTTTTTTCCGGCTAGGCCTAAACATGACTAATCTATCATTATTTTATCGTAATTTTGCTTGATAAGTGTCGTTTTCATTATCTATTTATCTTAATTAAATTGTTCTCTGGTATGATGCCGTGATCAATTGTTGATAATTTAATACTAATAAAAGGAGCTGCGATGAATTCAGGATCCTTCGAACAGATAAAGCCAGAACAGTTAACTCAGCAAGTCGCTGAGGTTTTGGACACATTTTCCCATCCTACACTGCAAAGTAATCTGAGTAAATTAAAAGCATTATATCATTGTGTGTTATTGGAAGATGTTTTGCATATTGAATTAGTGATGCCGTTTGCCTGGAAAACACCTTTTAAACTATTAATTGAACAGAAAACATCACAATTACGAAAAATAGCCGGTGCGCAAGCCGTAGAGTGGAAATTACGTCATAATATCAGTACATTACGTAGAGTGAATGATTTGCCAGGCGTTAATGGAGTGCGCAACATTATTGCGATCAGCTCAGGTAAAGGGGGAGTTGGCAAATCAACCACGACAGTGAATTTAGCGTTAGCATTGGCGCAAGAAGGCGCGAAGGTAGGTATTCTGGATGCGGATATTTATGGTCCCTCTATTCCGACTATGTTGGCAACTAAAAATCAGCGGCCCACCTCACCAGATGGGCATCATATGGTACCTATAATGGCTTATGGTCTGGCAACTAATTCAATTGGTTATTTGGTTAATGATGATAATGCGATGATATGGCGTGGTCCAATGGCTAGCAAAGCTTTGATGCAAATGTTACAGGATACCGAATGGCCAGAATTAGATTATTTAGTCGTTGATATGCCTCCGGGAACCGGTGATATCCAATTAACATTATCACAGAATATACCCGTTACGGCTGCAATTGTTGTTACTACACCACAAGATATTGCTTTGCTTGATGCGATGAAAGGCATTGCGATGTTTGACAAAGTAAAAGTGCCGGTATTAGGAATTGTTGAAAATATGAGTCTCCATATTTGTAGCAATTGCGGTCACATAGAGCCTATTTTTGGTTTTGGTGGAGCAGAAAGATTGGCGGAAAAATACCAGTGTAAGCTATTAGGTAAGATACCGTTACATATTTCGCTGCGTGAGGATTTAGACCAAGGTCAACCAACGGTTATTCGAGATCCAGATGGGGAATTTGCTGATATCTATCGGGAAATAGCCTCGGCGATTTCTGCTCAAATGTTCTGGGCTGGGGAAAAAATTCCCACAGAGATTGCTTTTCGCACTATTTAAACTGATTAATCCCATGACTTATTGATTGAAAATAGAGGTAAGGTGATAATTATTGTTAGGTCTTGTTATAAAATTAGCTAGACCTAATTTTAAATGCTGGAAGATACTAAAATAACCCCTTATAATTCCGGCGATCATAATATTTAATTATATTAATTTCTTTATTCAAATTCAGGTTATTTAAAATGGCTGATACAGCACATAAGTGCGCTATTGTAGGTATATCAGGTGCTTCAGCATCGGGTAAAAGTCTTATTGCGAAAACGCTTTATCATGAATTACGTACTCAGGTGGGTGACCACAATATTGGGGTGATTACTGAAGATTGTTACTATCGAGATCAACATGATATTCCGATGGAAGAACGAGTGAAAGTAAACTATGACCACCCAAACTCAATGGATCATGATCTGCTTTTTTATCATCTTCAATTGTTGAAGAGCGGAAAAGGCATTGATCTGCCGCAATATGATTATACTCAGCATACACGTAAGCGTGAGACTATTTTTTTTCAGCCTAAAAAAGTTATTATTATTGAAGGTATTTTATTATTAACGGATAAGCGTTTACGTAAGAATATGGATTTTGCCATTTATGTTGATACGCCATTGGATATTTGCTTAGTAAGAAGAATTAAACGCGATGTAAATGAACGCGGGCGAACATTAGATTCTGTTATTGAACAATATACTAAAACAGTCCGTCCAATGTTTCTTCAGTTTATTGAGCCATCAAAACAGTATGCAGATATTATTGTCCCTCGAGGCGGAAAAAATCGGGTGGCGATTGATATTCTAAAAGCTAAAATAGGGGAGTTCTGCCAGTAAATCTATAAACAGATTAGGCATTCTCGCAAGGAGATGGAAAAATGCGACTTTGTGACCGCGATATAGTCAAATGGCTTGATGAAAAGAAATTGGTTATTGAACCACGCCCATCAATCGAACGAATCAATGGGGCAACAGTTGATGTTTGTTTAGGCAATAAATTTCGAGTATTTCAGGGCTATACTGCACCTTATATCGATCTTAGTGGGCCAAAAAATGAAGTTAATGCTGCATTGGATCGGGTGATGAGTGATGAAATTACCTTAAACCATTATGATGCGTTTTTTTTACACCCAGGTGAATTAGCATTGGCGGTCACTTTAGAATCAGTTACCTTACCTGATAATGTAGTTGGTTGGCTTGATGGTCGTTCCTCTCTTGCTCGCTTGGGATTAATGGTGCATGTCACTGCTCACCGTATTGATCCCGGCTGGTGTGGTCAAATTGTGCTAGAGTTTTATAATTCAGGTAAACTGCCATTGGCGTTACGACCAGGTATGGTTATTGGCGCATTAAGTTTTGAAGCATTATCCGGTTCGGCTGATCGTCCCTATAATCGTCGTCAGGACGCAAAATATAAAAATCAACAAGGTGCAGTAGGGAGTAGAATTAGCGAGGAGGGTAAAAACAATCATAAATTGTGATGTTTTAAGTTAATTAATTCGTTGTTTTCCTAAGATCATGCTATAACCAAAATAATTCTATTTTCTCAGCTTACGGGAAATAAGCTATCTAAAGATGAAGTCATTAATTGGTTGCTTGAGTACCATTGATGGAGACAGTGATGAAACGATTTCTGACAACATTAGTTATCCTGATGGTGGTTATTTTTGCAGGATTAACGGCGCTAGTGTTGCTTGTTAATCCCAATGATTTTCGGCACTATTTAATTGATAAAGTTGAACAAAAAAGTGGCTATCATTTGGTTTTTCAAGGCGAAATGCGTTGGCATGTATGGCCCAGGTTAAGTATTATTACTGGGCCGATTTCACTCACTGCGCCAGGCGCGACTAAGCCAGCAATTAGTGCAGATAACATGCGGCTTGATGTCTCGTTATGGCCATTAATTTCCCACCAACTTTCGGTTGAAGAGATTGTAATTAGTGGTGCAGTTTTGCGCTCAACTCCTGATAGTGAAGCAAAATTAAATCAAGATGCTCCCATTGCACCAGAAAGCCTTGATCATATTAGTAGAAAAAATAATATTGATAATAAAAGGTTATTTGAGATTAATAAAATTACATTGACCGATAGTCTGTTAATTTGGCAGTTGAATAATGATAGCCAGTTAAACATGCGTAATATTATGTTGTCACTGAGTAGGCAAGATGATCATTTCATTAAAGTTAACTTTAGTAGCAATGTGAGTAAGGATCAGCAAGATCTAACTTTTTCTTTAAAAAGTAAGCTAAATATTACAGATTATCCGCATCAAATCACTGGCGAAATTAATCAATTAGAATATAAGATGAGTGGTATTAATTTACCAACAGATGGAATTAGTGGTAATGCAACTTTATTGTTTGATTATTGGCGTGAGCAGCAACCCGTATTAACCCTTTCTAATTTAGCTATTAATATTAACGATAATCATTTAACTGGCAGTCTAGTTGCTCATTTAGGTAAATCGCCAGATTATCAATTAAATATTGCTTCCGCTAAACTGGATCTAGATAAAATTTTAGGTTGGCAACCCCTATTGCAGCCTTTGGCAGAGATAAAGATAATACCACAAACAAGTACTAAGCCTGTTATTGCGACAGCTAAAACAGATAGTTATGATTTAAGTTATTTAAAACAATTTCCATTTCAAGCGACAATTTCTGCCGATAAACTTATATATCGAGGTTTAATTATAGATGGCTTCCAATCTAAGATAACCAATAAAAAAACTTTATTAAATATTAGTCAGCTAGAAGGTGGATTATTAGGTGGCAATTTTGAGCTACCTATTAGTTTGAATTATGAAAATAGTCCGGTTATTGTCACGGCTAAACCCAGATTTAATAAGGTTAAGTTGGCTCCTTTACTTCAAGCATTTAACATGCCTACTAAACTAGATGGTTCTCTGGTGCTAGCTGCGAAATTATCAGGGCCTGGTTATGGTAAATTTGCGGTGCTAAATTTTTGGTCCGGTACTGCTAATGTGACGTTATCCAAGGCGCAATTAACAGGATTAAATATAGCTTCACTGATCCAACACGCTTTTTCACGTCTTACTGATAAAGTTGATACTCCGCAAAATCAGGCAGATAATACTCAAATTGAAAATTTAAACGTTGATACAAAACTTAACAAAGGTCTGTTATCGTTCTCAAATTTGGTTGCTTCTTCTGACGCTATCAATCTCGATGGTAACGGTTGGCTAAATTTAGCGAGTAAATCAGCAGACGTAAAATTGCAGGTTAATATTCATAAAGGCTGGCATGGGGATGATAATTTTATTAATAAATTGAAAAAATTGGTAATTCCTCTGCGTATTTATGGTAAATGGCAAAATTTACAATATCAATTGAATATTGAAAAATTGCTGCGTGATGAGCTTCAATCTCAAGCTAAAAAAGCATTAGATAGTTGGTTAGAAAAAGAAGCTCAATCGCAAAATTAGTTTAAGCTAAATCTTTCTAGTAAATTTAACGCGCTAAATTAAGCGCGTTAAGATTATGTTAGATTAATGTTTTGTTTTAACTTCTTTTTTAGCCAGTTGCAGGGGGGTGATCAGCACCTTTTTAAGGCGGTGACTGGTTACTTCTAACGGTTCAAAAATCCAGTTTTCAATTTTGATACGTTCACCGACAACCGGCATTCGTTGTAGGTGCTCCATCAATAATCCGGCAATCGTCTCATATTCACGTTTTTCATCAAGCGTTATTGGCACATAAAGGGTCAAATCTTCTAACGGCATAAAGCCATTAGCAACCCAGCGACTATCTTCTAATTGTTGAATATCATGACGAGAATCCACCTCTTCTTCACTGATTGGCATATTACCGGCAATAGTTTCCATAATATCTGTCAGCGTAACAATTCCTTCAACAGAGCCAAATTCATCAACAATAAAGGCAAAATGGGTATGCGCTTTACGAAATTGCTCTAATGCTTGAAGTAGTGATAAACCTTCAGGGAAAATTAGTGGTTGAGTAATTAGGGCATGTAAGTTAAGTTTTTGCTTTTTCAATTGTTGATTTAATATGTCGATAACATGTATAACCCCGACAGGCTCATCGCTTATTGATTCATCCGTAACAACAAGACGTGTATGGGGTGTTTTTTCTAACAACGAAAGTAGCTTATCCGCAGGTTTGTTGATATCAATATATTCAACGTCATGGCGTGAAGTCATAATACTACTAACATTACGTTGAGCGAATCCTAATAAACGAACAATCATTTGACGTTCTTGCGGATCAAAAATGCCATTATTATCAGAAATTAAATCAGAGGTACGATGATCTAACTCAGCGCGTTCATGTTGACCATCTAAAACCCGCAATACTGCTTCAGCAGTTCTTTCGCGTAGTGATTTGGTGCCTTTTAAAAAACGGCGTCGATTAAAGGAAGCAAATTGATTAAGCGATTCAATTATAATAGAGAAACCAATAGCGGCGTATAAATAGCCTTTCGGTATCTGATAACCGAATCCTTCAGCCACTAAGCTAAAACCGATCATAAGTAAGAAACTAAGGCAGAGAATAACAATAGTTGGATGGGTATTAACGAACATGGTTAATGGTCTACTAGCAATAATCATTAAGATCATTGCAATAGTGACTGCTGCAATCATAATGCCAATATGTTCAACCATACCAACGGCAGTAATCACTGAATCAAGTGAAAAAATAGCATCTAATACAATGATTTGTGCTACAACAGCCCAAAATTTTGCCGTTTTGCGTTGTTTGCCAGATTGTTTATCTTTACCTTCTAACCGCTCATTAAGCTCCATAGTGGCTTTAAAAAGCAGAAAAAGTCCACCACCAAGCATTAATATATCGCGCGCGCTAAATGGGTGATCCCAAATGTTAATAATAGGATTGGTTAAGGAAACGAGTAAAGTAAGACTAAACAATAAGATAACACGCATAAATAGTGCGCATGTTAAACCAGTTATTCTTGCTTTATTACGTAACTTGGCTGGTAATTTATCCGCTAAGATCGCAATAAAAACTAAATTATCAATGCCAAGCACGATTTCGAGTACGATAAGAGTAAGAAGCCCCGCCCACATCGTAGGATCAGCGATCCATTCCATAAAATTTATTTTACCCTCTAATATGACGGCTTATGCCGACCTTTAGAATAATGGGCACTTTGAACAAAAATTTCAATATAATAACGTTTTTTTAATCGTTTTTAGCCTAAATATCGTGTTGTTAACGGCATGAAATACTATCACCAAACTATAGAGTAAGTTAATATATCAATACGTAAAAATATATTTGCTCGTTAACTGTGGGTAATGAATTGTCAGGCAGGAGTTTTTCATGTCAAAACAACAAATTGGTGTAGTTGGTATGGCTGTTATGGGGCGTAATTTGGCGCTCAATATTGAAAGCCGGGGTTATTCGGTTTCGATTTTTAATCGTTCTAAAGAAAAAACCGATGAAGTGGTTAAAGAAAATCCAGGTAGAAAATTAATCCCCTGTCATACGATTAAGGAATTTGTTGATTCATTAGAAAAACCACGTCGTATTTTATTAATGGTAAAAGCGGGTGAGGCGACAGATAAAACTATAGCTTCATTAACACCATATCTGGATAAAGGTGATATCCTAATCGACGGTGGTAATACTTATTTTCAGGATACTATTCGACGTAATCAAGAACTTTCAGCGCAAGGGTTTAATTTTATTGGCACCGGCGTCTCTGGCGGTGAAGAAGGCGCATTAAAGGGGCCTTCTATCATGCCTGGTGGGCAGAAACAAGCTTATGACTTAGTGGCACCTATCTTACAGCAAATTGCTGCCAAGGCCGATGGAGAGCCTTGTGTAAGCTATATTGGTGCTGATGGGGCAGGTCATTATGTAAAAATGGTACATAATGGCATCGAGTATGGTGATATGCAGCTTATTGCTGAAGTTTATTCAATTCTCAAAAACGCATTAAAGTTAAATAATGAAGAATTAGCCGATATTTTTACTGAATGGAATAAAGGTGAATTAAGCAGTTATCTAATCGAAATTACGGCGGATATTTTTCGTAAGAAAGAAGATAAAACTGGTAATTATTTGATTGATGTTATATTGGATGAGGCTGCAAATAAAGGAACCGGAAAATGGACCAGTCAAAGTGCATTAGACTTGGGAGTACCGGTCACGCTTATTACTGAATCGGTATTTGCACGTTATCTTTCTTTTTTGAAAGTGCAGCGGGTGGCAGCGGCAAAAATTCTGACTGGGCCGGTTGTTAATTCATTTAAAGGTGATAAGCAGGAATTTATTGAAAAGGTTCGCCGTGCACTTTATTTAGGTAAAATTGTGTCTTATGCACAAGGTTTCCAGCAATTAAAGGCCGCATCGGATGAATATAAATGGCAGCTAAATTATGGTGAAATTGCTAGGATTTTTCGCGCAGGCTGTATTATTCGGGCGCAATTTTTGCAAAAAATTACCGATGCGTATAGCCAAAACCCGTCTTTAGCAAACTTAATGTTAGCGCCTTATTTTAAAAACATTACTGATGAATATCAGCAATCATTACGCGATATTGTCTGTTTTGGTATACAAAATGGTATTCCGTTACCTACACTTACGGCAGCAATTTCTTATTATGATAGCTATCGTTCTGCAGTTTTACCGGCAAATTTAATTCAGGCACAACGTGATTATTTTGGCGCTCATACTTATAAAAGAATTGATAAAGAAGGTATCTTTCATACTGAATGGTTAGAGAAAAAAGAGTAGCTTAACTGATATAAAATTATTGCATGGTCTTTACCAGTAATGTTAAAGGCCATTTTTATTGGCTTCAAGTTAGTACAGATGGACAAATTTATTTGCTGCTGTATTTTGTCACTTTAATTTTAGCACTATTCAAAATAAATAGATTTATACATTATATTGTAATATAAAATATATTATTTTTTATAAAGTAATTCTTATTTTTAAATGGATTTACTTTTTTATAAAATAATAAATACTGTTTGTTTTTTGACATAATTAAACCATTACTAATTATAGTTAATTTTCTATATTAAGAATATCATTAAGAGTAAAAAATAGAAATAGTTCGTTACAGTAAATTAATAAATAAAATTAATTGTAATTTTTGTAATACATATCACAGTTTTAACATATAAAAATAACTTATTCTTATAATAAAGAGGTGAAAATTAAAAGAATAAGTTAGATAATTTAATAAAATTATAAATCAATATTTCTTTATTAGTAAGCTTGATAAAAATAAATATAGTTACTAATCTATAAATTTATATAATAAGTAGTTGTATGATTTGTTAGCGTGATTTTGTTCATTTATAAGTTGTTAATTATTTCTTGTCTAAATATGTTTCACCAATTGGATAATACAATATGGATAAATTGACCCCATTCAAACCTTTACCAACCATAATTGCTATTACAATCACTCTGATCATCTGGTTTATTATTCCCGCTCCTGACGGTGTAGATGTTAATGCTTGGCAATTATTTGCGCTTTTTATTGGAACTATAACCGCTATTATTGGTAAAGCTTTACCTATAGGTGCAATCTCCATTATCGCTATTGCTTTAATTGCTATTACTGGAGTAACGAATCCCAATAATCCGACGGCAGCAATTAATGACGCATTGAGTGGTTTTTCAAATCAACTTATTTGGTTGATAGGTATTTCAATAATGATCTCTGTTAGTCTAAATAAGACAGGATTAGGTGCTCGTATTGGTTATTATTTTATTTCTTTATTTGGCAAAAAGACCTTGGGTATTGCTTATTCATTAGCGATCGCAGAGACAATATTAGCGCCAGTTACACCAAGTAATACTGCGCGTGGTGGTGGAATTATTCATCCTATTATGCGCTCAATTTCAAATAGTTTTGGCTCTAATCCCGAATCAAGTAGTTCACAAAAAATTGGCCGCTATCTTTCATTGGTTAATTTTAATATCAATCCAATTACATCAGCGATGTTTATTACGGCAACTGCACCTAATCCATTGATTGTCAGTTTGATTATGGAAAATACCACCCCTCCATTTGAGATCAATTGGGGAATGTGGGCAATAGCCGCTTTTATACCAGGCATAATTTCGTTATTCATTATGCCATTAATTATTTATTGGATTTATCCACCTGAAATCAAAGTAACACCAGATGCGCCAAATTTTGCTAAGCAAAAATTACATAAGCTTGGGCCTATTTCGACTGCAGAAAAAATTACTTTAGCGGTATTTGCCATGCTATTGTTGATGTGGGCTGGCGTGCCTGCGCTTATTTTTGGTAGCGCATTTACTATTAATCCTACGGCTGCGGCATTCATTGGTCTTTCCGTTTTACTGTGTACAGGCGTATTAGCTTGGGATGATATTTTGAAAACCAAGGGAGCCTGGGACACAATTACTTGGTTTGCGGCATTGGTTATGATGGCATCTTTTCTAAGTAAGCTTGGACTGACTAACTGGTTTTCTCAAACAGTTGGTGATGCTATTGATCATATGGGCATCGGCTGGATTGGCGGCATGCTGTTACTTGTTTTAATATACGTCTATTCTCATTACTTTTTTGCCAGCACTACCGCCCATATTATGGCAATGTTTGCGGCATTTTTCACTGCTGGATTAGCATTGGGCGCTCCACCTATTTTGCTCGCATTGATCTTGGCTTTCTCTTCATCATTAATGATGTCGTTAACACATTATGCCACAGGTACCGCGCCGATTATTTTTGGTTCGGGTTATACAACTTTAGCTGAATGGTGGAAAATTGGTTTTATATTAAGTGTGGTCAATCTTCTTATTTGGTTTGTCATCGGTAGTTTATGGTGGAAGTTACTAGGTTATTGGTAAGAAATCATCAATATAACTAACTTGTAGTAGTATATCTGTAAGTTAAATAGGCGGTAACGTTTTAAATATAATCTTGTTGTAAGAGCACCATTACAATCTTCTAGTGAGTATATTCGCTTTATTTAATAAATAAGTGAGGAAATATGCAATTGCGTAGGTTAGGTTCAACAGGATTTGTTATTCCACCCCTTGTTTTTGGTGGTAATGTTTTTGGCTGAACTATCAATGAAAAAGAGAGTTTCACCATCTTAGATGCTCTCTATGATAATTGTTTAATTGCCATTGATACGGCAGATGTTTATTCACGTTGGGCAGCCGGTAATCAAGGTGGAGAATCGGAAACCATCATTGGTAATTGGCTGACTAAACATTCCATTGCCAGAGATAAATTAATTATTTTTACCAAAGTGGACGCAGATTTAGGTTCACCCGGTAAGCGAGGTCTGTCTGCTCGCTGGATTATCAACGCGGTTGAGGACTCATTGCGGCGTTTGCAAACAGATTACATTGATCTCTATTTTTGCCATTGGCCGGACATAAATACCCCTCATGAAGAGACGTTAAATGCTTATCTGAAGCTTTTAATAACGGGTAAAATTCGTGCTATAGGCGCTTCAAATTTGGATGCAGAACAATTAAAAACGGCGTTAGAAGTGGCGGATAATCAGTGTTTACCGCGTTATCAAGTATTACAACCGGAATATAATATTTATGATCGTGCCGCTTTTGATGATAAGTTGAAGGAACTCTGTATCAAAGAAAATATTGGTGTTGTCACTTATTATAGTTTGGCATCTGGTTTTTTAACTGGGAAATATCGTCGTCAAAGTGATTTAAATAATAGTCCTAGGAAAAATGATATCGATAAATACCTTAATCAAAGAGGCGAAAAAATTCTCAAGGCATTGCAGGTAGTTGCTGATGATCATCAAGCTACATTAGCGGAAGTTGCGCTTGCCTGGTTAATGGCTTTTAATGGGATCACCGCACCAATTGCTAGTGCAACTACCATTGCTCAAGTTGAAAGTTTTGTGAAAGCCATTCATTTAACATTGACCAAAGCGCAATTTGAATATATAGATTCAGAAAGTAAATTAAATTGAAAATATTTTTTATATCTAATTAATTGAAAAAGTTAACTATAAAATGGATGAATGTTAATTATCAAATAGCAATTATCCATTTTTTGGGCTTTTGTCATTCGCTATTTTTTTTTATAGGCTTTATTAATAAAATAATAGAGATAATTTAATAGCCATTTAAAGTATTTTTTCTTATTAAACATATGCTTCGCAGCATATCTATATTGGTTAGATGTTGATGCTGCCATGAGCGGGGTAGTTTTCCAAGGAGAATTTTCTTTTATTGTGATAAAGAGATGGGTACTTGGGTATTCTGACCAATTATTCCATGGTTTTGTCGGGCCAATATAATGAATGAATTTTACATTATCAATTACAGGAAATAATGTTTTATTTTTTAACTCGTAATTAATACTAAATTGGGTATTAAATTTTTTATCTAAAAATAAAACTTGATTTACCAGCGATATATTCAATGCATCTTGATCATAAAATATAAACTTTGCTTTTGTCTTGTCATCAAGTAATATATTTATTGTTTTCTCAGTTATCTTATTTTTGTGCCATTTATCAGTATCAATTAGCATAACACCTGAGTTAAAGTAACCATTAGCTATTTCTGGTGTTGCTAACATTTCAGCCCGTTTTTTCCACAGGTATTGGTCGCGATCAGCGACAGCAGCAATAATATGCTGGTTTAAATTGATGTCGAATAATTCTGATATATCACCCGAACAAATAATGTCTGAATCTAAATATAATATTTTATTGGTTTTATTATGAAAATAATTTGCAATGATAAAGCGAAAATAGATTGCATTAGACCATAATTTATTTGTTGGTAATTTTTTTAACTGTAGCGTATCAATGAGAAATATTGTTATTTTTGTATTATAAGATTTTGTTAGTTGATCATATTTTTTTAGTTCGCATTCAGAAATCATATCAGTGAAGATATAGAAGTGAAAGGTATAATTTTTATTAAAATGTAGCACCGAACAGATTGAAATCGCTGTGCCAAGGGAGAAATTCATATCTGCGCCGTAAGCAATATGATATTGGCAATTTTTTGCCGCAGCAGATGAGAATTCATAGCTTGTTAGTATGATCTCCTTACTATTGAAATACATTAAGTTTCCTTTTGGCAAAGAAGTATTAATTTTATTGTAAACAGTTACTGATTTTAGCGTTAGTGGAAAGAAAAAACCATCACTATCATTATTATACTTTATAAAAATTGATCAATAAAAATTATATTTTTAGAAATGAATAAAAACTTATACCTTGTTGAAAGTAAAGATAATATATTGTAATGGTTATATGATTTAAAATAATTTTTTATCTGTTTGAAATCAGTTTGTTACGTCAAATTAAGTATTTTTTTTAAATAATATAAATTAGTCTCTCATTTTATTTTTATGATAATTAATATCATGATAGGTAAATATAGTGATTAAATTAATATTATTTTGTATGCATTTAATTAATTAAATTTATTGTTTAATAATTTATTACACATGATAAATAACATTTTTAATTAAGTTTCAACATAATAAATTGTTTTAATTTTTTTTTAAAAATTATTATGCTAGTTTTGTAATGAATACTAGAATAAATCATGCTGATTGCGGTTTAGTTTTGAAAGTAAAAAATAGTCGTAAAATAAAATTGATTAGTTATAATTTATGTTAAAATATTATTAAATATAAAGTTTTGGTGGCGTCAATGAATAAATCTTGCCCTATTTTTATTATTTCTTTAAAAAAGGATACAGATAGAAGAACACAAATTAGTAATGCATTGTCGTCACAAGCTTTACCTTTTACGATGGTTGACGCCATTGAAGGGAGTAAATTGACTAAAGATGACATGCCTTGGTTTAAATCGCCTAATTCTAGCAAATTTGAAGTGAAGGCAAGTGGGGTGAATGAAATTGCCTGTAGTTTGAGCCATCAATCAATTCATCAATATATTATAAAAAAGGATATCGAATGGGCTTTGATTCTCGAGGACGATGTTATTATTGATAAAAAATTAGCCTGTTTAATCAAATCATTGGAGCAGGGTAAAAGTGATTTATTAAAAAAAGATTATGTTTATCTGCTCGGTGGTCAAGAAGGGCTGAGCTCAAGAAAACGAATTTCGTTAAGCTTTTTTAATAAAATAACCATCGCTAATGTGACATTTCGTCTATTAACATATAGCCCAGATAAAATTTTTCGTGCCTGTTGTTACTTAATTCATCGTAGCACCTGTGAAAGAATAATCGCTGAGTTTGCCAGGGAATTTTTTGTTGCTGACTCGTGGGGTTTGTTATATAAAAAACAAGCAGTAAAAGGCTATTATTTAGCCGAAATTATAAAGCATCCGATAGTCACCGTTGAAAATAGTAATTTGGAGGCGGATAGAAGAAAGTATAGTAATAAGGCCGAGAGACGGAAGCGAGGTAGTTTTGAGTCTATTTTTGCTTCTATTTTGCTACAAATTAGGCGTTTTTTACGTTCATTAATTTTTTGGCAAAAATAGTGTTTATATCTTTTTGGGACGTTGCAAGCTAATATTGTTTTTAATACGGATTAATCATAATGATTAATCCGCTAAATGCTTTTACGCTAGAATTTTTTTAAGAGATAAATTCACTCTTTCAATATAGCTATTTTCATAAAAATCTAAGATAGAGTTTTTTATGTTCATCTGTGAGGGTAAGGTTTTATTATTAACGATAGCTTGTAATATATTAACAAAATATGGCATATCATTAACGGGAAATAATTTTCCATTAATATTATTTTTAATAATATCTTCCGGTCCCGTTGGACAATCTGAACTTATTGCATAAATACCGTAGGATATGGCTTCAAGAAGAACCATACCCAGTTTTTCTATGCTGGAAGTCAGGAGTAGAGCGGAAACTGTTTTTATATTATCGTGTATATAAAACCATGGATCTGGCTGCCAGCCATGCCAGTTAATTTTTTTTTCAATATTTAGTTTTTTCGCTAGCTGTTTTAATTGATTGATTTCATTTTGTTCGCCACTACCGACAATATCCAATTGCCAATCACCGCTAATATTTGCCAGGCTAGTAAAAAGAAACGCGAGTTGTTTTTGCCCATCAAAGAATATCCGACCTAAATAAAGAAAGGAGGTTTTATTTTTAGGGCGCGGGATGACAAAATCGTGTTTTTTTATTGGATTAAATAAGGTGAAAATATGACTTTCATCGACGCCGAGGGCAATTAATTGTCTCGTTATACCCGTGCTTATGGCGTAATAGTAATCTGCTTTTAAAAGATATTCTTTTTTATAGCTTCCAACAATGGAAAAGTGTGGCCAGCAAATTAGCGGTATTTTTCTACCTAAGATAAGTTTTCTACTGATGTTTGAGTTATAACAGGCAATTGCATCCAAGGTGATAATTGCGTTGATTTTCTGCTCAATAAGTAATTGTCGCAGTTGCCAAGCATAATGAATACGACGTAGCTTGCCGTTTCTAATGCGAGAATAGAGTCGTGTATATTTTATATTGTCTAACCAATCATCATTTGGTTGAGTCTGTTTATCATTAAAAAAAAAAGCTGACAGTTATATCTGGTCGCCGTTGTTTTAATAACCTGATAAAATCACGACAAACGGTTTCCATACCGCCAAAGCCACTAATGTTGTAGCTAGTTATCAAAATTTTGCTTGGCATCATCTATTAGTCTCATTAAATTTTAGGTTAAATTATGCCTGTTAATTTCGCCTACTATAAAGAAAATACTTTGTCATTTATCAAATAGTTCAGATAGTGTTTTTGATTATTGGAAAATATAACTAGCTAGCTAATAATCGATAAAACGCAATAATTTTATCGCCGTTATTTGGCAAACTAGTGCCTATTACTGCAAATTTGATAAATACCCATCATTGATTTAAATCATAATCTATTTTGTCATTATTTTTTAACATAAAACAATAACGATAATTTGCTGTTATTTTACTATTGGGTAATGTCAATGACTAAAAATAAAACAACACATTTGGTGCAAATGAATCGGCGGGAATTTTTGCAAACTTCAGCGACGATTGCCAGTGTTGCAGCCATTGCTGGCAGCATAACACTTCCTTTCTCTGTTCAGGCCAAATCGACCGGTATTATGCATGATGAAACAGACGAAATAATTAAATATAGCGCTTGCTTGGTTAATTGTGGTAGCCGTTGTACACTCAAAGTACATGTGAAGGATAATATTATTCAACGTATTTCAAATGAAACCTTCTATGATGATAGCAAATTTGGCGAACATCAGATTAGGCCTTGTTTGCGTGGCCGCTCAGTTCGTTGGAAAACCTATAATCCAGATCGGTTAAAATATCCCATGCTACGGGTGGGTAAACGAGGTGAAGGTAAATTCAAAAAGATTAGTTGGGATGAAGCTACAACACTTATTGCGCAGAAGTTAAAGGAAACGATTGAGAAATATGGTAACGAAGCTATCTATTATCAATATGGTACCGGTTCAACTGGAGCAAATTTACATGGCCGTACCGCTTGCAAACGTTTGTTAGCACTTATTGGCGGCTTTCTGGGAGATTATGGTACCTATTCTTATGCTCAATTAACTGAAATTACCCCATTTGTTTATGGTAGTGCTGAAGAAAGTTTATTAAGTGAAATTGCGCATTCTGATTTAGTTGTCATGTTTGGCCATAATTTAGCAGAAACGCGCATGTCTGGAGGTGGTCAGTTTTATGAAACTTTAAATGCGCTGCAAAAAAGCCAAGCAAAAGTCATTATTATTGACCCACGTAATACCGATAGTGTTACCACATTAGGCGCTGAATGGATTCCTATTTATCCTGGCACTGACGCAGCATTAGTCGCAGCGTTGGGTTATGTCATGATTCATGAAGGACTAACAGATGAAGCTTTTCTTGCAAAATATTGTATAGGCTGGGATAAAACGACGTTACCGTCATCGGCGTTACCGAATGCGGCTTATAAAGATTATATTTTAGGTAATGGGGCAGATGGTATTGCTAAAACACCGGAATGGGCAAGTCAACTAACCGGTATTTCAAGTCAACGTATTATTCAGTTAGCGCGTGAAATTGCTAATGCAAAAGCGGCATGGATTTCACAAGGCTGGGGACTACAACGTACGGCGAATGGTGAGCAAGCCTGCCGTTCAATTATGATGCTACCATTGATGAGTGGTCATATCGGTCGTCCAGGTACTAATACCGGGCTTTGGGGTGGTAGCGTTACTTATCCTGTTGCTAGTTTTTCGCTACCCAATCCAGTAAAAACAACCATCCCGACATTTATGTGGAGTGAAGCTATAGTTCGAGGTACTGAATTAACGGCTAAAAACGCCGGTATCAGAGGTAAAGATAAATTAGATATTGGTATTAAATTTTTGTGGTGTTATTCCAGTAATGTAATTGGTAATCAGCATGCAGATTTAAATAAAACGCATCAAATTCTTACTGACGAATCCAAATGTGAGTTTATCTTGGTATGGGATAATCATAATACTGCTTCAGCCAAATATGCGGATTTGTTGCTGCCCGATGTTACCCCGGTGGAAACAGATGATTTAATCAATAACTCATATGCAAGTGGTAGCTATCATTACTTAGTGCGCTTACAACAGGCTATTAAACCACTATGGCAAAATCGGCCATGTTATGATGTGTTAGCCGAGATTGCTGAAAAATTAGGTGTTGCTGCTGAATTTACCGCAGGACGTACTTATCAACAGTGGATCGAATACTGTTATAATAAAACTCGTAAAACTATGCCACATTTACCACCTTTTGAGCAAACTGATGATCAAGGGATTATTGATCGGCGATTAGCCGATAGTGATAAACAAATTGCCCTTAAAGATTTTCGTCAAGATCCAGATAAATATCCACTAAAAACCCCGTCAGGAAAAATTGAGATCTACTCTGAGCAGTTAAATAAAATAGCGCAAGAATGGCAATTACCTGACGGTGATCGTATTCCCGCTATACCTGAATATTGCGCTAATCGTGAAGGTGTTGAAAATGTAGCCCGCAAAAAACAATATCCCTTACTGATGACCGGGTTTCATAACAAAGGTCATGTTCATTCAAGCTATTACAGTGTTGCAATGTTACGTGAAGCTATTCCTCATCAGTTTTGGATTAATCCAATTGATGCAAAGATGAGAGGTTTGAAACAGGGTGATATAGCCGAAATTTATAATGATCGCGGTCGCATATATATTAAAACTAAAATTACTAATCGGGTTTTACCAGGTGTAATTGCTGTTCCACAAGGTGCCTGGCGCAATGTTAATAAGCAAGGAATTGATGTGGGAGGGTGTATTAATACACTAACGTCACTACATCCTTCTCCCTTTGCTAAAGGTACCCCACAACATACCAATTTAGTTGAAGTTAAATGCGCATAAGGATTTTATTTATGAAACAGTATGGTTTTTTCTTTGACTCGACTAAGTGCACGGGTTGTAAAACATGTCAGGTTAGTTGCAAGGATGAAAAAGATCTGACATTAGGCCCTAAATTTCGTCGGATTTATGAGTATGGCGGGGGNAATTGGCAACAACAAGATGGTATTTGGAAACAGAATATTTATAACTATTATTTATCAATTGCTTGCAATCATTGTGATTCACCAACTTGTGTTGCGGGTTGTCCAACAGGTGCGATGCATAAACGACCAGAAGATGGGTTAGTGGTAGTAAATCAAGATGTGTGTGTGGGGTGTCGTTATTGTGAACTTCGTTGCCCTTATGGTGCTCCTCAATTTGATGTTAGTAAAAAGTTGATGAGTAAATGTGATGGCTGTTACCAACGCGTTGCTAAAGGTATGAAGCCTGTGTGTGTTGATTCATGTCCCCAACGAGCGCTGGATTTTGATGAAATAACTTTATTACGTGAGCGACATGGCCACGAAAATGGCATTGCCCCGATGCCTGATCCTAGTTTGACTCGACCGAATATTGTGATCAAACCCCATAGAGATGCTAAACCATTTAATGATCAAAGTGGCAAATTACAAAATCTTCCGGAGGTTAAATATGCATGAACTCCCACTGGTTTTTTTTACGGTATTGGGTCAGTCAGCAGCAGGATTATTTTTTGTTGCCTATTTGAGTAATAAACTTAACCTAATTAATAACAATCAACACAATGTTGCTAATTTGCTTGCTATGGTAGTCATGTTTTTTGGATTAGCTATTGGTGGTTTACATGTTGGGCAACCAATACGTTTTTTTAATATGCTGTTGGGAATTGGTCGTTCGCCGATGAGCAATGAAGCTTTTTTTAGCGGTATTTTCATGGCATTGGCAGTTGGGACGGTAGTTTTTTCCTTTTTTGAAAAATTTACTAAATTGAAACAAATTTGTAATTTAGCTGGGGTTGTTGCTGGCTTAGTCTTTGTTTGGTCAATTCCACAAGTTTATTGTATTGATAGCGTAGCTAATTGGAACACACATTATACTGCATTACAAATGTGGATGACTTGCTTTATCGGTGGTGGAGCATTAGCGACTTTAATTGGAGCACATAAATTAGGGGCATTGTTTTTTATTATTGGCGCAATGGTTATTTTGGCTACTAAAGCCGAATATATTAGTTTACTTAACGCCAAAGCGATTGATCAAACTTGGTTTTGGGGAATACAGTTAGTTATACTTGGTTTATCGTTATTTGTGATGGCAGCGGTAGTATTGCAAGATAATGTACCGCGCACGACTTTAGTTGCATGTACCGTTATTATTTTTGTAGCTGAACTTTCCGGCCGTATCGCATTTTATAATTTATGGGAAATTACTATGTAAGATATGTTTTATTATTTACTCTGTAAAACTTTTTTACAGAGTGATTTGCTTTCAATATCAATTAATTAATTGATTATTTTACTAATAAATTACATATTATTTTGGCTTGGAAATACAATTTATGTTATTAAATACTTCAATTTTGCGTATTCTCGGGGCATGCTTTTATTATTCTCCAGATTCACCCGCAGTAAAATCATTAATTCCTGTAATGCCTTTTTTGGTTGAATTGTTTCCATGGCCAGATAGGCAGCAAATTAAACAATTAACAAAAGACATAGCAAAGCAAGATTTTGAATTATTATATTATGATTTTTCTATTTTATTTGAAGGGCAAGGTAATATGCCAGCACCGCCTTGGGGATCAGTTTATTTAGATCCCGAAAAAATTGTAATGGGAATTTCAACTCAAGCATATCAACACTTTCTATCTTTACATTCTATATCTCTAGAAAGTGATCAGAATGAACCAGCAGATCAATTTGGACTTATGTTATTGGCGGCAGTTTGTTTATTAGAAACAAATAAAAAAATTATAGCAATTGAATTAATAGAGCAGCATTTACTACCTTGGGCATATCGTTATTTATCTTTAATACAAATGACAAAGTTAGAACACATTTTTTATCAAAATATTGCGGTGATTTCAGAGACATATTTAAAAACAATTGAACAACAACTTAATTTAAAGGTTCCCACAAGACAATTGTTTTATTAATGTAGTCAATAGAGCATATGTTGAAAACATATACTCTACTTTTTATTTATAAACTAAAAACTTAAACCCGATTTTTTTAAAAATAATTTTTCTTCAGGCGTAGAAATTCTATTAAGAATTTTATTTCTATGTGGATAGCGGCCAAAATGATCAATAATTTCTTTATGCCGCATTTCAAATTCAAGTGTTATTTTATCATTTAATGCAGTAAAAAGAGGAACTGCTTGTTGATGAATAAAAGGTGATTCTGAATGCATGAATGGCATTAAAATGAATTTTCGTTGTGTTGTTGGTAAGTTCTTGTAATCTGGTTGTTTAATTGCCTCTTGAGCTAACATTAATGCCATATTGTCTTGTGAAAATGCTTTTACTGTATCACGCCAAATATTACGAGAAAACTGATCAAGCACGATAATTTCAGCTAATCTACCCTTTATTGAACAGCGCCAATGTGCAAGTTCACCACGGCTAGCTTTCTCAGTAGTGAGTTTAAATCTATCCCGAATGATAGCGTCAAATTGTGGCTTTTTTTCGAACCATTGTTTATTGGTAGATTCTTTAAACCAAAAATCAAAAACTTCTTGCCATTCATTATGCATTATATTTATCTCTTTAGGTTAGCAACTTTACCGCTGTAGACCATCTATAATTCTGAATAGGTAAAAATGAAATGAAGATGAAAATATAATATAGCTACTTTATAAGAAAAATTCTGTTAAATGAAGCAAATTATTATATAAAATTATTTGATATGTAATGATACTGTTATCTTATATTTTAGATTAGTATGGATAAAACGAATAAGGTTATTATTTTAAATTATATTGAATTTGGAAATGTTAATTTTTTAAAATATTAATTATTATTTTTTATATGTTAGTGATGTCAGTTTTTTATAAATAATAGACTATGTTATTTTTTTTATAAATATATAGTGGTATGATTTCAATTTAAATTATTTAATTAAAAAATCAAACACTCTACTTAAAATAAAAAATAAGGCTAATAAAAAGAAAATGGCCTTATTTGTATATTTAAATTAACCATGTAGGCATTTGCTCATAAATATTTTCCGTTCACCTTCTTTAAATTTTATTTTTCCAGCTTCGGCATTACACTTGATCATTTTCTCATTTTGAGAGTTACTTTTTTTAGACGGTTTACTGCTAAGACAAGATTGCATAAAGGATTTTCTTTTATGACCCTCTAATGATTTTTTCTTAGCTTGAATATTGCAATCCTTCATTTTAATTTGTTGAGATGACATGGTTTTTTTCGTCGTTTTTTCGGCAGCTAAAACCGGGTTTACAAGTAAAACGCCTATTAATGTAACAAAAAATATTTTCAATTTCATAATAAAACTCCGAATTTGCAAGATATCACTACAACAATAGCAGCAAATCATGATTTGTGGAGAAAATAGTTATTAAATAATTAGAATAATCTTTTCTATGAGGTACTTTCTGCTTTTTGTTAGGCTAAATTATCATGCTTCTTTGTTTGTATAAGCTGGAGTATTGGCAGATATAATAGTTATAGTAATGTAAGATTTAGCTACTTCTATATTTGACTGCTTGACTCTAACTTTTTAAATTCCTGTATTATCGATTCGGCTATATAGAGTGATTTGATTTCCGTTAGCACATCACATTTTCTAGCTAATTGTTCAACATGACTATTTTTATTTCTGGCTAAATAATTATTATAAAAAAGATTAACCTCTTTAAGTTGTATATACAAAGTATTATTTTTAGGATACTCACCAGCAAAAGATTTCTCACATAGGATTAGCGCACAGCGTGCATTTGCTATTGCAAATACTGTATCTTCTGGCAAATTTTTTGTTTTTAACTCATCGACAATGGAATAATATTCTGCATTATTCTTATCAGCGGGAGGTTCAACCTTTTCATAGGCTAATTGATGGGCAAAGTTATATAAACAACAATACCAGACATAATTTCTATTTTCTTCCGTTATTTTTTGTAATTGCTGCTCATCTGATGATAATAAACATAAATTAGAATTAAAAAATTTATTATTATTTTCAAGTATTTCTTGAGAAAGACCAAGACTTTCCCAATCAGTATCACCATATTTCATAGCAACCATACCAAATTTTACTTTTAGTATTTGTAATTCTTTTATAAAAGTGTGGTTAATATTTTTATATGATTTGATATGTTTATCATGTAAGCTTTCAATTTCATTAATTAACCCCATAATTTTACTGTTAAAATCTATTTTTTGTTTCAATGGTATATCGTTTGAATAAGTAATTATTTCATCAAATTCTAATAATTGATTATTAAAATTGTCAGTATTATATTCGTTATTGCTTAGTTTCTCAGATGAATATGCTGGCAAAACAGTTAATGGGGATATACGCATATTAATTTTCTCAAGAATATAAATTAAATAGAAAATTTTGCTAATGACTTTATTAGTTTTGCTAGTTAGAATTTTTATTTTTTAAAGATATTTGCTTCAGTGATGAACAGATTATTTTTTTATCAGCGTCTTTAAGATTATGTAGCTGGATTTTATTTATATATAAACAGATCTGATTTTTTATTTGGCCGTTTCTTTTTAATTCATTAGCAATTAATAGTAAGATGTCATCACTTAATTTACTAATTTTTAAACGAATGTCCTTCAAGTCATCATATTGATTTATAGTTTCTGGCATGGATAGCCAATCTGCCTTATAACGATACTGAATTGCTTTAGCTGCATTTATTTGGGATATCATAAAAGGCTCTATTGATTTTTTATCCAAGCCTAAAGTTTCTGCTTTATTAATAGAATTTAAAATAACTTTATTTTCTTGTGTATGATCTTCTACCGAAAGGTGTTTTTCAAATTTATACTTAGCAACATATTTCATATAAGAGAGACGTTGTTCAATCAGAACAGCGATTTTTTGGTATTGATGAGCCGTCGCTGTAAATGAAATGAAAAAAAGCGTAGATAAGGAGTACTTCAATATAACTGCACAGGGTTTATAGCGCTTAAGGTTATTAATCATAATGCATCCGGATGCTTATATTGTCAAAATAACCTAAATGTATCAATAAATTAAATAATATTCAACAATATTAGATACATTAATTTAATTCTTCATAAAGTCTTTTTTTCTTTCAATGGTACGCTTTAGTATTTCTAGATAATCGGGCGTTTCTGTTGCAAATGATGTTTTAATATTATCACACGCTATATTAATTATTTCCGGTTCAGCTGTTTCAGGATTTCCTGACTGAAAAGGGGGTTGTGGATCATATTGGGTAAGTAGTTGCATTACTTTGGCATCGGTTTCTGATTTTATCATTGATAATATATGTAGCCCAAAATCAATACCAGCGGTTACGCCTCCACCTGTAATTCTATTTCTATCAATGGTAATTCGTTCGTTTGAAACAGTAGCACCTAACTTAGCTAAAAACTCATTACAACTCCAGTGTGTTGAAGATTTATAGTTATCTAAAAGATTTACTGCGGCCAAAAACATAGAACCATTACATACACTAGTAATATACTTAGCATTCTGTCCAACCTTATGTATCCATTCTAACATTTTAATATCTTTAAGTGCGGGAAATGGATTATGTGAACCGGTAATGCATAATATATCGACAGCATCTAATTCATCAAAAGTTGTGGTAGGTGTAAGCGTTAGACAATTAATTTCTGTTGAGATAGGTTGTTTATTATGCCAAACATATTCTATAGTAAACCCTTGATTTTGCAATAGAGTGGCAGGCCCTATAATATCTAATGGTGTCATTCCAGGGAAAAGGACAAATGCAAAAATTAAATCTTTTTTCTCGCTAGTAATTTTTTCTTTATTCATCTTATGGCCTATTTAATTCCATTAAAAAGTTAAATGCTAAGTTACTATTATGATGTAGTTAACTTATTTTCTTACTATTAATCTTAAATAGTTTGTCTTATTAATAGCAAAAAAATATAACTGAATGATATTAATAATAGCTTTTTTTACCGATTGAAACTGATCGAATATCCAATGTTAAATATTATGGTTTATTATAGAAATAATTATTAGTAATACCTTTTTTATTAAAAAGAGTATTACTATTTATCTATTATTTTCGTAATATTATTAAATTATCCGTTTATTGTAATATCCAATAGAATATTTTTACATAAACGATCTGCAGAACCACTTTCATCACTGCCATGAAGCGCAATAATCCCCTTAAATGTTCCTTTACCAATTAAATGCAGATTATCCTCGGGGTAATAACAGATTCTTAAATATGATGGTCCTTTAAAGTCATAATTACATTTTACATTAATTCTGCTTGGTGAATAGATCAAAGGGTAAGGCTCACTTTCGGTTACTGATTTAATCCGATATGCCTGGAAAGTAACTAGCTCTTTTTCACCTTTTTCATTAATGACTTGTGTTTTTAAAATTGAGTAACCATCACTAATTTCACCAACATTTTCTGGTCCTTGCCCATGGCGTAGAGTATAAAATGATAAATTAGGATTGGTTTCGGTAAATGGGTGTAGAATAGTATTAGCTTGTTTGGCATCAAATATTAATGGCATGCAATCTGCATTGTTAACATCAAATGGTATTTCGAAGACATCGTAGTTATAGCTTAAGATGCGAGTAATGTAATTGTTGACAATTTCACCATCTCGTTCTATTCGAGCAACAAACCAGCTTTTAATAACAGTTTCTTGTGGATGTTGGTAAGGAATAAATCTCAGCGTTACTTCACCAATTAACGCAGGATCATTAAGATGGCTTACCTGGTGATTAGACATAATTGCCAAGACTTTATATTTTACTGGCATTGTTTTTCTGGTTGTAAGATCCAATCCAGCCATTTCGACAATAGAGTAGCCATCATGGTTTTCAACAAGAATGGTATCAAAAGGAATTAATTGTTCTTTATCACCTAATATCACTTTAATTTCAGCATTATCGACCGGTGTTGCTTCAATATTATGTGACACAATATTATCTTGTGCTTTGATATGAATATTACTATCAGAAATAAAATCTTTGAGCTTATCAATAAGGTATGGTGATGAAATGCCATGTTGGGTAAATAAAAGACGTCCCCATAAAATTCCTAATATATTGTGTGTTTCGCGACCAATTAGAGGAGCGCCTGAGGATCCTGGTTCCATATCTCCTAGAATGAATAAATCACCATACTCTGGCTGAGTGGTTATTGATGCAAAAGGATGCATAGAACTCACCAGCCGGGCACTGATTTGTAACGGTTTTGCTCCACCATGTTGCGGAATATAAATATTTTCGTGCTCGTCATTTATAGTTTCTTGAAGCTTTAGACCACCAAATAAAGTTTTAACGTGAGCATTTTGATAATCAAAATCCGTGATAGTAAATAAGGCATAATCCTCAACCCCACCAATTTCTTTGCCATAGGTTAATACCTTATCGACATCAAAATTGATAATATCAGTAATCGGTGATGAAAAATCGTTAGTAATATTGTGCCAGTTAACCCACATTTCGCTGGAATTTATTGCTTCTGGATCAATTTGGCTATTGGGGCCTAAAGCAACATGGCGATTTGTTAATACGTGATTAGCCGAACCTATAAATGAGCAACTTCCACCATAACCATTAAATGCAGCAAAATGGACAGCGCGAACTGGATTAAAAAAAGGTGTATTTTTATACCACATGTAAGGTTGCCGCCCATCATGACTATCTTCAACGATTTGCGTTAGATCTTGAGGAAGTGCTTCATAATAAGTAAGCTCTGCTATTTGATTTTCATTATAGTAATAATTTTTGGGTAAAATAACTTTGATATCGATACAATTAGTATAAAAAGTTACATCCAGCGTAGCCCCTTTATTTAGTGGAAATATACGTGTATGTTGTCTCTTACGATCAGTAATTTATATATATGAACCAGATGGCATATTGGCTAAACTAAACATCAATCGGATAAATTCAACATTAACTTCTTCAATAACAAAAGTTCTAATTAAGGAGCTTTGGTTGTCTTGCATAAAGTTATGATTGACATGTATTATTTTACTATTATCTGCATATTTTTTTATATTCATTTTTTCCTACTTATGTCTAATTTACTACTTGTTAATATGATCCAAAAAATGATTAAGGATCTTAATATTTGTTCAGAATAAAATGAAACTAATTTTACTTAATATTATTAAATATATAAAATTAAATTTTTTATATTATAAGTTTTATTTTTTTATTTTATCTTTTTTACTTATTAATTTTAATAAATGAATATAATAGATTGTATATTTTATGATTTATAATACATTATTAATATTAAGTAGGAATGATATTAACAACTACAATTTCTTTCCATTATTTAAATGCAATAGTTTAATAATTATTATCTTTAAAGCACATAATATAATAAAGTTAACATTGTATTTAAATAATATTATCTATTTAGTAAATAAGCTGTGAATATAATAATTTAGTTATCAGAATGATAGAGTTGATATCACTAAAAGTAGAATATTATTTCAAAACTACCCTTAGTGGTATTTATAGTAAAAGGAAAACATAGCTAGTAATAATTAAGTGTTTATAATTATGGTAGTTATAAAAGTAAATTATTTTTTATCAATCTTAAAATTGAAAACTTTTTGGTATAGTAATTTTAATCCTGTACCACCCATAGATCCGAGTAAACCTGCGACTACTAGTGCAATATAATCACTAGAGCCATATTCCATAGCTAATAAACCGCCAATAAATCCAGTAAAGCAAGATATAATCATTTCAAATATCATCGCTATCCATCGTCGTTTTGATTTCTTTTTTTCCGTATTTAGTATATATCTAGTAGCACCTCCCCATGCAGAAAACAAACCTATAAGACACCATAAAAGAACATCATTTTCTTTAGGCATATGGGTATAACCCCCAGATTCTAGATTTACTTTTTAAACAATTTCATTGAAACAAAAATAAGACAAATATTAAACTTTATTGTTACAATCATTATGATTACCATAATGCTATGCTCATTATTTTATTTTACAAATATACTATTTGGAAAGATATAATTGATTTTTTTTAATAAAAGAGATAAAGATGACTTTAAAATTTTCCATAATTAGTAATAATATTTAGATACTATTAGGAACTAAAATTCATTAAATGAAATAAAATTTATGTTAATTAAACCTGTTATTGCTGTAAAATGAATTTAGTTAATTTAGTCTTTAAAAAATTATTATCAAAATTTTGAACATTAGCTCAATAAAAAAGTATAGTTTTGTATTCTTTATTGATATAAGTATAACTATATTAGTTTATTTATATTTTATCAGGAGGAGGGAGCTATGAAGTCGTATATAGTTATCAATAGCGTTGGTAGGACGGTTGAAGTAGAAGATGAAGTTGTGAAATTAACCCCTAAAGAATTTCTTATGCTTGAAGTTATCCTCAATTTTTCTCATGGCAAGGATACGATGGATTTAGAACACCTTATTCAATATGTGTGGATGGATAGATATAGGAGTATTACAGCAAATAACGTTAGCCAATTGTTTTCTAGAGTACGAAAAAAACTTTACAATGTTAGTGGCTATCTTGATTTGAAAAGAATGCCCAACGGGATGATTTGTGCAATTATAAAAGATTGTACAGAAATATTATGGAATTAAAAGCCCCCTAAAAGATATCTTCTTATTAGTCATATCTACAATTATTTAAAAAAATTACAAATTAAATTATAATTTATCTCAAATTATTATCTAAAATTAAAATAGTAGAATTTTATAGTATATAATTCAAATCGCCTTATTACACCAGGGAAATCACGGTAGCTTAAATGTATCTAAGATTGATTATATTTTGTTTTTATTAAAAAACACAAACGTTAAATAAAGTATGAAAATTACATCATTATGTTAATTAAATGTTTTTTATTTATATATTCAATTTGGCAAAATAGTCTATTATTGCTTAAGTTTGAAATTTATTAACTATTTATAGTGTAAAAGGTTTTTAAAATATAAAATTAAACTAACAATGAATTAAATAAATTATCAAATAGCATTGTTAATTTATCAAATAATTTAACTAAGACGATAGAATTATTAATGCCAAATTCAACAGTAAAGTTATAATTATCGATTTATATGCTAATCAATATGTTTATAGTTTTCAGTTATATTTTTTAGATAGTGAAAGTAAGTGTTATATATTAATTTTTAAGTGGGGTATTTCGCGACAAAATGAATTGCTAAAGTTAAATATTTATTATGTTTGAAGTGTTTATGATACTAGATTATGTATAGCAAATGTTTTAAATATATTTCTCAATCGAAAATTAAATAAAGGGTAAATAATAAAAAATTTTACAATAAGATTAGTTGAATATTAAATCGTTGTTGTGACTTTGCATTTCAAACAAAGGGCATTAGTACTAACAACAAGATTGCTGCACCCATTTTTTCTGATTTTTTATAAAATAATTTTTAAATGAAACCATTTTTTCTTTTTAAAATTAAGCTTGATTGTGAAAACAATAGATTACTTAATCCTATATCAGGCTTTAATTAGCTATTTATTATTCAATTTTGATTTAATAAAATGTATATTAAATGCATATTTATATTCATTACATTAAATTTTTATATAATTAAATCATTTTATTTATAAATAGTTTTTGTTAATAAGTATTAGATATCCAATTTATTATCTATTGTTGTCTATATAAATTTTTTATTGAAATTGATGAAAATAAAAATTCTTACATAATTTATTATATTTAAAGATTGAAGGATAATATAATCTAATAAGAGTGTTAATTTTTTGTTTATAAAAATTGATTTTATAATCACATTATCAGTAAATGAAGTCGTTATTAATAACCATTTCATTATGAAATACTATTCTTATGTTAAAGCAAGATAATAACATGTGATACCGACTAGTTTTGTTTATTGTCAATGAATGTTATTGATAGATAAATTATTTAATTTTATAAAGCACAATGAGTTAACTTTTAATTTGAGGGACTTTTTTGATAAGTAATAATATTATGTTTAAGTTTTATAAAATTAGTTGTGTTTAGGTTATTTAATTAAAATATAAAATTAATAAAATATATATAATGAGAATGGTTTTTATTACATATTTAATGTTAAATAAAAAAAGAGCTAGAGTGGCGAGTAAAAGCAATAAATTCATTTGCTATGATATAAAAAAACTATTGGTTTCATCTAATAAGTCAAGTAAGGTTGCATAAATTATTCTGTTTACTATATAAAACATTAGGGAAATTTATGATTTATAATTCGTTATCAATTGCCGGAACAGATCCAACAGGCGGGGCAGGTATTAATGCTGATTTGAAAGTATTTTCAGCATTAGGAAATTATGGTGCAGCTGTGATAACAGCATTAGTCGCGCAAAATACTTGCTCAGTACAGTCAATTCATAATCTTCCTGGTGAAATTGTTGCTTCACAACTTGAATCAGTATTGACCGACGTTCATATTGATAGTGTGAAAATTGGTATGTTATCAAATACTACAAATATATGCATAGTAGCAGCCGCATTACAAAAATATTCATTATCTTTTACGGTGCTTGATACCGTTATGCTAGCAAAAAGTGGGGTACCATTATTAAATACTGATGCGATTGATATTCTTATCAATATGTTGTTACCTAAAGTGTCACTTATCACGCCGAATTTACCGGAGGCTGCAGTACTTCTTAATTGCACTGTGGCTAAAAGTGAACAGGAGATGGTATCTCAGGGAAGAAAACTTTTATCATTTGGTTGCCAAGCTGTACTTATGAAGGGTGGACATCTTAATAATAAAGAAAGTCCAGATTGGCTTGTTACCCATAGTGGTGAATGGCGATATTCATTACCTAAAGTAAAAACAAGACATACTCATGGTACCGGTTGTACATTATCTGCAGCGTTGGCGGCACTGCGCCCTTGTTTTAACAACTGGCATGATACAATTATTGCAGCAAAAAATTATGTGCAAAATTCTTTAATACATGCCAATAGATTAAATGTCGGAAAAGGTGCTGGGCCAGTGCACCATTTTTATACATGGTGGTAATTTTTTATCCAGTAAAATAATTGTTAGTGATACTATAATTTTTATAAATTGAATATTGATTTGATAATTTGTATTTATTTGTTATCTAGTGTATTTATAATAAAATCATTAATTAAAGTAATAATTATTATTGTTAATGGTATTTAATAATAAAAATAATCTATTCCATAAACTTGATTGTAGTTTAAAGTCCTAAATAGATTTCTAATAGGACTTTTGAGTAGAGATTATAAGTTTGATATATTATTTATTGAAAATGCGTTTATCTGTTTGATGCATCAATTGGCTAGTAATTGTGCCAGCAACCATTGAGCCATTAACATTTAATGCAGTTCTTCCCATATCAATCAGTGGTTCAATGGAAATAAGTAACGCCACTAAAGTTATAGGTAACCCCATCGCGGGTAAAACCATTAAAGCAGCAAAAGTTGCTCCTCCACCAACGCCAGCAACTCCGGCAGAACTAATAGTAACAATACCAACAAGAGAAGCGATCCATATAGGATCCAGCGGATTGATTCCAACTGTTGGGGCAACCATTACAGCCAGCATTGCAGGGTAAATACCTGCGCATCCATTTTGACCAATTGTTGTACCGAAGGATGCTGAAAAATTAGCGATTGATTCAGGAATACCCAATTGTTGAGTTTGTGTTTCAACGTTTAATGCAATACTGCCAGCACTAGAACGACTAGTGAATGCGAAAATTAATACTGGAATAACTTTTTTAAAAAATTTTATTGGATTAATGCCAGAGAAAGAGAGAAGTATGCCATGGATGATAAACATTAAGGATAATGCTAAATAAGAAGCAATAACAAAACCACCCAACTTAATAATATCTTGAAGGTTTGAATTAGCAACGACTTTAATCATTAAAGCCATTACTCCATATGGTGTAAGCCGTATAACTAAACGAACCAGCTTCATGATCCAGGATTGAAAAATATCAATAGCTGATAATATTTTTTCACCTTTTTGTGGATCAACTTTGGCTAATTGAAGCGCTGCTATACCTAAAAAGCTAGAAAAAATAACAACGCTAATAATAGATGTTGGATTAGCACCTGCCAGATCAGCAAAAGGATTTTTAGGAATAAAAGATAATATTAAATCAGGTATTGTTAAATCAGAAACCTTGTGAATATAGTTGTTTTCTATAATCTCAAGTTGAATAGCTTCATGACTAGTTTGTACTAAACCTTCTGCAGTTAAGCCAAACCAACATGTAACAACGATCCCAATTAGAGCGGCAATGGCTGTTGTAAAAAGAAGGATACCGATCGTAAAAAAACTGATTTTCCCTAATGAAGATGTTCGATGTAAGCGTGCTATAGCATTAAGTATTGATGCAAATACCAACGGCATGATAACCATTTGAAGTAATTTTACATAACCATTGCCAATAATATTGAACCATGATAATGAATCATGCACTATTTGATTATTCGTACCATATGCTAAATGTAAAACAATCCCAAAAACAGTACCGATAAGAAGACCGACAAAGACTTTTTTTGATAGACTCCATCCATTTGCACTTACTTTGGCCAATAACAGCAATAATATGGTAAAGATAAGTATATTAAGAATTACGGGGAAATTCATACCCACTCTCCAGCTCCGGTTTCTTGTTCTAGGTATAAGATACTTTGTCATTGGTGAAGTAAGATAATGAAAAACTTCCAATGAAACTCTTTTCCCTTATATATTATCAGCAATAAAAATAAATTTGTTATAACTAAATGCAATTATATATTCATAATGTTTTAGGGAGAATGTGATAAAATTAAATCGTTTAGTTCATTAACTACATAAGTAATAACGTTTTTTTTCGTTTCTTGCAATAGCGGTTGTAATGGTAATTGAAAATTCGATGGAATTAATATCGCACAAATAGCTAATAAGATGGCGATAGAATGTTCTGCTCTTTGATTAGAATTATTACCTAGTAAAGGAAAACAGAAGGACATTTTTAATGGCCATAGCAAAGGAATCCCTTTTGCGGTTAACATATCCCCAACTAAATGACTGAAATAACCCAATAAAAATGCTTGAACCAGCGCTTCAGAAAGCCAGTAACTATTGGGAAGTTGAGTTGATAATAACATAATGAGCAACCATGCAAGTAAACTATGGGTAAAACCGCGGTGGCCACATAAACGACAAATTGGAACAGAAATAAAACGAAATAAACGTCCTAGATGAGATGATGGATGGTCTATATCGGGTAGCAGAGCGCCAAGTAATGCACCGGCTAATAAATGAAGCCAATCACCATGTGCAAACTCGGGTGTAATTGCTAGTTTATGCACAAGAATCAATGATGATACTGAAAAAAGCAGATGCCCGGTGGCAGTCATAGCAGATAATATCCAACTGTTTATTTATACAGTTTGCAAAGTATAATAGTTTTGGCTTGGTTTGAGTAGTGTAATCGAAAAAAATATCTTATTTATTAAATAATAAGAGTAATTTTTTGTAAGAAAAATGATAATACACCAGTTTGGCAGTATACTGATGTAGCAAATTACTGCCAATCCATGAAATTTAAACGATATGCTTTGTTGTTAATTCAACCAGGCTAGTGAGCTTGAAGTCAGCTAATGTCCAACGTAGATCCGCGAAGTAATCTTTGTGGGGGACAACAATACTACGCATACGTGCAGCTTTAACAGCAATCATGCCATGGAAAGAGTCTTCAAAAGCCACACAATGGGTTGGTTCAATATCTAGCAATTTTGCTGCTTGTAAGTAAACTTCTGGATGGGGTTTACTATAGGGTAATGGCGTTGCTGATACTACGGTTGAAAAGTAATCGCGTATATTAAACATAGTGAGTACTTTTTCTAATATATGCTTTGGTGAAGCTGAAGCTAAACCAATTTTTAAATTATGATCTTGGCATAGTTGAAGTGCATGTTTAACACCCGGTAATAAAGTTCGTTGTTCTTCTATAAGTTCAAGTACACGTTTAACAATTTTTTGTTCAACCTCTTCTAATGAGGTTCCTTGCCAGGGGGCAACTGAGTACCACAGTTGTATAACTTGATCAATACGTAATCCAAGTGTGTCAGGGAGTTGATTGGCAATTGAGGTATTAACGCCAAGTTTACTAAGAATTTCTTTTTCTGCTTGGCTCCAAAGGGGTTCAGAATTAATTAATAACCCATCCATGTCAAAAATAGCAGCTTTGATAGATAGCTTATGAGACATTAAAAGCACTCCTATTATTCATAATTTGCTGATTAATTCTATCAACTTAAAATAAAGAAATCTTTTAATATAGATAAATGAAGGTTAATTTTGATTAGTGATAAAATAACATTTATATATTTTTGATAATATTTTGTCATTTAGTATAAACATAATATAGAAATTTGAGGAGTATGGATGAATTATCAAACAGCATTTTATATCGCTATTGGAAAGCGTGTTTTAGGGTGGATAGTTTTTTCATTAGCACTGTTGTCTACATTAGTTTCATTAGTTTTGCTAGCAGAAAAGCAAGGTTTGCAGGGGGATGGCTTAAATGCTGTAGCCAATGACTTTATTAAAATTATGGCTCATATCATACGACAAAACACAGCTTTTTTAGACTTTTTTTGGCATCATTCACCAATTCCCAGTACCCATATGGGGTTTTCAACAGCTAATGTCGGTTTTATTTTGCTGTTTTTCTTAGTGTTTGTTGGTCAAGCTTTGAGTGCTTCAGGTAACAGAATGAATCGTCAATTGAAATTTATTAAAGAGAGTATTGAAGATCACCTTATTTTTGAAAGAGCAAAAGGGGTTGAAGTATCAAAAGAAGAGATAGAAGCCAAAATTACTATTCCTCGTCATACTATTTTCCAGCAGTTTTTTATTCTGTATATATTACCGCTTATAATAGGGGGAATACTTTATTTTATGATGAATATCTTGGGCTGGTAGTTTTCTTATATTATAATCAATTGGAAAATAATTTTATTAAACAGTTGCACGAAGATTATTAATCATGACTTATCTAGCAATAAAACTATTATTGCTGGTGTGATTATAGTAATTTAACAAATAATGGCGTTGATATTTTTTGGCGCTTATTACAGTCTATAAGGAAAGCTAAACTACTTTACTAACCAGATTTGACAAAATTCCGTTTAATTAATTTTTAACATCAATTAATTACAATATATAGTCCGCTGCGATTGTTAGATATATTGTTTTTTTAATTTAGCTTTAGTTAAAAGCTTTATGATAGTAAAATATTAATTTCAACAATCAACTATTACTTATTTGCGTTCTGGTTATTTCAATATTAATTTCAATTTCTGAACTCCTACTATTACAGTCTGTAGTTAATAAATAGTCTAATAAAAAAATAGGATCATATCCTGTAATAAATAAGATAGTCCTAATTTTTGCTAATTATTTTTTTAATATATTTCTTAAGAGCGTATTGAAATTTTATTGGAAAAAGAACGTTTTTTTATTTTACTAATAAAATTGTAGATTAATGCAAATATAAAATAAATTGCTTGAGTTAATACAATACAAGGCCCAGTTGCTGCATCAATATGAAAACTCAGAATAGTGCCAATTAAAGAGGATGTGGTCGAGGCAATAACGGCAATAATTAGCATTCGATTGAAATTTTGGCATAGTGTAAAAGCGATAATTCCAGGCGAAATAAGCATGGCAATGACCAATATTATTCCTACTGCTTGTAAAGATGCAACAATAGTGAGCGCTAATAAAGAGAGTAATCCATAATGTAAAAGTGTAACGGGTAAACCAATAACCTTTGCCTGATTAGGATCAAAACAATAGAGCATAAAATCTTTGCGTTTTAATAGCATAATCGCGATAGTAAAACCTGAAATCCAAAGTGTTTGTTTAAATTCTGTTGTAGTAATGCCAAGGATATTACCAAAAAGAATATGAGTCAGATGTTGATCTGTGTCAATCCGTGCAAATAGTACTAATCCAAAAGCAAACATACCAGAAAAAACAATCCCCATGACAGTATCTTCTTTTATACGGCTATTTTCTTTTAAATAACCGGTCGCAACTGCACAAAAAATTCCTGACATAAAAGCGCCAATTGATAAAGGAATACCAATAACAAAGGCAATAACGATGCCGGGTAATACAGCATGTGAAATAGCATCACCCATTAAAGACCAACCCTTAAGTATCAAAAAGCAGGACAGAATAGCGCATACTGTTCCGGTTACAAGGGCGGTAATGAGGGCTTTTTGCATAAAAGGAAAAATAAAAGGTGTTATTAATAATTCCATCAGATTATTCATTGTTGCTCACCTCTTGTTCTAACTGTTTGAGGTGTACAATTTCTTGGCGTGCTTTTTGGCGGGAAGCGAATAAACCATATTTAGGCGCAAAAAAGAACGCAAAAAGAAAAATTAGCGTTTGTAAGGTAACAATAATTCCGCCTGTGGCACCATTAATAAAATAACTGATGTAAGCGCCAAGCGCACTAGAGGTAAATCCAATCAATACGGCAATAATAAGTAACCGTTTGAATTGATCCGTGAGTAAATAAGCTGTTGCACCAGGTGTAATCACCATTGCAATGACAAGTATGGCTCCCACTGTTTGTAAAGCAGCAACCGTACATGCGCTTAATAGGGTAAAAAAGATAATTTTTAATTTTAGCGGATTTAGTCCAATAGAGCGGGCATGATTTTCATCAAAAAATACGACAAGTAAATCTTTCCATATAAACATAAGTACAATAAAAGAAATGGCAATAATAATTTCAACTTGTAGTACATCTTCATCTGCAATACCTAAAATATTGCCAAAGATAATGGTTTGTACATTCACTGAAATCGGATTTAATGAAAGGATTAGCAATCCGCTGGCGAAGAATGTGGAAAAAATAAAACCAATTATTGCGTCTTCTTTCAGGCTTGAAATATGGCGTACTAAGGTCATAGAGAGTGCAGCTAGAATACCGGTAAAAAACGCCCCTACAGAATAGGGAAAACCAAGTGCATAGGCGCCTGCCACACCAGGAACAACTGAATGAGAAAGGGCATCGCCCATTAACGACCAGCCCTTTAACATTAGATAAGCAGAAAGAAAAGCACAGACTGCGCCAACAATAGCACTGACCCAAATTGCTTTGACCATGTAGTTATATTCAAAGGGCTGAAGTAATAGATCCAACATGATTTATTTCTCCGGTTGCTTTTTAATAACAGATGTTTGTTCATGGTGGCCATAAAAAACCGCGGCTCTTTCATCATCAGTAATAACAGTCAATGAACGAGGGTCATCGTCATCGTGAAGATCTGCACCAGACAGATTAATATGACGTAGTACACCGCCAAAAGCAAGTTGAAGATTTTTTTGAGTAAACGTTGTTTCGATAGGTCCGCTAGCTAATATAGTTCGATTTACTAAAATAACTTGATCACAAAATTCAGGTACGCTTCCTAAGTTATGAGTAGAAACCAAAATTAAATAGCCATTGCTACGTAATGAACGTAAAAGCTCAATAATCGCATTTTCTGTTTTTACATCGACACCAGTAAAAGGTTCATCAAGGAGTAGTACTTTTCCTTCTTGGGCCAAAGCTCGTGCAAGAAAAACTCTTTTCTTTTGACCACCAGAAAGCTCACCGATTTGGCGTTGTTCTAAACCCGTCAGATCAACACGTGCTATAGCATCAGCAACAATTCGTTTATCTTGCTGGCTTGGAATACGTAAAAATCCCATTTTACTGTAGCGGCCCATCATGACGACATCGGCAACGAGAACCGGAAAGTTCCAATCAACCTCTTCAGTTTGTGGTACATAAGCAATAATATTTTGTTTAAGTGCTGTTTTGATTGCAGCATTGTTTAATGTAACGCGTCCTTTTGTTGGTGACACTAAACCCATTATTGTTTTAAATAGCGTTGATTTACCACTACCATTGACGCCTACTAGTGCGCAAATTGTTCCACCAGTAATATTGAAGCTGGCATCATAAATGGCAGTATGCCCGTTACTGTATGTAACGGTAGCATTATCAACAATTAAGTTAGGTTTTTCGTAAAAAATATTATCGCGCATTATTATTGACCAAAACCTTTTGCAATAGTATCAACGGTAGTTTTTAATAATTCTATATATGTAGGAACCGGGCCATCTGAAGTAGAGAGAGAGTCAACATAAAGTACACCACCATACTGCGCCCCGGTTTCTCGACTCACTTGTTTCGCTGGTTTATCAGAGACGGTACTTTCGCTAAATACGACTGGAATATGGTATTTTTTTACAATATCAATAACTTTACGAACTTGTTGTGGTGAACCTTGTTCTTCTGCATTAATTGGCCACAAGTAAGCTTCTTTAAAACCATAATCTTTAGCGAGATAACTAAAAGCACCTTCACTAGTAACTAACCAGCGTTTTTGCTGTGGAATTTGTGCTAGTCTTTTCCGTAATGGTGCATCAATTTTACTAATTTTACTGGCATATATTTTCGCATTTTGGTTATAAATATCTGCATTTTTAGGGTCATATTTTACCAGTGCTGCTCGAATATTTTCGATATAGATCAATGCATTTTGGGCAGACATCCAGGCATGAGGATTAGGGTTACCTTGATATTCACCTTCTCGGATAGCCATCGCTTTTATTCCTTTAGTCACAGTAACGGCAGGAATATGTTTGAAGTTTTCAAAAAAACGATTAAACCATGTTTCAAGTCCTAATCCATTCCATAAAATTAAATCAGCATTATGCGCTTTTAATATGTCTTTAGGAGTTGGTTGATATTCATGAATTTCTGCTCCAGGTTTGGTAATTGATTGGACAATGGCTGCATTACCGGCCACATTTTGCGCAATATCTTGAATAATAGTAAAAGTAGTGACGACGGTAAATTTTTTTGCGTATGCGATTGGATTAAAAAGAATAAGAATAGCAATTATTAAACCAGTAAAAGTGTGCTTAGATGAAAGTTTGGATCTTTTATACATAAGTGTTTTCCGGTAATAAAGAAGTAAACTGCACTTTAATGACAATGATTATCAACTATATATGAAAGATGTCAATAAGATCAATTATTGTAATTATAATGTTGATAGCAGATATGAGAGCCTCTTCACAACTCAATGTTAAAGGGGGTAATTTTTATTTTTATCCTATTAGGCTATGCTAAAGAGAATCATGCCATTAGAGGATTGGTGCAAGGTGAAATTTAAATGTTGTGGGCTCGTATTGATTATTTTATTAATAGGCTGCTCAAGCAAACAATCTAATAGCCCAAAAACAGTCTATCAGAACGATTATCTACGCTATTTCATGGAGGAACAAACCGAAAGTGTACCGTTAAAAACGCCTTACGATCTTGTAATTAGACAAGCGGCGCAACGCTATGCTATTGATGAAAACTTAATTAGAGCGATTATTCAAGTGGAATCTAATTTTCGTGTTAATGCAGTGAGTAAATCCAATGCGATAGGTTTAATGCAAGTTAAGGCTTCTACTGCTGGTCGTGAAGCGTATCGCTTACAAGGTAAAGCGGGGCAACCTACCACCAGTCAACTTAAAGATCCGGCAATTAATATTGATGTGGGAACAGCCTATATTCGTTTTATTCAAGATAATCATTTATTCGGTATTCATGATCCTAAAGTACTTTATTATGCAACTGTGGTTGCTTATGTTAATGGTGCTGGCGCATTATTACGGATTTTTGATAAAAATCGTCATATTGCGATCGATAAAATTAATAAGTTGTCAGCAGAAGAGTTTTATCAACATATTCAAACAAAACACCCAAATGCACAAGCACCGCGCTATCTTTGGAAAATTAAAAACGCATACAATTCAATAGCCATGATAGATTAATTTTTGATTTATCATAAAAAAATTGATAATACTTTTTACCACAATCGATTTTTACTAAAAAACACGGTGCTACCAACACGAATAAAAATTTTAGCGATAAACTAATCTAGTTTTTTATTGCTATTCCATTGTATAATAAAAAATAATTTTAAATTAGCTTAATTAATCAAAATTTAACTAGCTGACAATTATTTTGTCACTGGTTTTTTAGCATTTTATTCTTATTAGCCAAGATTTAATCTATTAATTAGACCTTTATAGTGGTAATATGCGCGGCTAAGTTAATGCAAGTACGTATTCCTTTTGCCCTATTTTGGCTATTTATCACGTACATCACTTACAAGGTGAAGTAAGAAATTGCTTTAACTCATATTTAATAAAAATATATTTCTATACATACATGTGATCTTGCGTATGGGTCACCACTGTAAATTAAGGATTTTAAATGCCAGTTATTACTCTTCCTGACGGAAGTCAACGTCAATATAAGCATGCTGTTTCAGTCATGGATATTGCAAATGATATTGGCTCAGGCCTTGCAAAAGCCTGTATAGCCGGTCGTGTTAATGGTGAACTTGTTGATGCGAGTGAATTGATTAATAATGATGCTCAATTAGCTATTATTACCAGTAAAGATCTCGAAGGGTTAGAGATTATTCGTCACTCATGCGCACATTTACTCGGCCATGCAATTAAGCAATTATGGCCAACGACTAAAATGGCAATTGGTCCTATCATTGAAAATGGTTTTTATTATGACGTTGATTTGGAACACGCTTTAACCCAGGAAGATTTAGAAAAACTTGAGCAGCGGATGCACGAACTTGCTGAAAAGAACTATGATGTTATCAAAAAGCGGGTTAGTTGGCAGGAAGCGAGGGATACGTTTGTTGCTCGAGCTGAGGATTATAAAGTTAAAATTTTGGATGAAAATATTAATAAAAATGATCATCCAGGACTTTATTATCATGAAGAATATATTGATATGTGTCGTGGGCCGCATGTGCCTAATATGCGTTTTTGTCATTACTTTAAATTACAAAAAGTAGCTGGTGCATATTGGCGCGGTAATAGCGACAATAAAATGCTACAAAGGATCTATGGAACAGCTTGGGCTAGTAAAAAACAGTTAGCTGCTTATTTATTGCGTTTAGAAGAAGCGGCCAAGCGCGATCATCGTAAGATAGGTAAACAACTTGATCTTTATCATATGCAGGAAGAAGCACCAGGTATGGCGTTTTGGCATAATGATGGTTGGGTAATATTTCGTGAATTGGAAACCTTTATTCGAAGTAAATTGACTGAATATCAATATCAGGAAGTAAAAGGTCCATTAATGATGGATCGCATTCTTTGGGAAAAAACAGGTCACTGGGAAAACTATAAAGAAAATATGTTTACCACATCATCGGAAAACCGAGAATATTGTATAAAACCGATGAATTGCCCAGGGCATGTACAGATATTTAATCAAGGTTTGAAATCTTATCGTGATTTACCATTACGCATGGCAGAGTTCGGTAGTTGTCATCGTAATGAGCCATCTGGCGCTTTGCATGGCTTGATGCGCGTACGTGGTTTCACCCAAGATGATGCGCATATTTTTTGTACTGAAGATCAGATTTTAGCTGAAGTGAAAAGTTGCATTAAAATGATTTATGATGTTTATGCAACCTTTGGATTTGAAAAAATTGCCGTTAAATTGTCAACCCGACCAGAAAAACGGATAGGTACTGATGCGCAGTGGGATCGTGCAGAAAGCGATCTGGCTAAAGCACTAGAGGATATTGAATTTGAGTATCAACCTGGTGAAGGGGCATTTTATGGGCCTAAAATTGAATTTACTCTGTATGATTGTTTGGATCGGGCTTGGCAATGTGGTACTGTACAGCTCGATTTCTCATTACCGAGTCGTTTAGGTGCTTCCTATGTAGATGAAAATAATGAACGTCAGGTGCCTGTGATGATCCATCGCGCTGTTTTAGGATCACTTGAACGTTTTATTGGAATTTTAACTGAGCAGTATGCTGGTTTCTTCCCAACCTGGTTAGCGCCATTACAAATTGTTATAATTAATATCACGGATGCACAGGCAAATTTTGTACAAAAAGTAGTAGAAAAATTGAGTAATTTTGGTATTCGTGTAAAAGCAGACTTGAGAAACGAGAAAATAGGCTTTAAAATTCGTGAGCATACTTTGCGTCGTGTTCCTTATATGTTAGTTTGTGGTGATAAAGAAGTTGAATCGAATCAGGTATCTGTTCGAACCCGTAATGGGAAGGATTTAGGAACATTTGACGTCACAGAATTTGCAGAAAGAGTGCTTGATGAAATTCGCACTCGTCGTATTTATCAACTGGAGGAATAAGGTATTAAAGGCGGAAAAAGAATTCAAACGGCGCGCCCGAATCGTATTAATACGGAGATTCGGGCTTCTGAAGTTCGTTTAACTGGTTTAGATGGTGAGCAGATTGGTATTGTCAGTCTAAAAGAAGCTCTTGAAAAAGCCGAGGAAGCTGGTGTTGATTTAGTCGAAATCAGTCCAAATGCCGAGCCGCCGGTTTGCCGTATCATGGATTACGGCAAATTCCTCTATGAGAAGAGTAAATCGCTCAAAGAGCAGAAAAAGAAGCAAAGAGTTATTCAGGTAAAGGAAATTAAATTCCGACCTGGTACAGATGAAGGTGATTATCAGGTCAAACTACGCAACCTGATTCGCTTTCTGGAAGATGGTGATAAAGCCAAAATCACGTTACGGTTTCGTGGTCGTGAAATGGCGCACCAGCAAATCGGTATTGATATGCTTAATCGTATCAAAAACGATTTGGATGACATGTCAGTCGTCGAATCTTTTCCATCTAAGATCGAAGGCCGTCAGATGATCATGGTGCTTGCACCGAAAAAGAAATAGTTAGGCAACCAAGTAATAGTGTTCTATTTAGGTAGAAAACTATTCGCCTGGCTAGTTAGTTATAATTAACAATGCGAAGTGGATATTTATAATGCCAAAGATTAAAACAGTACGTGGTGCGGCAAAACGTTTTAAAAAAACTTCCAGTGGTGGTTTTAAGCGTAAGCATGCTAACCTTCGTCATATTCTGACTAAAAAGTCAACTAAGCGTAAGCGTCATTTACGACCAAAGACCATGGTTTCTAAAGGTGATCTGGGTTTGGTTGTGGCTTGTTTGCCATACGCATAAGTTTGGTTTTTTAGTTTAAGATTATCGAATTTAATTCGAAGTGATAGGAGAAATGTATGGCTCGCGTAAAACGTGGTGTAATAGCCCGCGCACGTCACAAAAAAATATTAAAGCAAGCGAAAGGTTACTATGGTGCTCGTTCGCGTGTTTATCGTGTTGCTTTCCAGGCGGTAATTAAAGCCGGTCAGTATGCTTATCGTGACCGTCGTCAGCGTAAGCGTCAGTTCCGTCAATTATGGATCGCACGTATTAATGCTGCTGCTCGTCAGAATGGTTTGTCTTATAGTCGCTTTATTAATGGTTTGAAAAAAGCCTCAATTGAAATTGACCGTAAGATCTTATCTGATATTGCTGTTTTTGATAAAGTTGCATTTGCAGCATTAGTCGAGAAAGCAAAAAGTGCATTAGCTTAAATCAGTTAAATTAAGAGGGGCTTAGCTCCCTCTTTTTTATTATCGATGACCCTGTGTATTATAAATAAGAGTTATTTCATGAATAGCTGCTTAAAGATGAAAATTGTTTTTTTTCGTTTCTTTTTTTATTTTAGCACCTAAAATTTGGGGCTTTCGCGTATTTAAGAAAAGAAACGAAAAACCGCGATAAGCCTCCAAATGGAGGCTTTTTTGTTAGTAATTGCTAAAAAATTTTATTTTCAACAATGATTAGGCCAAAGGGTCGTAAGAAGAGGGAACAATGCCACATCTCGTCGAGTTGGTTGCGCAGGCAAAAGCAGCCATAGAAAAAGCTCAGGATGTTGCTGCGTTGGATTCAGTGCGTGTTGAGTTTTTAGGTAAAAAAGGCCATTTAACACTACAGATGTCAACGTTGCGTGATGTACCTGCAGAAGAGCGCCCTGCAGCAGGAGCGATTATTAATCAGGCAAAACAAGAAGTTCAGCATTCATTGAATATGCGTAAAGAGCAGTTAGAAAATGCAATCTTAAATGCTCGATTAGCGGCAGAAAAAATCGATATTTCATTACCCGGTCGCCAAACCGAAAATGGTAGTCTTCATCCTGTAACCCGTACCATTGATCGTATTGAAGAATTCTTTGGTGAACTTGGTTTTTCTGTTGTTTCTGGCCCGGAAATAGAAGATGATTATCACAATTTTGATGCTTTAAATATTCCAGCACACCATCCTGCTCGAGCTTCACATGATACTTTCTGGTTTGATACTACGCGGCTATTACGTACACAAACTTCAGGTGTGCAAATTCGTACTATGAAAGGTAGACAACCACCAATTCGTATTATTGCTCCTGGTCGTGTGTACCGTAATGATTATGATCAAACCCATACGCCAATGTTCCATCAGACAGAAGGCTTGATTGTTGATAAAAATATTAGTTTTACCAATTTAAAAGGTACACTTCATGACTTTTTAAATCATTTTTTTGAAGAAAAAACCCGCGTTCGTTTTCGACCATCATATTTTCCATTCACTGAACCTTCAGCTGAAGTTGATGTGATGATTAAAAATGGTAAATGGTTAGAAGTGTTAGGTTGTGGCATGGTACATCCAAATGTATTACGCAATGTTGGTATTGATCCTGACTTATATTCTGGTTTTGCCTTTGGAATGGGAATGGAGCGCTTAACAATGTTACGTTATGGCGTGACCGATTTACGTGCTTTTTTTGAAAATGATCTTCGTTTTCTTAAACAATTTAGATAAGGCAGGATTATCATATGAAATTGAGTGAATTTTGGTTACGTGAATGGGTAAATCCAGCAATAAGCAGTGAAGCCTTATCAGAGCAAATGACGATGGCAGGTTTGGAGATTGATGATGTTAAACCTGTTGCCGGTCAATTCCAAGGTGTGTTAGTTGGCGAGATTGTAGAATGTGTGCAACATCCTAATGCAGATAAATTGCGCATGACTAAGGTCAATATTGGCACAGAACAGTTACTCAATATTGTTTGTGGAGCACCCAATTGCCGTCAAGGATTAAAAGTCGCTGTGGCAACCATTGGCGCAGTTTTACCCGATAATTTTAAAATAAAAGCAACAAAACTACGCGGTGAGCTTTCTGAGGGTATGCTTTGTTCTTATTCAGAACTTGCCATTTCTGATGACCATACAGGCATTATTGAGCTACCACAAGACGCGCCTATTGGTATCGATATTCGTAACTACTTGCAACTTGATGACCACATTTTCGAAGTGAGTTTGACGCCGAATCGTGCTGATTGTTTAAGTATTTTAGGTATCGCACGCGATATAGCGGCTATCAATAGCCTTGCATTAAATACGGAAAAGATTGAACCGGTTAAAGGCAGTGATGCTAGCGTTTTTCCTATACGGGTGGAAGCGCCTATGGCGTGCCCACGTTTTTTAGGGCGAGTAATAAAAGGCATTGATATTACAGTACAAACCCCTATCTGGATGAGAGAAAAATTACGTCGTGGGGGGATCCGTGCAATTGATCCTGTGGTTGATATTACTAATTTTGTATTATTAGAGTTAGGTCAGCCCTTACATGCTTATGATCTGGATCGTTTAAATGGCGCGATAATTGTTCGAATGGCAAAACCGAATGAAACATTAGTTTTGCTTGATGACAGTGAGGTGACTTTGAAACCAGATACTTTAGTTATTGCCGATGACAATGGTGCCTTAGGGATTGCCGGTATTTTTGGTGTCAAGCATTCCAGTGTCCATCAAAATACCACTAATATCCTGTTAGAAAGTGCTTTTTTTGCTCCATTAGCAATTGCTGGTCGGGCCCGTAATTATGGTCTTCATACTGAGGCTTCACACCGTTTTGAACGGGGTGTCGATCCACAGCTGCAATATAAAGCCATGGAGCGCGCAACCAGATTAATTGTTGAGATTTGTGGTGGAGAGGTGGGAAATATTATTGATGTTAGCCAGCAAACTAGCTTACCAACAATGGCAAACATAACACTGACTCGGCAAAAGCTTGATCGTTTAATAGGTCATTGTATCCCGGATATCAAGGTCACTCAGATCCTTCAGCGCTTAGGATGCCAAGTGATTGGTGAGCAAGATAGTTGGCAAGTGGTTGCTCCATCTTGGCGCTTTGATATGCAAATTGAGGAAGATTTGATTGAAGAAGTCGCCCGTGTTTATGGTTATAATAATATACCCAATGTACCGTTACATGCTGATTTAGTCATGACCCCTCGTTGTGAGTCAATTCTGCCATTAAAGCGGGTGAAAACGTTATTAATTGATCGTGGTTACAATGAAGCGATTACCTATAGTTTTGTTGATCCTAAAATTCAGCAACTGCTGCATCCAGGTTCCGATGCAATGATTTTACCTGATCCTATTTCAACTGATATGTCAGCAATGCGGCTTTCTTTATTACCTGGCTTATTAGCGACAGTAATTTACAATCAAAACCGCCAACAAAATCGTATTCGATTGTTTGAAACTGGATTACGATTTGTACCGGATGTATCAGCAGAACAGGGTATTCGGCAAGAATTGATGTTAGCAGGCGTGATCACTGGCAATCGCTATGAAGAGCACTGGTCACAAGAAAAACGCGCGGTTGATTTTTTTGATATAAAAGGTGACGTTGAAGCAATACTGGAATTAACCGGAAAATTAGACAATATTATTTATAAGGCTCACTCTAATCCTGCACTTCATCCTGGACAGAACGCTGGGATTTATCTGAATAATAATTATATTGGATATGTAGGTGTTATTCATCCAGAACTGGAAAATAAGCTAGATTTGCATGGTCGGACACTGGTTTTTGAATTGTTGTGGGATTCCGTTGCAGAACGTGTTATTCCTAAAGCAAATATGATTTCACGTTTCCCTGCCAATCGACGAGATATTGCTGTTGTAGTTCCACAAGAGGTAGCAACAGCGGATATATTGGCTGAATGCAAGAAAATTGGCATAAATCATATAGTTGGCATAAACTTGTTTGACGTGTACTGTGGTAAAGGTGTAGCGGAAGGTTATAAGAGCCTTGCTATTAGCTTAATCTTGCAGGATACAAACCGTACTCTGGAAGAAGAAGAGATTGCCGCAACTGTTGATAAATGTGTTGCTGCGTTAAAACGGCGATTCCAAGCATCCTTGAGGGACTAAACCTATGGCGCTTACAAAAGCTGAAATGTCAGAAAGTCTGTTCGAAAAACTGGGTATAAGCAAACGTGATGCGAAAGACCTAGTTGAACTTTTCTTTGAAGAAGTTCGTCGTTCATTAGAAAATGGGGAGCAGGTGAAACTGTCAGGGTTTGGTAATTTTGATCTGCGTGATAAAAGTCAACGCCCAGGTCGAAATCCAAAGACTGGAGAAGATATTCCCATCACTGCTCGCCGAGTGGTGACTTTTAGACCAGGGCAAAAGTTGAAAGGCCGGGTTGAAAAGATAAAGCCTCATAAATAATGAATTATTATATGCTAAAAAGCCGCTAAAGCGGCTTTTTTATTATTTACGAATGCCAAAATAATCTTAAAAAATAAAGATACCTTTAATAGATTAGTTATACGAGATTTTGTAAGCCAAACAATTTTATTAGTGAAAGTTATGCTAATAATGCTTTTAAATTCCCTTATTTTTGTTATTGGGTTACTTTCTTAGTGATAAGAATTTTTTGGCAATTAATGAGTTTTCTATTCTACTTGAGTCACTTAAGTCAGCGTTTGAGCTTTATATATTTATTATTTGAACGCTTTCTAACTGATTATATTGGAAAGTTATTGTCATGTTGATGTGTAGTTAAGCTATTTTATGATATTATAGACAACTAACTCTAAAAAATATTAGACGAATTGTTAGTAGGTTAATCTCATGAATGATTTTCTTCCTTTTTCTCGCCCAGCAATAGGTGACGAAGAGATCCGGGCGGTAGAAAATGTATTACGTTCTGGTTGGATCACCACTGGACCGCAAAATCATCAACTCGAAGAAGACTTTCGCCATAAGTTTGGTTGTCAGCATGCAATTGCTTTTTGTTCGGCAACAGCAGGTATGCATATAACGCTTATGGCCTTAGGAATTGGTCCTGGAGATGAAGTTATTACCCCCTCATTAACATGGGTGTCAACCATTAATATGATTACCTTGTTAGGGGCAAAACCGATCATGATTGATGTTGATCGTGATACTTTAATGGTTCAGCCTGATGTCGTTGAGAAGGCAATTACCCCTAAGACAAAAGCGATTATACCGGTACATTATGCCGGTGCACCATGCGATCTTAATGCGTTACGTGAGATTGCACAAAGAAATAATATCGCATTGATCGAAGATGCTGCTCATGCCGTAGGTACTCAGTATCAAAATCAATGGATTGGTCAACAAGGCACGGCTATTTTTTCATTTCATGCGATTAAAAATATTACTTGCGCCGAGGGTGGCTTAGTTGCTACTGATGATGATGCTTTAGCCACCCGCTTGCGATGTTTAAAATTTCATGGTTTAGGTGTGGATGCCTTCGATCGACAAATACAAGGCCGTAAACCACAGGCTGAAGTTGTTGAACCTGGATTTAAATATAATCTTTCTGATATTCATGCTGCAATTGCAGTTGTTCAATTAAAAAAATTAACCCAAATAAATAAACGTCGTGCTGAACTTGTTGCTTACTATCGACAAGCGCTAGCCAAGTTGCCGTTAAAAATGCTGGATGTGCCTGATTATCCTCATTTGCATGCCAATCATCTGTTTATGGTGCGCGTTGATGAAACAATCTGTGGTATTAACCGTGATAGTTTTATGGAACGCTTAAAAGAGAAGAATATTGGTACAGGTCTGCATTTTCGAGCGGCTCATACGCAGAAATATTATAGAGAACATTATCCATCACTTTCTCTACCTAATTCTGAATGGAACTCGGCTACCTTATGTTCATTGCCACTATTCCCTGATATGCGTGCTCAAGATGTTGATCGCGTTGTTGCTGCTATTAATGAAATTTTTTCGGAGCTGAAATAGTGCCTGTTCAAAATGATTTTGAAGAAATAAAGAAAGTTTCTATCGTTATCCCTATTTATAACGAAAAGCAAAGTTTACCCCAATTATTGGAAAGAACATTGGCTGCTTGTCAGAGATTGAAACAGCCATATGAATTAATTTTAGTTGATGATGGTAGTGCTGATAATTCCGCTAACTTGCTAATAGAGGCTGCAGAAAATTCGGCAAATCATGTTATTGCCGTAATTTTAAATCGTAATTATGGACAGCATTCTGCCATTATGGCGGGTTTTAAACAGGCAACTGGCGATCTTGTGATCACATTAGATGCTGATTTACAAAATCCACCTGAAGAGATCCCCAATTTGGTACAGGTAGCCGAGCAGGGCTATGACGTAGTTGGCACTAGGCGGATGAATCGGCAAGATTCTTGGTTTCGTAAAACGGCGTCGAAAATTATTAATGCCATGATCACCAAAGCAACAGGGCGCACCATGGGCGATTATGGCTGCATGTTGCGGGCTTATCGGCGTAATATTATTAATGCGATGCTACAGTGTCATGAACGTAGTACATTTATTCCCATTTTAGCAAATACCTTTGCTCGAAGAACGATCGAAATCGATGTGGCCCATGCAGAACGTGAGTTTGGTGATTCAAAATATAGCTTTATGAAGCTAATAAATTTAATGTTTGATTTACTTACTTGTTTAACGACTACCCCATTACGTTTATTGAGTGTGGTTGGTAGTTTTATTGCAGCAAGTGGATTTTTTCTGGCGGTTCTGCTAATTATCTTACGTCTTATATTTGGTTCCATGTGGGCTGCAGAGGGTGTTTTTACCCTGTTTGCTATTCTATTTATATTTATTGGTGCGCAGTTTATTGCCATGGGATTACTCGGTGAATACATTGGCAGGATGTACAATGATGTTCGTGCCCGACCCCGTTACTTCATTCAAAAGATAGTTGGTATTCATCATGATACTAACGAAAATCAGGAAAAAAAATAATGAAAGCTATTGTTTTTGCTTACCATGATATTGGTTGTGTGGGATTAAAGGCGCTAAAGAAGGCGGGTTTTGAAATTCAGGCTGTTTTTACACATACAGATGATCCAAAAGAGAATCATTTCTTTTCCTCAGTTGCACGCTTGGGAGCTGAGATGGGCTTGCCTGTATTTGCGCCAGAAAATGTCAATCATTCACTTTGGATTGAGCGTATTGAGAAAATGCAACCTGATGTCATTTTCTCTTTTTACTATCGTCACATGCTGAGTCAAGAGTTATTGGCACTAGCCCCTAAAGGTGCTTTCAACCTACATGGTTCTTTACTGCCTAAATATCGTGGTCGTGTGCCGATTAATTGGGCTATTTTAAATGGCGAAACAGAGACTGGTGTCACGCTCCATAAGATGATAGCTAAGGCCGATGCGGGTGATATTATTGCGCAGAAAAAAGTTGCCATTGATGCAACTGATACCGCATTAGTGTTACATGAGAAAATTCGTCACGCCTCCGAACAGCTGTTAGCTGATACATTACCGTTAATTAAAATGGGTGATTATTCAGCAACACCACAGGATGAGAGTCAGGCAACCTATTTTGGCCGTCGCCGCGCTGAAAATGGTTTAATTGATTGGGCTAAATCTGCTACTGAAGTGAATAACCTAATACGAGCAGTGACCGAGCCATATCCGGGTGCATTTACCTATTTAGCTGAGAGTAAAATGATTGTCTGGCGTGGCCGAGTGTTAGAAAAATCACATGATAAATTACCTGGTACAATCATTTCTACTGAGCCATTGCAAATAGCTTGTGGTCAAGACGTGCTTGAGATCCTAACTGGCCAGTGTGGATTGGGTTTATATGTTGAAGGATCGCGTTTAGCGGCTGAAATGGGGATTGTGACGGGTGTGCGGGTGGGGGCAAAACCGACTGCACAGGTGAAACGCCGTAAGCGCGTTTTAATTTTGGGGGTTAATGGTTTTATTGGTAATCACTTAACCGAACGTTTATTAGCTGATGGACACTATGATATCTATGGCTTGGATATTAGTTCTTCTGCTGTTTCACGTTTTATTAATGATCCCCGTTTTGGTGATGATCAGCGTTTCCATTTTGTTGAAGGTGATATTAGTATTCATACTGAGTGGATTGAATATCATATTAAAAAATGTGACATCATTCTGCCCCTGGTTGCTATTGCAACACCGATTGAATATACCCGTAATCCATTAAGAGTTTTTGAATTAGACTTTGAAGAAAACTTAAAGATAGTGCGTTATTGTGTAAAATATAATAAACGTATTATTTTCCCATCAACTTCTGAAGTTTATGGGATGTGCGATGATAAAGAATTTGATGAAGATACCTCTCGTTTGATTGTAGGGCCAATTAACAAACAGCGTTGGATTTATTCTGTTTCTAAACAGTTATTGGATCGCGTTATTTGGGCATATGGTGTTAAAGAAGGGTTGAAATTCACTCTATTTAGACCGTTTAATTGGATGGGTCCACGACTAGATAGTTTACATTCTGCCCGTATTGGTAGCTCAAGGGCAATCACCCAATTAATTTTAAATTTGGTCGAGGGTTCACCAATAAAATTAGTTGATGGTGGTGCTCAAAAGCGTTGTTTTACCGATATTAAAGATGGTATTGAAGCATTATTTCGTATTATTGAAAATAAAGATGAAAAATGCGATGGTCAAATTATCAATATTGGTAATCCAACCAATGAAGCAAGTATTGCTCAATTAGCTGATATGTTACTTGACAGTTTTGAAAAACATCCGTTACGTAAACTCTTTCCTCCATTTGCTGGTCTCAAAAAGATTGAAAGTAGTAGTTATTATGGTAAGGGGTATCAAGATGTTGAGCATCGTAGACCGAGCATTGAAAATGCGCGTCGCTTGCTCGATTGGGAGCCAACTATTGATATGAAGCAGACTATTGATGAAACTTTAGATTTCTTCTTGCAAGCTGCCGCGGAAGAATTAGGTAAAAAATAATGAAGAAAATTGGCTTAAGAATTGATGTAGATACCTACCAAGGTACTAAAGAAGGTGTGCCACAGTTACTTAAAGTGCTCGCTAAATATCAAATTCGAGCCAGTTTTTTTTTCAGTGTCGGGCCAGATAATATGGGGCGCCATTTATGGCGCCTGTTTCGACCTAAATTTTTATGGAAAATGTTAAGATCGAATGCCGCCTCACTGTATGGTTGGGATATTTTATTAGCCGGTACAGCCTGGTCAGGTAAAAAAATTGCCAATGATCTAGGCTACTTAATGAAACAAACATTGAATGAAGGTCATGAAGTTGGGTTACATGCATGGGATCATCAAGGCTGGCAAGCTAATGTAGGGAAATGGCCGAGAACTAAATTGGTCGAACAAATTAAATTAGGCGTAGATGCGCTTGAGGCTGCAACGGGCGCTAGGGTAAAATGTTCAGCTGTAGCAGGTTGGCGAGCCGATGAACGCGTATTAACAGCAAAAGAAAATTTTAAATTTGACTATAATAGTGATTGCCGAGGTACACATCCGTTTCGTCCTATTTTAACTGATGGTTCGATTGGTACCATACAAATTCCAGTGACACTACCAACTTATGATGAAGTTGTTGGCACGTTGGTTAAAGATGAAAACTTTAATGATTTTATTATTAACGCGATGCAGGAAGATGTAGGAACACCTGTTCATACTATTCATACTGAAGTGGAAGGTATGTCTAAATCGATGCAATTTGAAAATTTATTAGAGAGAATGATTGCAGAGCAAATGGTATTTTGTCCGTTGCGTGAATTAATACCAAATGATATAGATTCTTTACCGCAAGGAAAAATTATTCGTTCATCTTTTCCCGGTCGTGAAGGCTGGCTAGGGTGTCAACACGAGGTATAGTGCTTGATGTTAACTAAACAGTTACAGAAAATAGGTGATTTTTTATTAGCACTTTTTTTCATTTTTACTTATTTAGTGCCGTTAAATGGTCGATTGCTCTGGCAGCCAGATGAAACGCGTTACGCTGAAATTAGTCGAGAAATGTTGCTGCGATGCGATTGGATTGTGCCTTATTTGCTTAATATTCGCTATTTTGAAAAGCCAGTGGCCGGATATTGGATAAATAATATCAGTCAAATGATATTTGGTGATACTAATTTTGCTGTCCGTTTCGGTGCTGTGTTTTCAACTATGATCAGCGCCGGCTTAATTTACTGGTTGGCGATGATAATGTGGCGTAATCGAAATGTCGCGTTTGTGGCTACTTTAATGTATGTTTCGATGTTTTTGGTATTTGCGGTTGGCACGTATAGCGTACTCGATCCGATGCTTACCATGTGGCTTACTGCTTGTATGCTATGCTGTTTTTGGTTATTAAAAGCACCAACGGTTGCTGCAAAGTTACTTGCCTGGGCCGTCATGGGGCTTACCTGTGGTATGGCCTTCATGACTAAGGGTTTTTTAGCGTTAGCTATCCCGGTGATCGTGATGCTGCCAGTTATGCTATATCAAAAACGTTTTACTGAAATGCTTAAGTTTGGTGGCATAGCAATAATCAGTGCGGCATTGATAAGCCTTCCCTGGGCACTAGCTGTCAATAAATATCAACCTGATTATTGGCATTACTTTTTCTGGGTAGAACATATTCAGCGCTTTTCATCAGAAGATGCTCAACATAAAGCCCCTTTCTGGTTTTATATTCCAATCATTTTACTTGGTGTGATACCTTGGTTAGGACTTTTACCTGGGACATTATTAAAGAGTTGGCAGGAACGAAAAAACAAGCCGGAAATGTTTTTTCTGCTTTGCTGGTTTATTGTCCCGTTCCTATTTTTTAGTATTGCTAAAGGTAAATTACTCACTTATATGTTGCCAGTGATGGCACCGCTTGCATTAATGATGGCAAAATATGCGGTTGATTGTGTTAAAAATTGCAATCTAACCCCACTTAAATTTAACGGATTTACCAATATTGCCTTTGGCATACTGGCAATTATTACTTTGATTATCATGGGGTTATTTGTTGATCATCCTTTATATACTACAGAGGAATGGCCCAAACTGGCATTAGGTATCACTGTTTTTTGTATTTGGCTGATTATTGGCTATTTTAGTCTGATATCCAAAGCTAGGTATTGGTTGTGGGGGGCGGCCTGTTCGATAGCCTTGAGCTTATCGATAGGTTATGCATTACCGCAAGATACTATCGATTCTAAATTACCACAGCAATTAATTCGGCAAAATATCTCTTTGTTGCAACAAAGTAAATTTGTGCTGGCGGATAATGTTGGAGTTGGTGCGGGTTTGGCATGGGAATTACATCGAGGTGATGTTTATTTATATGAAAGATCAGGTGAATTAAGATATGGTTTAAATTATCCTGATAGTCAATTTCGCTTAATTAAACAAGGCAATTTTGCTAAATGGCTTAGCCAGACCCGGAAAGAGGGACAAATTTCAGTGGTTCTTTTATTGCGTAGAAATGAAGGTCTGCCTGATGATATTCCTAAGCCTGATCATGTGGTTCGCAATACACGAATGGCAATAATGACTTATTATCAGCAACCATGACACATTTTTTATTATTGATAATTGTTAGCCTGTTGACTTGCTTTGGACAAGTTTGTCAAAAGCAAGCAGTGGTATATTGGCAAAGTGTTTTGCCATCAAAAAAAAGTTTAGCCTTTAAATGGCTGGTAATCGCTATTATTTTACTGGCTTTAGGCATGCTATTTTGGCTTAAATTATTACAAATTTTACCACTTAGTATTGCTTATCCGATGTTAAGTATTAATTTTGTTATTGTGACACTGATAGGCCAATTTATCTATCAAGAGAAGATCAGTATAAAACATTGGGTAGGCGTATTTATTATCATGCTGGGTATTGTTTTATTAAATTTATGAAAGGTTATTTTTGGGGTATCAGTAGTGTAATATTGATCACTTTCGCTCAGCTTTGTCTTAAAGCTGGGGTAACTTTATTACCTGAGTTTAAATTAAACCATCAATGGATGGATGTTAATTGGTTATTTGAAAATCGGCAAGCGTTTGGGCTGATTTTTATCGGTTTGATTGGCTATGCTATTTCTATGTTTTTTTGGCTATTTGCCTTGAAATTTTTAGCATTAAGTAAAGCTTATCCACTCATTAGTTTAAGCTATGTATTAGTTTATTTATCAGCAGTCACTTTGCCTTGGTTTAATGAATCGGCGACATTAGTTAAAGTTGTGGGAGTGGTATTTATTTTGCTAGGTATTTGGATCATTTCTCGGCCTGAAATAAAGCGATTATAAAGTGAAAAAGTGAGCAGGATATTTATTTTTTAACGCCAGAGTTTACTAAAAATAAAGATCACCCATTAATAAAAACTTGTTTTTTTATTAAACTCTAATTAAAGTCAGTTAGTTATCTTAAAGCGATAAAGGTGCTTTATGTTAATCAGAATTAAACACCTTCTTTTTTTATTCTATCTAACTTTAATGGGCTGTTCTTCTTCAGTAAATAGAATAGCTCCGCCGTTAAAAAGCCAACTTTCTGATCCTATTATGACCATCGCTCAACTTAAAGAGCAACTATTCCAATGGCATGGCACGCCATATCGGTATGGTGGTTTAGCATCAAGTGGAATTGATTGTTCCGGATTTGTTTATCGGACTTTTAGTGACCGTTTTGCCATTCAATTACCACGTACGACAGTGGCTCAAACAACATATGGCACCCGTATCGATATTAAGGATCTTATGCCGGGCGATCTGGTTTTTTTTAAAACCGGCTCAGGTGAAAATGGTTTACATGTTGGTATTTATGATACAGATAATACTTTTATTCATGCATCAACCAGTAAAGGCGTTATCCGCTCTTCATTAAATAATATCTACTGGCGCAAGGTTTTCTGGCAGGCACGTCGTTTTTAAATGTCTTTTTTAGTTATAATTTTTTTTCTTCCTGAGCGGTAGCAAAATAAATATAGGCTGGCAAAATTTTTATGGCTTCAATACGTCTTCTTATTTCTGAATCATTTGATCCCTGGTTTAATTTGGCAGTTGAAGAGGCTATTTTTCGTCAAATGTCAGTCAGGCAACGGGTTATGTTTCTTTGGCGCAATAATGATACTGTCGTTATTGGTCGGGCACAAAATCCATGGAAAGAGTGTAATACCCGAAAGATGGCTCAAGATGGAGTTAAATTAGCTCGCCGCCGCAGTGGTGGTGGTGCGGTTTTTCATGATTTAGGCAATACTTGTTTTACCTTTATGGCAGGTAAACCCGCTTATGATAAAACCGTTTCAACCCAAATTATTATTGCGGCGTTAGCAGAGGTTGGGGTTAGTGCTGAAGTTTCCGGTCGAAATGATTTAGTAATTCATTCCCCACATGGTGATCGTAAAATTTCAGGATCAGCTTATTTTGAAACTCTTGATCGCGGTTTTCATCATGGCACTTTGCTCATTAATACAGATTTAAACCGGTTAGCCAGTTATTTAAATCCAGATGCAAAAAAATTGATTAGCAAAGGTATTACATCTGTTCGTTCGAGAGTAATGAATTTAGCTGAAATTGATGCTGATATCACCCATCAAAAAGTTTGTAACGCTTTAGTAAACCATTTTTTTAACTATTATGGTGAGCAAGTGAAGGCAGAAATAATTTCACCAACTAACTTGCCTGATTTACCCGGTTTTATTGACACTTATGCTAAGCAATCCAGTTGGGAATGGAATTTTGGCCAAGCGCCAGCTTTTAGTCATATACTTGAAACCAGATTTGCATGGGGTGGTGTTGAACTTTATTTTGATATTGATAAAGGTAAAATTTCAGCTAGTAAAATTTATACTGATAGTTTAGAACCATCGCCATTGGAGCTTTTTAGTCAACAGTTGATGGGGAAAAAATACCAGCCAGCGACAATTAAGGAATTAGTCGCGGAGATAAAGCTTCAATATCCAGATTTTAATCAGCAGCTTTTACAATTAGAAAATTGATTGGTTAATGAAATAACATGAATAAAGTAAGTCATTATTAATTATTAGCACGCATTGCTGGCTGGATAAATATTCAAGCGAATTTTATTGTAAATTGACCATAAAGCCAGTATTTAGACTGGCAGATAACAAGGAATATTTAAAAATTATTTTTTTTAGTTTAGTCCATAAATTGATTAAAATCGGGTAACTGCCCATTTTGACGAAATTTAGCCGGTGTAGTATTAAAATGTTTTTTAAAAATGCGGGTAAATGTTGCTTGGGAGCTAAAACCGTATTGTAGCGCTATATCCAAAATAGAAAATTTATCTTCTCGTAATAGCCTGGCTGCTTCAAGTAAACGACGTTTACGAACATATTCCCCTAGGGTGCAACCTTTTAATTGTTTAAAGATCCGTTGTAAATGCCATTTAGAATAACCACTTTTATTAGCAATGGTATCAATCTTAATGCCTTCATTTCGTTGTAATTGGCTTTCTAACCAATTAACAATATCATTGATTACATTTTCCGACATGTTCACCTTCCACAATCAGTGGGTAAATAGCCTAGCTGTAAAGAATCATTCATTTATTTATAAGTTCTATTTTATGATTTTTGATATTTATAGATAGGCAAAAAATGCCATTTGTAATTGATAATAATTATTATCATTAGTCTATAATATATTATGTTTCATTTTAAGATAATGAAATAAATCAATTAAATAGCTTATCATTTTTTTAATGAATATTATACATTAAAGAGTTTTCAATTAATAATTTTTGTTAGAAATAGTAAAAATTCTTATTATTTAGTTTTCCTTTTCAATTATTTCTTTTTAACGTAAATAAAAAAATTAAATATACAAGTGAATTAATTATTTAATAAATTAAATATGTTGATAAATTATACTAAATCCGATAATGATTAGCGTAACACCGCCAATTATTTCGGCTGTTTTTCCTAATAATGGGCCAATATAACGGCCTAATAATATTCCAAGTGTTGCCATAATCATGGTCATTAGTCCGATTGTCATCGCTGTATGGATGATATTAATTTGCAAAAAGGCCAGACTGACCCCAATGGCCATTGCATCCAGGCTAGTTGCTAGGGCGGTAGTAATAAGGGTAAAAGAATTGTGATAGTGAATAAGGGGAGGTTTGTTGTTGTTTTTTGCACGATGATAGCTTTGATATATCATCTGCATACCCAATATAAATAATAAACCAAACGCTATCCAATGATTCCACTTTATAACATATTGGCTGGCAAATAGCCCTAAACTCCAGCCAATAATGGGGGTTATGGACTCAATTATGCCAAAGATAAAGCCAGTTCTTATTGCTTCACGTAAAGAGGGATTAAATAAGGTGGCACCTTTGCAAACTGATGCAGCAAAAGCATCCATGGATAACGCGAGAGATAAAGCTAGGGTTGCGTATAAATTCATTATACTGTCTCAGTTGGATAGTTACCCATACACATATTTTTACTTCCAACCTTAAGTAAAAATATGTCTATGGTCTTGCCAACCTTGTCAGGTATTCATGCCACGTTACGGTAACATAACGAGTATGTTGACATGAAATTCTAAACAACAATTTTATTTAGAACAGGCTACTCCCCAATGACTTATAGAAAAAGATATCATAAAAATAATAAAAGGCAATTATTTAAATTTCAATTAATTTAAAAAATTAATATTATTTAATGTTTTAATAAAAATAATAATTATCGTTAATTAATTACATAAAAACCATTAACAATATTGTTTATATTTATTTATTATTGATCAAAAAGTTGTAAATTTTATCTAAATCATCAAACTGTTTAACAGCAATATAAATTTTTCTTTTGGCTAAACCGACTATTAATATTCCATCCTTAGATAAATTAATTGTTTTAATTTGATCGTACAATATATAAACATTATTGTGATAAAAACCTTTATTTTTAAAATAAAGCTTAGGATAACGAATAAATGTTAAGTAAATAGCGATAAGAACGGTGATCATTAATAAGTAGGTTGTTAGCTGGCTTCCATGCTGAATAATATTATGATAAATAACAATCGCGATAAGTATAATAAAAATAACGGCATCAATTCTATTTCTACGCCTTAACTTTATTTTTAATTTTGTTTTTCCATTTAACAAGTTAACAATAAATTCTTCATAGATAGCATAAGTTAGCATTAGTAGAATTAAGATAGTCAATACACTATTGTTCATATTCATGAGCAAACACTCCGATCGATTATTATTCTGCTGTAAAGATAAAATTAAAAACGGGAGGCTGCAACCTCCCGCAATTGACAATTAAGATCTATAAGTATCTTAGCCTAGAAATCCTGCCCAGTAGCCAACAATACCAAGGATAAAGAAACCAACAATGATCCATAGTGGATTGACTTTACGCCTCAATAGCCACATACAGCCAAAGGTTAATAGTAAAGGTACCAGACCAGGCATCAATTGATTTAATATAGTCTGTACGGTGGTAATCGTTACTTCGCCCGTTTCTGGATTTTTTATCTCGGAAACAACTAAGGGGATATTAACATTAGTCCATTTATTGACTAATGCGCCCATCACAAATAGTCCCAGAATTGAGGCGCCTTCGGTCATTTTTTGTAGGAAGCCACCTCCCATATCATGAACAATATCGAGCCCTTTTTTGTAGCCATAGCTGACACCGTAATAACGTGTTATTAAACGAACTAAATTAAACAAAATAAAAAACAGTAGTGGTCCTAGTAGACTACCTGACATCGCAATTCCTGCACCTAATGCCGCAAAAACCGGACGTACTGTGCCCCAAAAAATAGGATCTCCAACACCTGCTAAAGGGCCCATTAAGCCAACTTTAATACCATTAATGGCACCATCATCAATATCTGCACCATTAGCTCTTTGTTCCTCCATTGCCATGGTAACCCCTAAAACCGGTGCTGCAACATACGGATGGGTATTAAAAAACTCTAGATGGCGTTTAATTGCTTGTTTACGTTCTTCACTATTTTCAGGATATAAACGACGGATCACAGGGATCATGGAAAAGCAAAAACCAAGTGCTTGCATGCGTTCAAAGTTCCACGATCCTTGAAAAAGATTGGAACGTAAGAAAACTCCGCGAATATCACCAGCAGTAAGCTTTTTTTGATTTGTCTGGTTTGCTGAAGTTGTATCTGCCATTATTCCATTCCTTAATTAATCTAATTCATTATCTAAGTCGCTATTGCCATTATTTTGCGAATTAGCAACTTGTGATTGGTTGTATTTTGGACTGAGTTGAATATAGAGGATCGCCATTACGATACCAATAACGCCTAAAGCAACTAGGTTGAAATTGGTAAATGCCGCAGTTACAAAGCCCAAGTAGAAAAATGGCATCAGATAACCTGCGCGCATCATGTTAATCACCATCGCGTAACCGACAACAACGATCATACCGCCAGCAATGTTCAATCCTTTAGTCACAACCTCAGGAATAGAATCCAGTAGGTGTTGGACTTCTGAGGTACCAACAGAGATAGCAACAATTAAAGCAGGAATAGCAATACGCATCGCCTGTAGTAACAGGGCAGAGATGTGAATTGTTGTTAATGCACGTAAATTAGCAGATTGCGCGGCGCGATCAGCGGCATGTTGGAATGCAACCGTGAGTGTCCGAACAATAATAGTCAATACTTGACCTGCGGCAGCTAGCGGGATCGCCAGAGCAATACCGGTACCGATATCTTGTCCGCCGGCAATAACAAGAATGGTAGAAATAATTGAGGCGAGTGCAGCATCAGGAGCCACAGCTGCCCCGATATTCATCCATCCAAGAGCAATCATTTCCAGTGTACCACCAATAATTATGCCTGTTTTTAGATCACCGAGAACAAGGCCAATTAGAGTACAAGCAATTAACGGACGATGAAATTGGAATTCATCTAGAATAGAACCCATACCTGCAATACAGGCAACAAGGAAAACGAGTATGATTTGAACAACGGTAAGCTCCATTGTTTATCTCCTGTAACCAACAACGTTGGTGAATCTATTTTTAAGTCGTGAATGTATAACCAAAAAAGAAAACTCATCTTTTTGCTTTTTTGATGAGAGTTAACATATCCAGTTTGTTGTCACTAGAAACTTTACGTGCTTCGAGTTCAATGCCCCGTTTAGATAATTGGTTAAAAGCCTTAATATCCTCATTATCGATCGAGATAGCATTGTTAACCTGTGTTTTACCATCACGATAGGCCATGCCACCGATATTGACAGACTTTATGTCGACGCCGCCTTCTACAATACGTAAAACGTCTGTTGGATTGGTAAATAACAGCATAACGCGTTCACCGGCATACTTAGGATTATTATAGACACGAATACATTTTGCTATATCGATCACATGCGCTGTGACACCCGGTGGCGCTACCTGCTTCAATAGAGTTGAGCGAACATGATCTTTTGCAACCTCATCGCTCACTACGATAATACGCTTAACTTTTGTCTCTTTAGTCCAGCGAGTAGCCACCTGACCATGAATTAAACGGTCATCAATTCTTGCAAGGGCAATGAACATATGACCTTGTGCGGTTGAATTGGCTGCCTGAGATGAGGGGGATGGCGTCGGTAAATTTTGCGGTTTATTGCTAGTTTGTAGACTATTTAGCGCTTTAATTTCACTGCGACCCGTTTCTATAGCAGTGGTGACTAATTCACTAAAAGTAGGATCATCATCACGGGATAGTAACGTCGCAACCAACATGGGGACGTTAACACCGGTGACGATATCATATTTGTCTTTATCCTTACTTTCGATAATGCGACTAGCGGCGTTAAATGGACTGCCTCCCCACATATCTACCAAAAATAACACACCTTGAGAAACATCGAGCTCATTAAGCTTTTGATTATATTTTTCAATTAATGTATCAGCGTTTTCACCTGGAACAAAATCGATATAAACGACATTTTGTTGTTCGCCAATCAACATTTCAGCGGTCATGAGCAACTGTTTTGCAGCAACACCATGAGTGCTAATTATAATAGCTACACTCACTACTTTTCCCCTTAGAAGTAGGTTAAATAATAAAAATGATTATTAGAGTGTACTCTCCGTTGACAGATGAATACAATCAAATAATCACTAGTATGAATAGTTTTTCATGTTATAAAGTATTAACCATAATTGTAACTAATTAATCATTTTATAGATTATCATTTAAATATAAGAAAAAATATGCCACTGATCAGAAAATTTAAAATACGTATCAATATATTTAGAGAAAGATAAATTTCATCAAACAATTTAATTTTGTTATAGTTGTTATTATCTTGTGTGAAATAATAATAAATTTTAATTAGTAATTCTATGAATATAAACTGTACTTTAATACAGGGGAAGTTTTTTGACTAATTGAATATAAAGATGGGTGATAAATAAAAATAACCCTTTTTATATTAAGGGTTATTAAATGAAAAGGAATATATTTTAAGATGTGTCCTGCATCAATCACAATGTACTTTAATAGCTAAACCTCCACGAGAAGTTTCACGGTATTTAGCGTTCATATCTTTACCTGTTTCGTACATAGTCTCGATAACTTTATCTAAAGAAATGCGTGGTTCACTCGTTCTACGTAGTGCCATTCTTGCCGCATTAATCGCTTTTACTGACGCAATTGCGTTACGTTCAATGCAAGGAACTTGAACTTGTCCTGCAACCGGGTCACAGGTGAGCCCCAAATTATGCTCCATACCAATTTCAGCCGCTATACAGACTTGTTCAGGATTGCCACCCAGTAATTCAGCTAACCCAGCAGCGGCCATTGAGCAGGCGACACCGACTTCCCCTTGGCAGCCGACTTCAGCACCTGATATAGAGGCATTCATCTTGTAAAGAATACCAATCGCTCCTGAAGCTAAAAAGTAACGGCTATAAAGTGCTGGGGTAACAGGTTCAATACAGTGATCATAGTAAGCTAAGACAGCTGGAATTATGCCGCAGGCACCATTAGTTGGTGCTGTTACCACACGACCACCGGCTGCATTTTCTTCGTTAACCGCTAATGCTAACATATTGATCAGATCAACGATCTCCATTGGATCATTAGACAGTTTTTGAGATACCGTTAACATACGATGTAATGCCGGAGCGCGGCGGGGAACGCGAAGAGGGCCGGGTAAAATGCCTTCAGTATTCAGTCCTCGTTCAATGCAGGCCTGCATGGTATGCCAAATATTAGCAAAATAGTGATCAATTTCTTCTTTCGTATGCAGCGCTAATTCATTTTTCATCACAAGATGAGAAACTGATAAACCGGTTTTTTTACAATGAAGTAACAATTCAGTTGCTGAGTTAAAAGAATAAGCTACTGTTTTATTAGTAGAGGTTTGTTGGTCAAAATGTTCTTCATCAACAATGAAGCCCCCACCTATCGAGTAATAAGTTTTACTGAAAATTTTGTTATCATTATTGAAAGCGGTAATGGTCATGCCATTTTCGTGTAATGGTAAATTATTATAATGAAAATTTATTCCGCCTTGACGTGGAAAATCAACATAATGGCTTGTATTTGCTAAAGGTAAACGTTCAGTTTGCTCAACATTAGCAATAAAATCTGCTATTGATTCGATATCAACGGTTGCTGGCAAATTACCCGCCAAACCCATAATAATAGCGATATCAGTATGATGTCCCTTGCCGGTTAATGAAAGGGAGCCATAAATATCAACAGCGATACGCGTGACGAAGGAAAGTAGATTTTTTTCGATCAATTGATCGACAAATTCTTTACCTGCTTTCATTGGTCCAACGGTATGAGAACTGGATGGGCCAATACCTACTTTAAACATATCGAAAACACTGATCACTAAAAACCCCTTGGAAAATAAAAACGATAAAATAATCACTTAATACTAAATGTTATAGTTGTAATATTACTGTATTGTAATGGAGTGCCAGTTTATCGTTTTTTTTGAAATTTACTAGTGCTAGTGAACAAAATGTAAAATAAAAAGACTTTTTATTTTTTGCCGATTTTAAATGAGTTGTAATGCTAACTTATTGAGAATAGCTGCAGTTAAACCCCAAATTAGATATTGCTCATACCGATAAAAAAACAGACGCTTTTTATCGCCGGCATTATTAATCATAATGGAATGATGATGAGTTAAAGAGACGGCATGTTCCAATGGTACTTCAAAGATAGCGGCTACTTCCGCTGGATTTCGGTAATAAGAGACCTTTGCTGATAGTAATCCAACAATAGGCGTTACTAAATAGCCACTGTGGCTTTTTATTGGTTGCATTTTTCCCAGGATTTGCACTTGATCTGGCAAGATATTGATTTCTTCGTAAGTTTCGCGTAATGCTGTTTCAATTAGGCTATGATCATTGCGTTCTCGAGCTCCACCAGGAAAAGAGATTTGACTCGCATGAAGGCGTAAGTTATCCGTTCTTTTGGTAAATAGTAGTGTGGGTTCAGGTTTACAAATAATGGCTAATAGCACGGCCGCACTTTTTTTGGCGCGATCTACATTGATAGATTGGACGGAGCCAATGGGTTCAGGTAATATTAATTGAAATCGGTTAATAAAATTATCTAATGTATTCATTAACATGGATTATTTTCTAATACAGGTAATATTCGACTCAGCTTGTCGAAAGTCTCTTGATACTCTTTTTCAGCTGTACTATCCGCCACAATTCCGCCGCCAGCCCAACAATAAAGGTATTGATTTTCAGTTAATAAAGTACGTATGCTGATATTTGTATCCATCGTACCGCAGAAACTGATATAACCAATCGCTCCACAGTAGCTATGGCGTCGATGAGGTTCAAGCTCATCAATAATTTCCATCGAGCGTATTTTCGGTGCACCGGTAATCGAGCCGCCTGGAAAGCAGGCTCTTAATAGATCAGATGCATGATAGTGAGAGGGTAATTGTGCAATAACAGTGCTGACTAGATGATGAATAGCTGGAAAAGATTCAACAACAAAAAGTTCTGGTACACTGACTGTCCCTGGTATTGCGACTTTACCAATATCATTACGCAATAAATCAACTATCATGACGTTTTCAGCGCGATCTTTGATTGATGATTGTAAACGTTTTATCTGTTCTTGATCTTCTTTAACATCCGTTAATCTGGGTAATGTGCCTTTAATTGGACGAGTTTGAATTGAATCGTCGTGCAGCCAAAGAAAACGCTCAGGGGATACACTCAATACGCAATGTTGTTCTAAACGAATAAAGGCAGAGAAAGGGGCTTGATTATTTTGATTCAGTTTAAGAAAGGCCTCCCATTCATTACCTTGATATTTGGCTTTAAAACGTTGCGCTAAATTAATTTGGTAACAATCACCATTGCGTAAATATTGATGAATTTGGCCAATTTTATAATGATATTGCTGTTCGGACATGTTACTTTGCCATTTTTCACACATTTGAAACTGTTTAGCAGGTATTTTTGTTTGATTTTCTAACCAAGCTAAGCGTTGTTCGACATTTTGATAACTAAGCAAAGTAACTATTTTTTTATGGTGATCAACGATTAATGCCCAAAGATAAACACCGATTGCCATATCGGGAAAGCTTAATTCTTTTTTTGCCTGTTCGGGCAATATTTCGATTCGCCGGCCTAAATCGTAACCCCATATACCTAGAGCACCGCCTTGGAAAGGAAGGTCACTATTCGCTGTGAAAGTGACATTCAAATGTTGCATTTCACCTTTTAATAACTCAAAAGGATCAAGTTCTGAGCTGATTTTTTCATTTTCACGGTTGATTTGCGTGATATTGTCTCTTGTTTCTAAGGTGGTTATTGGATCAGCGACCACAATATCAAAACGGTTATGTGGGTGGTTGGCGTTACCTGAATGTAACAACATCGCCCATGGTTGGTTGGCGATAGCATTAAAATAATTTAAAGCCGCATCTAATGAATAAGGTAATTGAATTTTTTGCAGGCGCATATTTAATTAGGCAACGATAAAGGTTATTAACGAATATACTATCATAAAATAACGTTTTTCATAGGCTAAACTATGCTAATGTTATATTGATAATGATGTTTAAATTAAAAATGAGTAAAAATAAATGTTTTCAAAAATGCCCACGTTAAATCATCAAGAGCAACAAGAAGCGGCTGAGCGCATTCATCAATTGATGGCTGAAGGAATGAGTAGTGGAGAAGCAATTGCTTTGGTCGCAAAGGAAATACGTGCAAAACATGCCACTAAAGAGCAAGTTTATAACGATCTTAAATAAAAAACTTTTTTACGTGATCGCATATTGTTGATGTGAAGGATACGGCTTTACACCACTACTTACACTTACTAATCTTAAAAAATATTTAGGAGTAAATATGAAAGTGATGAATAGGCTTTTTATGTTGCTTGCTATGATATTGTTCACGTTAGTATCTTTTTCAATGACTGCTCAGTCAATTGAAATTAATGAGGTAAGAACGGCTAAATTTATCAGTTGTGATAATTTAAGCCAACAGCAAATTGGCGCAAAAGTGAAAAATGATTTTATTCAAACTCGCTTGCCATACTGGGATGAAGATAAAAAACTACTTGGCCCAAAGGTAGTGGTGTGGATTAATAACAATAGCATTACACCAATTAAAAATGGTTATAAAATCCTTTTGACTGTTCGAGGAGCGAGAAAAGATCTTAACTACCAGGTCATTGTTAATTGCCAAAATGAGACCATTAGTTATCAGATAGATAGTCATTAAAGATTGATAAATTAACAGCAAAAGTTGTCACTATGGTAATGTTTATATTATCCCTTTCGCGGGTCGTAAGGTAATCGATTGAGAGTAAGCGAAATTTTGCGAAATAGAGTAAGTCGCTTACGGAAATGTTCTCGTAAATAAGGAGCTTGCTCTGCTTCAACTTTATCCGCGATAACCGGCATATTATACCTTTCTTTAAAAGCGACACTTGCAGCGGCAAGATCAAGGTTTAATTTTTCCCTCTCCTCTTTTGCTAATTCGGCAAGATTATAACTCATACTCGTATTTCCAACCTCATCAAATCTGACTACTAAATAAATTTTAGTCAACGAGACACGGTTTGTCTTGAATAAATATGTAACTGTTTATTATTACTATAATATTTTAATACTGTTTGTGATCAAAATGAGCGGTTTTAACCTGGTTTTTGATCAAATAACGATTAATTTTAATTTTATTTTTATTACAACACCTTTATTATTCATATTACTGGAGATAATAAAATTGAATTTTTATTTAATAGCATAGGAATTGTGAACAATGTTACAGCAAGAGATGGTTAATAAATTAAATAAACAGCTTAATTTAGAATTTTTTTCAGCTAATTTCTATCTTCAAATGAGCGCATGGTGTAATTATAAAGGTTTTGAGGGTGCTGCGATGTTTTTAAAAGCCCATTCTCAGGAAGAGATGGGGCATATGCAACGGTTATTCAATTATCTTAGTGATACAGGTGAAATGCCGATATTAGGTCAAATTGATGCGCCAACTGGGAAATTTAATTCAATAAAAGAGGTTTTTGAAAAAACTTATCTACATGAACAAAATATTACACATGAAATTAATGCTCTTGTAGATCTTGCATTGGAGATGAAAGACTATTCGACATTTAATTTTTTGCAGTGGTATGTTGCTGAACAGCATGAAGAAGAGAAGTTATTCAAATCAATTTTGGATAAGTTTGAGCTAGTTGGAGAAGATGGTAAGTCACTATTTTTATTAGATAAAGAGTTGAAAGGCATGTCTAACGTTGTGCATGTTTAATTGATAGCTTCCCACTTTGAATACCAGTGGGAAGTTTATTTTCTCTATTAGCATTTTGTTTTAACTTTTTTGATCAATCTAAAAATAAAAAACGGCTATATAAATTATTTTCAATAATATGAATGATATTGTAAGTAATAGTATTTCATGATTATAAATTATAAGGAAATATGGATATGGTAAAGTTTAGTAGATTAGTATTATTATTAACAATAACAGTCTCTTTTCCTGTCATTTCAGCGCCACCAATTGTAACTGTTAGTAAAAAACAGTTTGGTGACAAATGGATTTTTAAACGTGAGGAAGTAATGCTTGAGTGCCGTACTAATGGCGCATTATTTGTTATAAATCCTAGTACATTAATGCAGTATCCTCTCAATAATATAGCGGTAGAGCAGATGAAAAAACGTGAAATTATTGCATCTCCACTTTCAGCTATTTTATTGAAACCCACAAATTTATCACAGCAAAAAATAGATATCACACCAATACTTAAAACCGCGCAAAATCTTTGTAAAACTAATTAAAAATTATTTATTGATTCATAATATCTATCAAAATAGTTTTGGCGGCGATATTATTTAAATAAAGGCTATCCCTAAACTTTAAAAATTTGTTAATTTTTGGTTGCTACCTAAAATTTTAACAAAACATATCGGGTATATTTCGATCTTTATAAAAAGTATGGGTTATTCAAATTTAATTTTCGGCTAGACAAATATTTTGTTCTATAAAAACAATTAATGTTAATTTAATGTAATAAATATGTTTTTGTTGCTGGCTAATTTTGTAACTGACAGCTAGTATTAAATTGCATTTTGTTACGTCTCTATGACACATTTTAGCGCACGGCTCTCTAGAGCCATTTCCCAAGACCGAGTATTGGAATTAGCTCGGTCTCTTTTTTAATACCACTGTGATTAAACTATTCTCATAACCCAATGATGTTTTTTTTTATCATAGTAATGGCGATAGAGAAGAACAGGTTTATTATCTAATGTGGCAGGAATACTCGTATTTTCATCCCAGCCATCAAGTTGCATACAAAATTCAGTATCTGATTCACATGGAATACTGATAGTATTTTCAGCTGCGTCAGACAAGAGTGCATCATCAATAACATAGGTGGAAATTTTTAGTTTTGCCTTTTTCATAAGTGATCCCCACTAATTATTCAAAATGTTAATAAATCGCTATAGGTACTTTAAGCTCTTAGAATAGTATAGATGGAACTCTTTTCCAAAATTATTGCTGCGGTGGTGGCTTAGCGGCTTTTTTTACTATTATTTATTGAAAATTAACAAATTTAAATAATTTTTATATTGATTGAAAATTTGCTTTAGACCAAATAAAAAAGATACCGACTTACAGATAAGTTGTTTTGGGTCAATATTGCTAATGTAAAATAGAATTAGCTCTTAGATTAAGAGGATAAAAGGGATGGCCGAATAATTATCGCTGGTTTTTTTGTTATATGTTATTACTAAAAATGTTTATAATTTTTTTATTGAAACTTTTTTCATAATTAATAATTAGCTAAAATTTGAATTAGTTTTCATTTGTTGTGTGATCTGACCGAGCAATTAAATTACAATAAGTTAAAAAATATCACGATTAATATAGCGAATTGTTAACCTTAAGAGATAAAAACAATTACCATATCGATGATTTTTTATCTGCAAGACGCGTATATGTAAAATTTGACAAACGGAATGTTATGAGAAAAAAAGCCTTTTATCATGATCTTTCATGTGATTTAACTAGCTTAATTGCTGGTGAATATGATTTTATTGCCACACTTGCCAATACCAGTGCTCTACTTTTTGCAAAATTAGATAATATTAATTGGCTAGGGTTTTATCTGAAAAGTCGTGATACGCTTGTGCTTGGGCCTTTTCAGGGTAAAGTTGCATGTGTGCGTATAGCGCAAGGAAAAGGTGTTTGTGGGACTGCTTTTATGGAAAATAAAGTACAGCGTATTGCCGATGTTCATTCTTTTGCCGGCCATATTACTTGCGATAGTTTCAGCCGATCAGAGATAGTTTTGCCGCTGGCAGTCAATGGACAGTTAATTGGGGTATTAGATATTGATAGTCCTATTTTTAATCGTTTTGATGAAGAGGATGAAAATGGTCTAAGAGCCTTAGTTGTAATACTTTGTAACTACATGAAAGCGTGTGTTATAGCAAAATATCCACAAATTAATGTAATTTAACAGTTGGTTTGCGTGGCAATTGTCTGCAACGCTATTATAATATCGCCTGTTCATGCCTGCGTTGGTTGGCAAAACCGTTGTAATCAGGAAATTTCATGGAAAATCAACCTAAGTTGAATAGTAGTAAAGAAATAATTGCTTTTTTGGCTAAGCGTTTTCCTCACTGCTTTATTGCTGAAGGTGAGGCTCGTCCACTGAAGATTGGAATCTTTCAGGATATTGTGGCGAGACTGACCGAAGAGGATGGCATCAGTAAAACTCAATTGCGATCTGCTTTGCGGATGTATACTTCTAGTTGGCGTTATCTATATGGCGTTAAAGAAGGTGCTAAACGTGTTGATTTAGATGGCAACGATTGTGGTGATCTGGAATCAGAACATGTGGAGTACGCCCGTCAACAGCTGATAGAAGCGAAGGCTCGTATTCAGGCTCAACGTACAGAGCAAAAATTAAGAAAACGGGAATTACAACAGAAAGCACAGAATACAGAGAACGAAAAAGCCTTACCGGCAACTTCAAGCAAAAGAAATGAGGCCTCGCGCTCAACGACTAAGGAAATAAATAAAAAAAATAAACATTCTTCTTACTCTAAAAATCAAGCTAAAAAAGCCCATAATAGTAAAATGGCCAATCTAACCAAATTACAGTCGGTAACGGATATTTCTACATTAAAAGTTGGTCAAGCTTTAAAGGTTATGGTTGGCCAAAGTATTGTAGATGCATCAGTGCTTGAGATAGCTAAGGATGGGGTTCGGGTACAATTGACCACAGGACTGGCAATGATTGTACGCGCTGAGCATTTAAAGTTCTGATACGGAGGCCAATCACTGCATGAATAATTATATTAAACTGGCTTTTGTGTTTGGTATAACTACACTGGCTACTTCATTCGCAGATACTGTAGCGCCTCCAACACTATTAACAGCTCAGAAGCTTCCTCAGCTTCACCAGGAACGTCAGCATGCCATTATTAGCGAAAGAGTTGTTTCACGCTTTACGCGTTCTCACTATCGTCAATTTGATTTGGATGAAAACTTTTCTAGCAAGATTTTTGATCGCTATTTAAATCTGTTGGATTATAGCCACAATGTTTTTTTACAATCGGATATTGATAAATTTGCTAGTGAAAAAAGCAAAGTAGGACAACAGCTTGAAACCGGTCATTTGAATGAGCTATATGCGATATTTAATTTAGCACAACAGCGGCGTTATGAACGTTTTCAATACGCTTTATCACGGCTTAATATGCCGCTAGATTTTGCTAGTAACGATGTCATTGAAGTTGATAGAAGTAAAGCGCCTTGGCCTAAAACCATTGAGGAGCTAAATAGACTGTGGGACGCGAAGGTTAAGTTTGATTGGTTGAATCTGAAACTGTCAGGTAAAAATGACAAAGAAATTAAGCCAATATTAACCAAACGCTATAATTTTGCACTAAAACGTCTAGCACAAACGCAAAGTGAAGATGTTTTTCAGTTGATTATGAATGCTTTTGCACGAGAAATAGATCCGCATACTAACTATCTCTCTCCCCGCAATACGGAACAGTTCAACTCAGAGATGAGTTTATCATTAGAAGGGATAGGCGCAGTACTTCGGCAAGATGAAGATTATATTATTATCAACTCCATGGTGGCAGGTGGCCCGGCAGCAAAAAGTAAATTATTAAAGGTTGGTGATAAGATTATTGGTGTAGGCCAAACGGGTAAGGCGATGACAGATGTTGTTGGCTGGCGACTGGATGATGTTGTTGCTCTAATCAAAGGCCCTAAAGGCAGTAAGGTACGTCTTGAAGTAATTTCAGATTCAAAAGGTGCCAAGCCACATACCGTGACATTAATTCGTGAGCATATTCGACTGGAAGATAGAGCAGTGAAACTCACGATCAAAAATGTTGGTAAGAAAAAAGTAGGTGTACTTGATATTCCCGGTTTTTACGTTGGATTAACCAATGATGTTAAAGCACAGTTACAAAAAATGACTAAAAGTCATGTCGTGGCACTTGTAATTGATTTACGAGGTAATGGCGGTGGTGCTTTAACCGAAGCAGTATCATTATCGGGTTTATTTATCCCAAGTGGTCCAATTGTTCAGGTGCGTGATAACAACGGCAAAATTCGTCAGGATATGGATGATGATGATGTTGTTTATTATAAGGGCCCACTTACAGTATTAATTGATCGCTTTAGTGCTTCAGCGTCAGAAATTTTCGCTGCGGCGATGCAAGATTATGGTCGCGCATTAATTGTTGGAGAATCATCCTTTGGTAAGGGAACTGTTCAACAATACCATCCTTTGAGTCGTGTTTATGATCACATGTTACGCCCAGATTGGCCTGCTCTAGGCTCTGTCCAATACACTATTCAAAAGTTTTATCGTATCAATGGTGGAAGTACTCAGCGCAAAGGTGTAACACCGGATATTATTATGCCAACAGGTATAGATCCAGCTGAGACAGGTGAAAGTTTTGAGGATAATGCCTTACCTTGGGATAGTATTGCACCTGCTAGCTATAGTGTTATTGGTAATATTAGCCAATATGTGGCTAATTTGATTGCTAATCATAAGGAACGTATAGCGAAAAATCCTGAGTTTAAATATATTGAGGAAGATATTGCCCGCTATAGTGCAATGAAAGCCAATAAAAATATTATTTCGCTTAATTATGTTAAGCGAGAAAAGGAAAATAAAGAAGTTGACGCTATTAAATTACGTCGTGTTAATGAACGTTTTGCTAGAGAAGGTAAAGCATCATTAAAAACGATAGATGATTTACCTAAAAATTATGAATTGCCTGATCCATACCTTGATGAAACGGTGAAAATTGCCGTAGATCTTGCCGATTTGGAAGTACAGCATCAGGCTAAACAATAATTAAAATTCACTTATAAACAAAAACCGGCTTTTGCTGGTTTTTTTGTATATAGAGTTTTGTTAATATTTAATGAAAATTTTTTACATCAATTCAAGGTTCATTATTTTATAATTTAACCTGGAAGTTCCTCTCTTTTTAAGCGATAACAATGTTATCTGTGCTATAGCTAAAATACGGCTATTTAAAGAGATATTAAGTTTATAATTTATTGCTGCTTGAACTACCTATTTTTATTTTATTCTTATATATAATCAGGTCTATTGTATAAGAATGTTTAATTTTTTTAGTGTTTTATTAATAATTTATTATTAATTTAATAACTCTTGCATAAAATATGACTATTATATTTTTTTGCTGAGCAGTAAGTTTTTTTGCGCATAATCAAACAAATAATTTTAACTCAATAAGCAAAAAATGAAGCCATAATTGACCCGCTTGCGGTTATTTTGTATAGTTTTTAACTATAGTAGTTTTATTGAAAACAATAAGTTATATCAACAAGTTGTTATTTTACCATCAATAAAAATGCAAGCTTATGCTGGCTTTTTTGTAAAAATGTAAAGTTGCGTGATTTTTTCATATCTGCACAACAAAGGGCTTGAAAAATAGTTAAAAAACATTATTTATATTACTAATTTAATGTTAATCGTTATTAATTAATTAAAGGAAAGCAATTTTTATGATGCGAATCGCCTTGTTTTTACTTACAAACTTGGCAGTCATGTTTGTATTTGGGATTATTTTAAGTTTGACTGGTATCCAGGGACAAAGCGTTCCCGGGCTAATGATTATGGCTGGTCTTTTTGGTTTTGGTGGCTCATTTATCTCATTATTAATGTCAAAATGGATGGCATTGCGTTCTGTTGGAGGGCAAGTGATTGAAAGTCCGACAACAGAAACGGAACATTGGTTGTTAAATACCGTCAAGCGTCAGGCTGATCAGGCGGGTGTTAAGATGCCAGAAGTTGCTATCTATCAGGCCCCCGATATTAATGCTTTTGCTACTGGAGCTCGTCGTGATGCGTCATTGGTTGCTGTTAGTACTGGTTTACTAGAAAATATGGATCGTCATGAAGCCGAAGCGGTTATTGCTCATGAGATCAGTCATATTGCTAATGGTGATATGGTAACAATGACTTTATTACAAGGGGTAGTAAATACTTTTGTCATTTTTATTTCACGCATTATCGCTCAGCTGGCGTCTGGATTTTTGTCAAATAACAATAATGACAGCGAAAGTAGCCAGGGCAACCCAATGATTTACTTTGCAGTATCAATGGTGTTAGAAATTGTATTTGGTATTTTGGCCAGTATTATTACTATGTGGTTCTCGCGTTATCGTGAATTCCGCGCAGATGCTGGTTCGGCTCATTTAGTGGGTAAAGAAAAAATGATTGCTGCGCTACAGCGTCTAAAAACAAGTTATGAACCGCAGGAAGCTGGCAGTATGATGGCTTTTTGTATTAACGGCCGTTCTAAGTCTTTTAGTGAGTTGTTTTTATCTCATCCCCCTCTCGATAAACGCATTGAAGCTTTACGTATGGGCACTTATCTTAATCGATAACACCCTAGCTAATCCCACCAAATGAGGTGGGATTTTTTTATTAACTACGATAGGCAGTTTTGATTTGTTCGATTATTCTTTTAAAAACTTCGGCTTGTTTAGGATCCTGCATAGTAAGCATTTCTTTTTCCATACTGAGTATAGCTCTTCCCGCATCAGCTTGATTTAGTGCTTTTAATATATAGGTTATAAAAGTTTTCAAGCAACCAATTTCAGTAGCAATGGTTTCCGTATCAGGAGTACTCGAACAATCATTTGTCATTTTTTTGCCTCAATCAATTAAAAATAAAGCAATAGTTACTATGGCGTATTTTACACAGTTGTGGAATTTAATATAAGACTTTATACAAATTTTTTAATTTAAAAAATCTATTTAATATAATATTAACTATTTGATTTTTGTTTTTATAATATTTCTTTATCGCTTCTGTTTTGCAGCTATAAATGGCGAAGAAAAGGAATAAAAACAGGATTGCTGATAAGTGCGGAAGTTATTGCAGTTTAGGTAAAAATATTTAATTTATCTACGTAAAGATATTCACAATTATTTTATCACTTTTATCTTATACTTTAAAAGTTGGAATAAAACATTTAGATGGAGGTGTGTATGTATAAGGTTATTTTAGTAGCTGTTGATATTGCACAAGAAGAATTAACAAGTAAAGCTATACGACAGGCAGTACAGTTTGCAAAAGTTTCAGGAGCTAAACTCAATTTTATTCATGTATTGCCTATTTCATCGGCGATTATAAATGCTTATGCATTGGGATATATGGAAATAAAGGATCGGGCCACATTAAAAGCAGAAGATGATATGCAAAATCTACTTGAACCCATCGATTTACCCGCGGATCGCCTGGGTTATACCATTGCTTTTGGCTCACCGCGTGATGAAATTGTCAGTCGAGCAGAAGAAATTAACGCTGATATCATCATTCTTGGTTCAAGAAGCCCTAACATAACAACTCATCTTTTAGGTTCGACGGCGGCAGGTGTGGTACGTTATGCAAAAACATCTGTATTAGTGGTGAGATAAAAATTAATAATCAAAATTAAAAGTTTAATTATTTATTATTTTAACGGCTAGTTTAATCAATTTATTGCTTTAGTAGGGTATTTTATATTGATAAGTAAGGAAATTAAGATTTAATGCTTACCGTTTTAAGGAGTAAATATGTATAAAATCATTCTTGTTCCAATTGATATTTCAGAAAAGGAACTAATAAAAAAAGCACTTAAACATGCACTATATATTGCTAAATTATCTGATGCTAAATTGCATTTTTTTCATGTTGCCCCTGATATGTCCCGTTATTCAATGAGTTATAGTTATCACTATGATTTATTAGCTAATTTTGCCAAAAAGACGATTGAAAGTTCAGAAAAACAATTAGAAAAAATAGTCAAACATATTGATTATCCTAAAGAAAAAATTTCTTATTCTGTGGAAATGGGCTCACCTAGAGATAAGGTTTTATCAGAAGCAGAAAAAATTGGCGCCGATTTGATAATAGTTGGCTCCCGCCGACCCAATATTGCCACCCATTTGCTAGGTTCGAATGCTTCAGCTATTGTTTCTAATGCCCCGATTTCGATATTGATAGTTCGGTAGTTAATATTATTTTAATGCAAAAATTTAGTTAATTTTCCTGTTTTCAGGTTGGGTTAATCATATGATTTTATTTTAATCATATTAAATGAAAGAAATCGCCTTAATTATTAGTCGTTGTAAATTAGATTATTGACGGAAAAGTATGACTAATTTTGATCTAAAGAGAGGGTTATTAATCATGTTGTCTGATATGGTCAACAACTTGATTCGCTATCAATTACTATCAATAAAATTTTGTAGGTATAGGCCAAAAAATGGAATATGTTGCATCTAATTTTCATACTGAAACTGAAACTGAAAGGCAAAGAAAAATTACTCGCTTATGTATTCAATGTGCTCAGTTGCTTTTTCAACACGGCGCTGAAAGTATGTTAGTGGAGCAATTATCAACTCGATTAGGTATTGCTTTAGGGATGGATCAAGTTGATAGCGCGATTTCTTCTAATGCCATTGTATTAACAACCGTTATTAACGGTCGTTGTATGACGTCTACCCGCAAAAATATTGATCATGGCATAAATATGCATGTAGTGACTAAGGTTCAGCACACGGTGATATTGGCTGAATATAAATTATTAGATAGCGATAAGGTTCAACAACGCCTGGCCGAAATAAAACCACTACGTTATCCTCGTTGGTTACTGGTTTTTATGATTGGATTATCTTGTGGCTGTTTTTGTAAGCTAAATGGCGGCGGCTGGGATGGTTGCTTGGTCACTTTTATTGCCAGTAGTTGTGCAATGTATATTCGACAAATTCTTACAGCCCAATATATGAATCCATTGATTAATTTTTGTATAACCGCCTTTGTGGCTACCACCGTATCTGGTTTTGTATTAAAGATCCCTTATTTTTCTAATGCATCGACGGTTTCTATGGCAGCCAGTGTGTTACTGTTAGTTCCTGGATTTCCATTAATTAATTCTGTGGCAGATATGTTTAAAGGCCATATCAATACTGGATTAGCGCGTTGGGCAATGGCAAGTTTGCTGACATTAGCGACTTGTATTGGTATAACCATGGCGATGGCTGTTTGGGGATTAAGAAATTGGGCATAATATTTTTATTAACCTTAATTGAAAAAATGTTATTAGCTGCAATACCAGCAGCTGGTTTTGCCATGGTCTTTAATGTACCAGTACGGGCGTTAAAATATTGTGCTTTACTTGGCGCTACAGGTTATGGTTTTCGTATGATACTAATGGAAATGGGCTTTAGTATTGAATGGGCAAGTTTTTGCGCTGCAATTTTAATTGGTATCATTGGTATTCAATGGTCACGCTGGTGGTTAGCACATCCAAAAGTGTTTACCGTTGCGGCGATTATTCCGATGTTCCCAGGGATAAGTGCTTATATTGCGATGATATCGTTAGTAAAAATTGCTCATTTGGGTTATAACGCTGAGTTACTTGAGACATTAGTAACACATTTTATTAAAACCTTATTTATAGTCGGCGCTTTATCTGTTGGTTTATCTATTCCTGGGTTATGGTTATATCGTAAGCGTCCACGAGTTTAGTTTTGTACTGAATTTAAGGTAATATCAAATTGTTGCTTACCTGATATTATGATTTTAATATTTAGTTCATCTGCTGAAAATTTAGTCATAATCACTTTAGCATCTTTTTCTTGAGCATGTTTTTTAGTCACATCAATTAATTCTTCTTTTAAGAGTTTTATTAATGTATACATTTTATTTTCTAAATGAAAATTAAATTTTATTTTTGTGTAATGTATTTTAAAGTGTTAATTATATTTTTATACAAAAAAAGATATTCTTTTTATAGATATTCATCATATAAAATAAGAAAATAAAATTAAATTTTTTCATGCAGTTGCGCTAATAATGAAAAAATTATATGCCTAAAATGTTCAATTTATATATTAATTTTAACCAGGATGTTAATTTTGAATTTAATCCATTCTTTAGCGGTAATCATTACCGTGACAGTAGTTTTTTGTGCACCATTTAATTTATCAGCGACACCCACTAGTTTTGACGAAGCAAAAAAAATTGCCCGTAATGAAGTTTACTTTGATCAAGCTGCTGGAAATCAAGGCACGCTTTATTGCGGATGCCGATGGCAATGGATGGGAAAAAGTGGTGGTAGGGTAGATTTAACTAGCTGTGGTTACCAAGTCAGAAAACAGATAAATAGAGCTCAGCGGATAGAGTGGGAACATATTGTGCCGGCATGAGTATTTGGTCATCAACGCCAATGTTGGCAAAATGGCGGGCGAAAGAATTGTGTAATGACAGATCCGGTTTTTCGCGCCATGGAAGCCGATCTGTATAACATTGCACCTTCAATTGGTGAAGTCAATGGTGATAGAAGTAACTTTAATTATGGTCAACTCCCATCTTCAGTGTTAACTTCTTATGGTCAATGTCAAAGTCGGGTGGACTTTAAAAACCGTATTTTTGAGCCCAGAAATGAAGTAAAAGGCCAAGTTGCCCGGGTTATGTTTTATATGTATGACCGATATAATCTCAATATGTCAAAGCAACAACAACAGCTATTAATTGCCTGGGATCGACAATATCCAGTTAATGGTTGGGAAAAGTTGTAAAATGAGCGCATTGGTAAAATTACCGGCCACTATAACCCGTTTGTAACCGGTGAATTAACCTGGCAATTAGGCCATAAAAATCAGGCCATAAAAATCAGGCAGCCGGTCTATTAGCGATCACCGCTGAAACAGACAACAAAGTAGATAAAATAAAACCTAATATTTCCGATATGGCGAACAATTATCTTACCTCGGTAATTAAAGGTAACCAAATCAGTCAAATATATCACTTTTCTCATTGTCAGGGATACAAGGTTTTATCAGCAAAAAATAGTATTGTTTTCGAAAATGAGCAGGCAGCGATTGCTGCGGGTTATCGGTTAGCAAAAAATTGCCAGCGGCAATAAAAAACATTTATTATCAAATAAATAGCATATTATCACGCTAGTCTTATTAACTCGGCTATGAATAGATTATCAAGTGACTGGAGGCGATTGTTTGCGTAATAAAGTTGACAGGCAAGCAATAATCTACAATATTTTTTGTATCAGAGATGTTAAATTATTTTTTATAATCAATTAATGAATATAAAATAATATTAAGTTGTTGAAGATGTTTTATAGTCGTAGTTCTGTGTTTGATGATGTTCAACATAGGGGATATAGATGATAAAATGTTTAAAAAATACTCTTCAGACGTCAACCGGTTATAAGTTATCCATAACATGCAAAATGGAGAAATTTGTAACCGGTTTTTTCATGCACATCATAAAATTGGAGTCAATTTTCTGTTTTAAATAGCTTTTTTGTGTAGATATTCAAATATTATTACCATCGAAATATAGACTATCGAAAGGTAACACTATGAGTAGACAGAAAGCTGCAACAAGAGCACGCCGAGAATTAAGAAGATCTTTAAGAAAAGAAAGCCGTTCGTCTCGTTTAAAAAAGATCAACAATGTGGCATCTTTTGCTGATTTTACAGGTATTGAAACCATTGGTATGGCATGTGAAACTCGTGATCGTTCTCCCATTATGCCTCGCAGTGAAGCACAAAGAAAATATATTGAAGCGATTAAGTGGCAAAAATTGATTTTGGCAAATGGTGAAGCAGGATGTGGTAAAACGTTCATTAGTTCTGCAATGGCTGCTGATGCCCTTATTAATAAAGAAATTAATAAAATTATCGTAACTCGTCCGGTTCTACAAGCAGAGGAGGATTTGGGTTTCTTACCAGGTGATATGGCAGAGAAATTCGCGCCTTTCTTTCGGCCGGTATATGATATTTTAGCCAAAAGATTGGGTCACTCTTTTCTCCAGTACTGCCTACGGCCTGAGATAGGTAAAGTAGAAATCGCGCCTTTTGCTTACATGCGTGGTCGAACCTTTGAAAACGCCTTTGTGATCCTGGATGAAGCGCAGAATGTGACTGCCAATCAGATGAAAATGTTTTTAACTCGCTTAGGAGAAAATGTAACTGTAGTTGTCAATGGTGATGTTTCCCAATGTGATTTACCGTTAGGGATCATTTCTGGTCTGGAAGATGCGTTACGACGTTTTAATTGCGACGATTTGGTTTCTGTCGTGACATTTACCATTGGCGATTGTGTCCGCTCTGAGCTCTGCCATAAAGCCTTATTAGCCTATGAACTGTAATTAATCGATTGTTTATTTGCATAGCGCCCAGACAATCTGGGCGCTATTTGTTTTTGCCTAGCAAACAAAACTATTTAATCTATTCTAGATATGCCCATCTGATGGCCATATTATCAGTAAATAGTAAAGTAGGTTTTTTGCTTTATGCTGTGGTGAATAGCAGTAAACAAAGCAATAACGCAATAACGCAATATAGTGTTCAACATATTGCTCAGGCTTTTGTCACAGCAAGTCGTTAACTGAATTTAATTAACATCAATAATCCTATCAAAGATAGTGGTAATTTAATCACTGGCTTTTATTTATTAAATATAAAATTATAAAAATTGTATTTAATTTTAGGAATAAAAACAAAATAGCATCACTTAAATTTAACATCTTAAATTACAAATAAAAATATTGATCATTATAATAATAACTAATTAACTTATTGATTATTATATATTGCCTATTAAATTTTTCCTTTCTATTTTGGAGACGATAGCTTTCATCCTCATATTTATTCAAATATAGAATATAGGTAATGCTATGAAAAATAAAAATATTAGTTATAGCAGCAAAATAGTTTATCTCATTGCCAGTTATCCTCTGTTGCCGGTTTTTAGCTCCACTATTCAACCGGCGAATGACAAAACTCAACTAACGGTTAAAAATCAAATTCCTATTATCAATATAGCAGCGCCAAATCAGGCCGGTATTTCTCATAATCACTATCAGCAATTCAATATATCGCCGCAAGGTGCGGTCTTGAACAACGCTATCCGACCCACTCATAGTGAACTAGCTGGTCAACTGGCTAAAAATGAACAGTTGGTTGAGCGGGCAGCAAGCTTGATCATTAATGAAGTAACCGGCTCATCTTCTTCACAACTTAATGGCAAATTGGAAATCGCAGGTAGGAAAGCGGATTTGATCATCGCTAATCCTAATGGCATCAGCTGTGATGGTTGTCGTTTCAACAATATTGGCGGATTAACCTTAACAACGGGCCAGCCGACACTGAATCAACGAGGCGAATTTAACCATTTGAGGGTTAATAAAGGTGATATTACGATCCTTAATAAAGGGCTCAATAGTGGTAGTCAAAATTATACTGAGATGATCAGTCAGACTGCTACGATCAATGCCAGTATTCACAGCAAAACTATTAGCTTACTGCAAGGCACTAATGCGATTGACTATCAGACTGGAAAGATTTCCCAAATACCTAACCCGAGCCTAAAACCACAATTTGCCGTTAACATTACCGCACCAGGTGGCATCTATGCTAATCAAGTTAAAATAATTGCTACCGAGCCAGACAGTGAGGTGAAGCTGGACAATATTAAAACCAGTGAAAGAGATTTATTTGTTTCTGCTAAAGGTAAACTGACGCTAGGTCATATTACCACTAAAGGACATTTAACCGCCAAAGCGCCAGCAGTTATAATCCCAGCAACCAGTGAAATTTTATCTCAACAAGATCTATTAGTTGAAAGCGATAGCCTAATTAATCAAGGTAAAATAACCGCTCAACAAAATATGCATCTATTTAGTAATATCATCCGTAATCAAGGTGAAAGCGCTAAAATTGAAGCCTATAACAATCTCTGGCTGCAAAAAAATGCCCGAGGTGAGCTCAGTGAAAGGATTGAAAATAGCGCGGCCACTATCTCAACGCAAACCGGTGATCTGTTCCTGAGAGCCAAGCATGTAATTAACCAAACTAATAACCCTAACATCACGCAACAATTAATAACACCGGACAGTAATAAAGTTAAAGAGTATGTTGTCAGAGCGTATGGCCACGGTGTTGTTCTCAGCAAAAAACTAAAACCAATTATCAGATCAATGGTAAACAGCGCTGGTTTGGTGAAATTGATCCATTGTTTACGCAATTTGTGCAATTGGAGAAAACGAGTTACACATTAGCTTCCCCGCTAGTCGTTGGGCGCATTTCTGCCGGTAACAATCTCTATATTAAAAGTGATCAATTAGTTAATGATAAATCGATTATTGAGTCCCGCAATGATAGTTATCTGCACAGTAAGAATATCACTGCCATTAGCCAAAAACTGGGTGAAAAATCCGTCTGGGTAGCTATGCACAATGCGTTAGATCAATCGGCTAATTATATTTTACTGCAAGGATCTTTACATCAAATATTCGGTTATATACCAGCTCATCATGCTTATCAAAAAAGTGATTATGAAGATGCTCGCATTCGTTATTTTGTCGATTATGGTCAATATCTGTCATTTATACCGGCAGACATAGCAGAAAAAGCACCTTATGAGTCATTCATTTATGACAGCGCGACTCACTTAATACCCGTTAACCAGCCAGAAATAGGCCTTTGGCGGGATCACGATTTTTTAGCGGCCAGATTTTCAGCGACCAATAACCTGGTTATCACTGCGGATAACATACAATTCAATAAGATCTATCCACAGCCGCTTAATTCCGTGGCTGAATTACATGAAAAGTTCGATGATAAACAACTTTTAGTCGGCAAAAATATTACCCTAAATAGTAAACAGCTCACTGGCTCATTATCAGCCCAGGCACAAAATAACCTGTCTATTAGCAGTGAAAATATTCTACTCAATAATAGCGAGCTTAGCGCTAACAACGAACTTAACCTGATCGCTAAGAATGACATTGCACTAACGGATACCGGATTAGCAGGCCATAATGTGCTGCTACTGAGTAAAAATGGGGCTATCAGCTATCAGGCAGCTGAATATCACCGCTACGATGACGATGATTTTTGGCAGTATGATTTGTTTCCAGATGAAGACTTATTTCCTTACTTTGATATAGCGCCAAAATATAAATTGCTTGCGGCGAAAAACCGGTTGGATATGATTGCCGGCCAGGATATACAAATTGATAACAAAGTGGCGTTAAATGTGCCAATAATCAATATTACCACTAATGGCAGTATTTATTTCAATCGCCCGGAAAAAGCGTTGTTTAACAAACCGCTGCATTATGATCGATTAGAACTGAACTTAAAATCAATCTATGATTTCCATGATAAAGAATATCATCAACGCGACTTAGAAACGAGTGAGCAATATCAACCTAAATGGCAAAAAGCGCGCCATATTTTACTTAATGCCGGTAAAGATATTGTTTTTAATGGCGTAGACTTACAGGCTGAGCAAGGGATAGAAGTCTTCGCTGGTAACGATATTCAGTTAGCACCCGCGCCATTTAAGCTACAAGACAATTTTTATCTGCTATTAAAACGTCGTTTTACCAATTTGGATACCTTAGCGGCATCGTTTTATTCCCCACAGCTTAAATCGCCTTTTGATTTGAGTAGTAATATAAAATCACCCACAACCCAAGCATTTAAATCTTATTTGACCTCTGAGGGGACTTTACTGCTCAATGCAGGTCGCGATCTTAACTTGCAGGCCGCCGAATTATCCTCTAAGCAAGCCACCCATCTCTTTGCTGGACGTAACATTGATCTCTCTGTCAAGATCCTGACAACCGATTTAATCGCCCAAAAAGAGCTTCAACAGACTTATCAACCACAAAGTTTCACGCCAGTGGTACACTCGGGTGGCGCATTACATATGGTGGCCGGTGAAAATCTTTTTTTACAAGCCGCCAATATTAAAAGTGGTGGGGCAATGGCACTGACCGCCGGCAATGAGTTTGTCATTGATTACGTACCTTATCGAGCAGAAATCGAATCCGATGGCTATCATGAAAAACTTCGTCACCTAACTACGCAACTACACAGTGGTGGTCGTTTAGATTTATTCAGTAAACAACACTTGCTTATCAAAGGCGCTCAACTACTGGCAACTGGCGATATTACGCTGGTATCGGCCGGCAATACAAAATTAAAAGCGCTAAAAAATCGCGATCACGGTTGGCAGCATGGCAAATTAATTGATAAAACCTATCAACAAGGGGTTGAAATTGAAAGCTGTGGCGCGCTTAACATCCTCGCTGGTGGCCATCTGCTTTTTCAGGCCGCTAAGCTTAAGGCACAGCGGATAATGGATATTGCTGCGCAAGGAGGCTATCTCTACGCTCAGGCGATGGAAGAGACTGAACACTATGAAGAAAAACGTAAAAGTTGTAATCGTTGGACATTGTGTTTAACTAAAAATAGTGAGCATCGTACCTATCATGCAGTAAAAAACAGAGTGACTGAATTTCATGCCGGTAATGATATCAGTTTGTTGAGTTATAATGACAGTATTTATGAAGCGACAAAAATTAATACCCAACGTAACGCGACATTAACTAGTACCCATGGCCGTGTTCTATTTAAGGCGGTGCAGAACCAAACCTTGAATCAAACCATTAGTAACTCACAAGATATCTTCATTACTCGGCTTGATAAAGGGTCGTATTCAGCAGTGTGGCAGTTACCGACGATTCAATATGGTGGTGAACTAACAGTAAATGCCGCACAAGGGATCGAAGCAGATGTCAACGGTCAAAAAGGACAAACGCTTAAACAGGTTATCGCCAGTTTAGGTGACTCGCCTGAGTCTCAATGGTTGAAAGTACTGCAAGACAAGCCGGACGTTAATTGGCATAAAGTGGAAAATGAGTATAAAAGCTGGGATATCACGCAACAACAACTTCACCCGGTCAGCGCAGCGGTGATAGCGATTGCGACCGGTGCGGCCGCCTCGGCCTTGGCGATACCGGCAGGAATAAGCGCGGCCTCGGCGGCCGGCTTGAGCGGCACGAGTGCGATTGTGATGCAGGGGGCAGTCTCAGCCGGTGTAAGAGCGATTGCCGCTAAAGCGGCCGTTTCACTGGCGAATAATCAGGGGGATATTTCAGCGACCCTCAAAGAGCTTGGCGGCAGCCAATCGGTCAAATCGATTATTGCTTCGATGGCCATCGAAGGGTCACTGGCGGGTTTAGATACGACAGTATTAAGTAACGGTGATAGCGTTGCGCACAGCGCCCAACACTATAACCCAACCTTTCCGAGATTTAGTGATGGTGAATGGCAACATACTGTTCAGCGGGTGACGGCGCAATCACTGATTACCTCAGGTGTAGACACGGCACTTAATGGCGGCAGTTTTAAAGATAAACTGGCCGCCGCGTTAGTCAGCCAGACCAGTCGTCAATTACATGCCGAAGGGGCACATTTAATCGCTAAAAATGGTCAGGTACTTGGCAACCCGGGCAAACTGCTCAGTCATGGCGCCATGGCGGCTTTAAGTGCAGAGATAGCCGATAGTGATAAAGTAGCAGCGGCGGCCGGCGCCTTTGCCGCGGAATTGGCGGCAATCGGATTAGGCGATAATTACTATGTTGATAGTTCAAATAGACAGCAAAAAATCCTTGACACCAGCCGAGTAATAGGCGGCCTGGCCGGCGCACTAGCCTCGGGTACCGCCGAAGGCGCCTATAGTGGCGCGGATGCGGGGGTTATCGCGGTTGAGAATAATTATCTGACGGCTAAGGAATCTCAACGATTAGAGAAAGATTTAGCCGCTTGTAAAGCAACGGGTGGGGATTGTCGTTCAGTTATTCAAGAGTACATTGATATTAGTAATAAGAATAGCCAAGCACTGATAGAAGCTTGTACTGGCGGTGGCGTATCTTGTGTGACTTGGGAAGAACTGATTACCGCGTATACCAATGAAGCCAAAGATGCGCATCCATTGCAAATTCGATTTGGCGAAAGATTAAAAGATCCAGATGCTGCTGCTTTAGTGAATTATCTTAATGGAACAGATCTGAAATTTTTGCAAGAAAATATCACGCAAGGTGATAGAACGCTGGTAGTGATAATGGATCCGAGCTCTTGGCCTGTCGCCGTGATGGGAGCAAAAGCGATAGTTACCAATAGTGTTACAAGAGGTAAAGAGCAATTAATCGCAGTAGGAGTATCTAGTGCGGCTAATGCAGGGATCCAATATGGTATAACCGGAGAAGTTAAACTGTCTGATGTTATTGGCGCAGGGGTTATTGGCTCGATTACAACAGGAAAAGGATACAATCCAACAGTAACCTGGAATGCGGCAGGAGGTTATTACACTGCTGAAATTAAAGGTGATGATCCGTTTATTTCTGCATTATTAAGTAAAGCTGGAGCATCTGGTGGATATGCAACTGGTAATATTATTAAGGTACCGATGAATAAGAAATTAAATCCTATATCGAAACAGTATGAATGGGTTCCAACAGGAGTTTGGACTATAACTAAACCAGCCCCACAAAATTCAATACCATCGATAGCAGGTAATATTGGTGATTCTGTTATGTCAGAAGTAGTTCAAGATAAATTAAAAAATATGCCGAGAAAAGAACAATGAAAAAAAATAATATTACTTCATTGCTCAATCTTGTGTACATGTGTATTTCAATGACATTTATGATCTTTTTTTTGGTAACGCTGGCACAATTATTTGGAGCATGGTTATCTTGGTATGGCAGTAGTGATTTTCCCTATTCGATAGAAGATTTTATTGTATGTTTAAAATTATTATGGCTAGGGCCTTTTATAGGGAGTATTTTATGGTTTTTTTATTACAAAAATGTCTAAAAATCCTACATGCTCTTAACTAACCTAATTGACTTGGTGGTTTATCGCCCTGGCCTCGGGCACAGCCGAAGGTGCCTATAGTGGCGCGGATGCCGGTGTTATTGCGGTGCAAAATAACTTTTTGAGTGCTAAGAATGTCATTGACATGAAAAAAGAGCTTGAAGAGGCAGAGAGAATTGGGGCGGAGAAAGAAGCGATTTATCAAAAATATGGCAAAATTAGCGCAGAGAATAGAGATAAAGCAACAGCACTAGTTCAAAATGGCACACCATTCGATGTGATAGGGGTATGGGAAGAATTAAACGGCGGTGTTGATGTAGCGGATTCATTGAAATGGGCTACTATTTTTGCTGATCTCAGTGCTGAAAAAAACACTCGACTCATTAGGCTAGCAGAATAATGTTGATAAATAGTTATTCGTTCTGTCTCTTGTCTATGTCAAGTACTCAAGAGACAGTTTTCAGTAGTTAGTTTTTATTTTCAAAAATAAAAATCTTAGTTTTCATTAACAAAAAATAAACTATGCTGGCCATTAAAATAGAGTTTAATGACGGTATCCCTACCTTAACTTCTATGCCGACAATAGCGCCTAGAATGCATGCCATAATCGCTGGCCAGCCAATTAATGGTGTAGATAATTCATTCGGTAACATGCCATTTTCTCTGCTTGCATCTAATATTTTCCGGCTGGTTCGCAAAATATAATAATCAACTAGCATCACACCAGTAATGGGTGGAAAAATAGTTCCTAGTAAAGAAAGAAAATTAGTAAAGTGAGTTAAAATACCAAGCATCGACAAAAGGGTACCGATACAGCCGACAATTAATGTTAACTGAAAATATTTAAATTTTTTACCGGTAAAAATTTCGATGGTATTAGCGATGCCTAAAGATGAAGAATAGAGATTAACATCGTTGACTTTAATAGCAGATAATATAACCGTTAATAGGCCTATTACGCCGGCACTGGTTGTCATTATTTTTACTACATCAGCCGTATTTAACGCGTGGGCAATTAATATTGCTATTCCAGTTACAATGAATGGTCCTACTATTATTGATATTGTGCTCATCAAAATGACATCTTTAGTATTTCTACAATAACGACTAATATCTGGTGTCGTTAAAGTGCCCGCTATGCAACCGCCTGCAACTATTGTTGCTCCCTCGCTAATAGTTAATCGATTTCCGTTTGGTATTTTATTAAAAACATCAATAATATTAAAATCTTTTGTAAGAATAAAAAAAATATAACCAATTACGATAAAAAATAATGGCACGGATATTAACGCGGTAAAGCTTAAAGCACGAAAACCAAAAGCCACTAAAAAGGTAAGGCACAAACCGGATAGAGCCGAAGTTAATGTGATTTATCTTATAATCAAATGTATATTGTATTCCTTCCGCCAAAACAGAATTTTGTATACCAAACCAACCTAATAAGCTAGTAGCAATAGCTAATCCTATTATTGCCGAACCAATTTTTCCAAATCCACACCATTTGGCCAAAATAGAAGTAGATAAACCTTCTTTCATTCCGGCTAAACCTAATCCTAAACTAACAAACTCTAAAATCAAACTGCCAAAAAAAGTTGCTAAGATAGCATCCCTGAATGTCATAGAATGACCTAATGTTGCCCCAAGCATAAATTGACCTAGTGATGTTAAATATCCGATTCTAACTAAAGTGACCTTAATTATTCTGATCCTAGATTGCATCGGAACTCTATTAGAAGCATAATCATTCTCAGTCATATTTAATTCCTTTAAATAAGATGGAATTAATATATTACTATACTTAAATATATTTAACTATATGATTTTGTATGGAAATTAAGATAATAGGAGATTTGATATGAATATTTTTTCCGAAAAAAACATTCTGTCTTTTATGGAAAAAAGCTTAGGAAATTGGTGTGTTAAAGATATAAACTCAGATTATATATTTATGAATAAAAAGGGAATTGATTACTATGGTTTTAATAAAATAGATTTTGAAGGTAAGTCTGACAAAGAAATACCGATCGAACGTTGCCAAGATCTTTGGCCGGAATTTATAGCACATGATCGAAAAGTAATAGAAAAAAATAAAAAAATCGCTGCGATTGAAATTCATAAATATAATTCAAGCTCATCAGCCAATATAATTGCAAACTATTGTGAAAAAACACCGCTCTATGATGATAACAATAAAATAATTGGAGTTGTTTGTTACGGCATTGAGCTTGATAATGCCGCGTTATTGCATTATATGAACCGATTAAGTATACAAAAAATTGAATTTGACGCACAAAATGATATTTTCAGTAAACGGGAATTAGAAGTGATCTTTTGGGCACAACAGCGCCTAACAGCGAAAGAAATAGCTAAACGGTTAGGGATTTCACCTCAAACTGTAGAAGGACATTTGAAGCTAATTTATAAAAAAGCAGATGTTCATAGTATTTTTCAGCTTATTGAATATTGTAAACATGTTGGACTTGATAGATATATTCCGATGGATTTTATTCGCAAAGGTGTGCAATTAATTGATGAATGATTTTTCTCTCTTAGCGCCCGAAATGCGTTGTCTGGTTTGGTAACTGATAGTGAAATGCTGGCAGATTAAAATTTTAATATATTCAAGTAGTTACCCACTGATAAACCGCTGCCAGCTGGGCCAGGCTCTTATTGGTTAGGTCAATAACCGACTGCTTAGCATCTTGATTTTACAGTCGGTTCTTTCGCCGTCTGAAATTTTACTTTATAATCGCTTCTGGCCATCGTGACTGGTCCGATTAGTTGCGTGGTTAGCAGTGATGGCAGGTAGCCGACTGTCATCACTGCATTGCTGAGTTACTTATCTTTTTATCCCTATCACCCGCTTTTTTGATTGATTTTCACAGCCGTTTGCTTGACTTAACTCTCCATCAGCATGGTTTTAATTATCCCCTCAGTAACCGCTTGGCCAACTATTGATATTGCAGCTAGCGTTGCAAACTACTGCTTCATATTGCCGGCCTGTTGACCCTTGTTTAGCTAAAACAAGGGTTAGTTAACTAAAGTGTAAAAGTTCGGCAATGGTTAACGCGTTTTTTCGTAATAGTTCTATTTATTTAATAAAGTCACTCAATTTTTGCCAGTTGGATGTATAAAACTAACGGCAAGAAAGCTAAGAAATGACAAACAAATTAGTAAAACAGTAATTGCTTGGTCGTTATTACCATTAACGAGCAATATTTATTTAAACTACGAAACCATTTAATGACGCTAAAATGCAAGCGAGGGAAAAGGAATGCAATCCACACGATTTCGTAATGTTATTGTCTTCGGCGACAGTTTATCTGATACAGGTCTGATGGCCGGTTCCATTATTGGTAAGCTAGCGAGCGCATTCGGTGCCATGACGGTCAATCCGACAGGCCGTTACAGTGATTGCCGTAACTGGACAGATCATATGTTTGAGGCGGCAACTGGTGGAGAATCACTGGTGATGGCTAATGCTAGCATCTCAAAAAAATTAACTAGCAAGCATCAATCATTTTCGCAAGACTCCGGTTGGGGGCAGAGTTCCGATTTATGGTTTCGCTATGCTAATTATGCTGTCGGTGGCGCTACAGGAGGGATACCGCACGGTATTGCTCACAAATGCTCACTCACTACCATGAAAAATGAGGTCAATGCGTTTAGAAAAGATTTTTCATCATTAGGGATAATAGATGAAAATTTTCTTTTTATTGTTTGGTTTGGCGCTAACGACCTATACACGGCTGGTATGCCTGCCAATAGGATGAGCGAAGTAGCAATTAAAATTGCTGAAAAACGTAGAACAGAGCTGGCTAATATCGTAGGTGCAAGTAATGCTCACTTTATCTATATAAATATGGGACTTCCACTATCGGCTGCGCGTTATCAGGAGATGGTTAATTCTGCCAATGAGAAATATCAAACATCTGCTAACGAGGATAAAGCTAAGCGTATTTTTGATAATGTCAGGCAACAAATTAATAACTTTGAAAGTGGAGCCATGTTATTTAACCACACGCTAAGAGAGATAACCGAACGTAATGGCGATATGTATGTCGATATGGCGTCATTACTGAAACCAGAATCGATGACTAATTTGTATGAAAAGTTACATCTATTAGAAGGGGTGCAAGCCGCCGGCACCAGTAACCAATTTATTGATAGTTGTAATTACGATATTATTATGGGTAATAAAACTAAAGTGTCCACTTCTGATAAAGCCCATCCAACGGATCGTGTCTATCGTGTGGTATGGCAGAAAATTTGTGAGGCGCTGTGGGAAAGAGGTTACACCTTCGGCACCCTGCCTGTCGCTAGGGGAACTAATTGTACTCATTTCTGTACAAGGCTTTGATTGGGCAATCATAAAAAATTGGGGCTCAATAAATAGAAAAGCCCGCGCAAATTGCGTGGGCGTTAAGTGTTTTATGGTCTTTATCGGTTGAGGCCATAAAACAGTAAGATGAATCAAACATTAATCTTTATCTTTACACTTGACTTATCCTTTTGATAACCATCACAAGTTATTAGGATGATCTATTAGATTTCTGTTTATAAATAGGTAACAATAGTTCTATTATTTTTTATTGATACAAGTAATTGAACTATGGCCAGAAGACCAAAAGAAACTAAATCAGAGCCCTTAGAGGTTATTCTGTGGAAAGCTGCGGATAAATTGCGTAAAAATATTGATGCGGCTGAATATAAACACGTTGTACTAGGGCTGATATTCTTAAAGTATATTTCTGATTCGTTTGAGTCTCACTATGAAAAGCTCAACCAAGGTCAGGCTGAGTTTGCGGGTGCAGATCCAGAAGATAGTGATGAATACCTTGCCTATAATGTGTTTTTTGTGCCAGAGAAGACACGTTGGGCGACTTTGCTGAGTCATGCTAAGCAACCGAATATTGGTAAATTAGTTGATAAAGCCATGGAAGCCATCGAAGAAGATAACCCGCAATTAAAAGGGGTTTTATCTAAAGTCTACGCCCGCCAAAACCTAGATGCGACAGTTTTAGGTGAGCTGATTGATCTTATAGGGGATATTGCACTGGGCAATGCTAAATCGCGCTCCGCCGATGTGTTAGGACACGTATTTGAGTATTTCTTAGGTGAATTTGCCCTAGCAGAAGGTAAGCAAGGCGGCCAGTTCTATACGCCTAAATCGATAGTCTCTTTACTGGTTAATATGTTAGAGCCATATGAAGGGCGTATTTTTGACCCCTGCTGCGGTTCTGGTGGTATGTTTGTTCAGTCAGAGAAGTTTGTTGAATCTCATCAGGGCAATATTGATAACATCTCGATTTACGGTCAAGAATCTAATCAAACCACATGGCGGTTGGCTAAAATGAACTTGGCGATTCGGGGTATTAACTCTGAACAAGTAAAATGGAATAGTGAAGGCTCTTTCCTAAATGACGCCCACAAAGACCTCCGTGCTGATTTTATTATCGCCAACCCTCCGTTTAACGTATCTGATTGGTCAGGTGAACAGCTGCGTAAAGACGCCCGTTGGCAGTATGGCGTACCACCAGCTGGTAATGCTAATTTTGCATGGATGCAGCACTTTTTATATCACTTGTCACCTAAAGGGCAAGCCGGCGTAGTATTGGCGAAAGGCGCGTTAACCTCGAAGACTTCTGGTGAAGGGGATATTCGTGCTGCCTTAGTGAAAGATGCCAATGTGATTGACTGTATTGTTAACTTACCAGCTAAGCTGTTCCTTAACACCCAAATTCCAGCGGCATTATGGTTTATGCGCCGTGACCGCCACAACTCCTCTCACTATCAAAACCGCAGTGGTGAAATTTTGTTTATTGATGCCCGTAATTTAGGTCATTTGATTAATCGTCGCACCAAAGTGTTATCTGATGAGGATATTAAACTAATTTCAGAGACCTACCATAACTGGCGCAATAAAAGCGGTGAATACGAAGATGTAGCCGGTTTTTGTGCATCGGTAGCCGTTGAGAAAGTGGCTGAGCTGGATTATGTCCTGACGCCGGGGCGTTATGTTGGTCTGGCCGACGAAGAAGATGATTTTGATTTTAAACAGCGTTTTACTCAGCTAAAAGCGGAGTTTGAAGCCCAGTTAGAAGAAGAAGCAAAACTCAATCAGGCCATTGCTGAGAATTTGGCAAAGGTGATGGTATGAAACAACAAACTGAATTTGGGGATATTCCTGTTGATTGGCAAGTCAAAAAAATTATAGATATTAAATCTGATGATAAACGTGCGATAGCTATGGGGCCTTTTGGGTCTAATATTAAAACAGATAATTTGTAGATGCTGGAGTGCCAGTTATACGTGGCACTAACATGGATTATGCGAAATATGTTGATGGTAACTTTGTTTATCTTACAAATGAAAAAGCAGATGAGTTAATTGGCAGTAATTGTAAGCCTAATGATCTTGTTTTTACGCATAGAGGAACTATTGGACAAGTTGCATTGATTCCTCATAATAAATATCCTCGCTATGTTATTTCCCAGTCAGGGATGAAGTTGACTGTTAATCAGTCAATTATTAATTCAGAGTTTTTATTCTATTTTTTCAAATCTGATTATGGTCAGTATCAAATACTTAAATATGAAGCTCAAGTTGGAGTCCCATCAATAAGCAACCCGTTAACATCGTTGAAAGAAATGTATGTTCCAGTTCCATTGTTGGTAGAACAAAAAGCCATTGCCTCAGTCTTATCTTCGTTAGATAACAAAATTGACTTACTCCATCGCCAAAATAAAACCTTAGAAGCGATGGCTGAAACCCTTTTTCGTCAGTGGTTTGTGGAAACTAGCAATGATTATTGTAAAGAAGTAGAATTACATGAAATCATTAATTTCAATCCTAAAAGGATTTTGCTTAAAGGTTCAAATGCAATATATTTAGAGATGGCAGGTCTTAATACAAATACATTTTCTGCATCCGGTTATTATAATAGAGACTTTACATCAGGACAAAAATTTATAAATCAGGATACATTATTGGCTCGTATTACTCCTTGCCTTGAAAATGGCAAAGCAGGCTATATTCACTTTTTATATCAAGATAACGTAGGTTGGGGTTCAACAGAGTTTATTGTATTAAGACCTAAATCTGACTTTCATCCATTATTTGCATATATATTATGTCGTAATAAGGATTTTAAAGAATATGCAGAAAGTTGTATGGAAGGTTCAAGTGGTAGACAACGAGTTAATGTGTCTCATCTATCAATGTATACTCTTAATCTACCAAGTAATGATGTAATTATTCAATTCAATAAAACCCTAGCATCTATTGAGCCAAAGTTGGTTAGTAATGCATTGCAAATCCAAACCCTACAAAAACTCCGTGACACCTTACTACCAAAATTAATAAGTGGTGAAGTACGAGTAAAATATACACCTGAACATGTAGAACAATGATTGTAATAAGCAGCGTGCAACTGGCGCTGCTTTTTTATTACCTTTTGCTGAAGGATGATAAACATGTCAAAAATGACAGAATCCGATATTGAAATAATGACGGTCGAACAGTTGCAGGCTATCGGCTACGAGTATGTCTATGGCCCAGATATTGAACCATCTGGCATCAAGCCACTGCGTGCTTATAACCAGGTCATTCTTCAGGAAAAGGTATTAGCGGCAATAAAACGCTTAAATCCACATTTGAGTGGTGAACAATGTCAAGAAGCACTAAAACAGGTGACACAGATTAACTCCCCTGACTTAATGAGCAATAATCTGCGCTTTCATCGGTTATTAACTGAAGGGATAAACATCGAAGTCAGTAAAAGCGGTGCTACGCAAGGAGAATATGTTTGGCTGGTAGATTTTAATCAAGCGGATAATAATGAATTTTTAGTGGTTAATCAAATCACTATCCGAGAAGAGCGTAAAGAGCGTCGTCCTGATGTCATTATTTATATTAATGGATTACCGTTGGTAGTTATTGAATTAAAAAATGCGATTGATGAAAATGCCACTATTGAAGGGGCATATAACCAAATCAAAACCTATCAACAGCAAATTCCGTCACTATTTACTTACAACGCATTTAGCGTAATTTCCGATGGCTTAGAGGCTAAGGCCGGAACGATTTCGGCTGACCAGAGCCGCTTTATGACATGGAAAACCGATAATGGCATGACCGAAGCGAAAAATACCCAGCCGCAACTCGAGGTATTAATACAAGGACTATTAAATCCAGTCACTTTGTTGGATATGATCCGCCATTTTATGGTGTTCGAATCGAGCAAGCAGGAAGATAACAACGGTATTATTTCTATAAAAACTAGCAAAAAAATGGCTGCCTATCATCAGTACTATGCCGTCAATGCGGCCGTACTTTCAACCATCCGCGCAGCAAATGTTAACTCGGACTCACCGTCTGCTGAGGTGGCGATACGTCAACAAGGAAGAAGCCAGCAGCATTTAGTGCAACAACAGAAAGTAGGCGATAAAAAAGCAGGGGTTGTTTGGCATACTCAAGGTTCAGGTAAATCATTATCAATGGTGTTTTATACAGGAAAAATAGTGTTGGCCTTGGATAATCCGACAGTTGTAGTGCTCACTGACCGCAATGATTTGGATGACCAAATCTTTAGTACCTTTTCCTCTGCGGTTCAATTATTGCGACAGACACCTAAGCAAGCGGAGACGCGACAAGAATTAAAAGAACTGCTTAAGGTGGGGGCTGGTGGAGTAATATTTAGCACGATCCAGAAATTCCAACCCAACGGCGGTAGTTGCGTTTATGAGCAACTCTCTGATCGTAGTAATATCGTCGTGATTGCCGATGAGGCGCACCGTTCTCAATATGGTTTTTCTGCTAAAGAAGTGGATGTCAAAGATGATCAAGGCAAGGTGATTGGTAAGCGTACGGTATATGGATTTGCCAAATATATGCGCGATGCGTTACCTAATGCGACATATCTTGGTTTCACGGGAACACCGATTGAAAAAACAGATGTGAATACGCCAGCAGTATTTGGGAACTATGTTGATATTTACGATATTACCCAGGCGATTGAAGATGGTGCAACGGTACCTATCTATTATGAAAGCCGCTTAGCCAAAGTTAAAATTAGCGCGGAAGGACGAGAGCTTATCGAAGCTTTTGATGAAGATTTCAGTGAAGAGGATTTAACGCTAACCCAGCAGCAGCGCGCTAAATGGGCGAGAGTTGAAGGTATAATCGGTAGTAAACAGCGTATCAAAGCGATTGCCAAAGATTTAGTCTTACACTTTGAAAAACGTTTAGTGGCTAATGCTAATCAAGGGAAAGGCATGATTGTGGCGATGTCCCGTCGGATCGCTGCAGATCTCTATGCAGAAATTATTGCAATAAAACCTGAATGGCATAGCGATGATCTTAAGGATGGTGTCATCAAAGTGGTAATGACTTCTTCAGCATCTGATGGCCCTAGCATGGCAAAGCATCATACAACGAAGAAAGAAAGGCAACTACTCGCTAATCGTATGAAAGATGAAGACGATAAGCTGAAATTAGTGATTGTGCGTGATATGTGGTTAACCGGTTTTGATGCGCCTAGTATGCATACGCTATATATTGATAAACCGATTAAAGGACATAACTTAATGCAAGCTATTGCCCGAGTTAACCGCGTTTATAAAGATAAATCAGGTGGCTTGGTTGTCGATTACTTAGGGATTGCTGCTGATTTAAAATCCGCACTCTCATTTTATTCAGATGCCGGCGGGAAAGGTGAGCCTGCGCTTACGCAAGAGAAAGCGGTAGTCTTGATGCAGGAAAAGTTAGAAGTTCTTGAAGGAATGTTGTATGACTTTGATTACCATGAATACTTTTCGGCTTCAACCTCGCGTAAATTAGCCATTATTTTAGCAGCTGAAGATTTTATTTTAGGGCTTGATGAAGGTAAGGGGAAAACACGATTTTTAACAGCGGTAACAGCACTTTCTCAAGCTTTTGCTCTGGCAACTCCACATCCTGATGCAATGGAATCGGCTGCTGAAATTGCTTTTTTCCAAGCGGTAAAGGCAAGGTTAGTCAAGTTTGACGCTACAGCAGTGGTAACAACCAGTAATAAAAGTATGGAGGTTAGGGTTAAGCAGACTATCGACCAAGCATTAGTTACTGATACAGTGGTGGATGTATTTGACGCGACAGGTATCAAGAAACCGGATATCTCGATCCTCTCTGATGAGTTTTTAATGGAAATGCAAGATTACCAACATAAGAATATTGCACTGGAAACCCTAAAGAAATTATTAGCAGATGAGATTAATATTAGAACCAAAACCAGCGTTATACAGGGCAAAAAGCTGATGGACATGCTCACGGGTGCGATTAAAAATTATCAGAATAAAATTTTAACCGCTGCTGAAGTTATTGACGAATTGATTAAATTAGCCAAAGACATCAATAAAGTTGATTCTGAGGCTAACGAGCTTGGTTTATCGCCTTATGAATACGCCTTTTATACCGCAGTAGCTGAAAATAATAGTGCCCAAGAATTAATTGGAAAAGCCAAGCTTAGGGAGCTGGCGGTCGTTTTGACAGAAAAGATCCGTAATAATGTTACCTTAGACTGGACAATCAAAGAGTCGGCAAGGGCTAGAATTCGAGTCATAGTGAAGAGATTGCTTAATCGTTATGGCTATCCACCAGATATGTCTTTATTGGCAACAGAAACGGTATTAGCACAGGCCGAGTTGTTATCAAATGAACTATTAAAATCAAATTAGTGAATTATTTTTAGTGTGAAGTGATTAACTTTTGCTGTTTTACATTTAGTATCAGTAAGGATAACAAATTCAACTGGTTGTGTAAGTGAACTTTATTATACTCATTTGGAAAGAGAAGATAATCCAGTTGTATTCATCTTTATATTTATTTTATGTTAGGCTTTTGCGATATCTAATGAAATAAAAACAGCATAAAAACCAAATTAATTGCATGGATTTTATACTGTTTTTATAGTTTTGCTACTGAGTACTACAATCTGATATTAGAATTTTAGGCTTACACATTAAACAAAAAGTTCATTACATCGCCATCTTGCACAATATAATCTTTACCCTCGGCGCGCATTTTGCCGGCTTCTTTGGCGCCTTGCTCGCCGTTATAGTGAATAAAATCGGCAAAGGAAATTGTTTGGGCGCGGATAAAACCTTTTTCAAAGTCGGTGTGAATTTTGCCGGCTGCTTGCGGCGCGGTGGCACCAACCGGAATGGTCCAGGCGCGAACTTCTTTAACACCGGCCGTGAAGTAAGTTTGTAAATTGAGTAACTGATAACCGGCGCGGATCACGCGATTTAGTCCCGGTTCTTCAATACCCAGCTCGGTCATAAATTCGTCGCGTTCATCTTCATCCAGTTCGGCGATATCGGCTTCGATGGCGGCGCAGACTGGCACCACAACCGAGCCCTCTTGTTCAGCAAAGGCACTGACTGCATCTAGGTGGGGATTGTTTGTAAAACCATCCTCACTAACATTGGCAATATACATGGTGGGTTTCAAGGTTAAAAAGCTGAGATAGCGGATGGCAGCTTTTTCTTCTTTACTTAAGGCTAAAGTCCGTAGCATTTCTGCCTTTTCAAGATGGGGTAAACATTTAGTCAAAACGTCTAATTCAATTTTTGCATCCTTATCACCGCCTTTAGCTTTTTTCTGAATACGATGAATAGCGCGTTCGCAGGTGTCTAAGTCGGCCAATGCCAGTTCAGTATTGATGGTGTCAATGTCCGCTAGTGGATCGACCTGGCTGGCAACGTGGACGATGTTATCATCGTCGAAACAGCGAACGACATGGCCGATGGCTTCAGTTTCACGGATGTTGGTTAAAAATTGATTGCCTAAACCTTCGCCTTTAGACGCGCCTTTTACTAATCCGGCGATGTCAACAAATTCCATTGTGGTCGGCAATACTCGCTGTGGTTTGACAATTTGCGCTAATTGATCAAGACGAGGATCGGGCATCGGTACCACACCCGTATTAGGCTCAATCGTACAAAAAGGAAAGTTTGCAGCCTCGATGCCGGCTTTCGTCAGTGCATTAAAGAGCGTTGATTTTCCTACATTGGGCAGACCAACGATACCGCATTTAAATCCCATAAATATGTTACCTTAATTTTTATCTGTTCAACCGCGTATCGCTAATTGATATATATGAATAAATTTGTCGTTGATTATACACCTAAAAATGTTCTTGCCGAAGCGATGATGGCTTATATTAATTTGCTGCCTTAAACGCGTGTAAGCGGTTTACTGCTTTATTAACCCCTTCATTAAGCAGGATAGGTGTGCAACGTATTGCTTCATCAATGGTGTCATCAATTAATTTTTGTTCCGCTAGGGTCGGTTTGCTCAATACAAATCCGACAACGCTGTTTTTATCACCCGGATGACCAATACCAATACGTAAACGGTAAAAATCAGGATTGTTGCCCAGTTTATTTTGGATATCTTTAAGGCCATTGTGTCCGCCGTTGCTACCGCCCAATTTTATTTTGGCTGTCCCGGGCATTAAATCTAATTCATCATGGGCAACAAGAATTTCAGTGGGCTTGATACGATAAAAGCTGGCCAATGCTAACACGGATTTTCCACTAAGATTCATATAGGTTGTCGGTATCAGTAAGCGAACATCATTATTTGCCAAGTTGATCCTGGCGGTATAACCAAAGAATTTACTCTCTTCTTTCAGTAATTGATTATAATGTTTGGCTAATAATTCGACATACCAGGCCCCTGCATTATGCCGGGTTAGCGCATATTCAGCACCTGGATTAGCCAGACCGACGATCAGTTTTATGTTACTCACCATATTGTTTCACTATTTAGCCGATTTTATTAAAGAACATAGCTTACCTTTTCTGACAATGGAGTACAAAAAGTTAAATTGGATGACAGTAAAATCGGTTAATCAGGTTAGCGGCATGACGGTGACTATTTTTTCAATAAAAATAGTTTTATGTATAGATTTGTGAATAAAATCTTACCTAGTGTGATCACTTCCTCAATCTCTGTCAGAAAATTATTACTATAATATAGCAAAAGAGTCGCTATTTTTATTATTCAATATTGTACATAGAGATAAGTATGCTGGAGGGTATGATATGAAAAGAAAACAGTCTTTTTTATTAGGTAATTGTCTGATGGTTACTGGGATGGCAATTATGGTGATCAGTATTGCCTATAATATTTGCAATCATGTTTTTCAGTTAGATCTACCCGAATATTTAGCAGAAATATCACTGATTAGTCTTTTTATTGGTGCTTTGATTTGGTTAGCCGGTGCCAGGGTGAGTGGGCATGAAGGCATTGCTGATCGTTATTGGTGGCTAAGAAATTTTGATGAACGTCATCGCCGCTAATCGTTAACGCTTTAGCTTAAGCAACAAGATATCCGGTCAAAATAAATTTGATCGTATTTTAATTAACCCATTTATTGTAAGGTTATGCTGTTATTATCTTATAGCAAATAAAAACCCCGTGATAGGTATCAAAGGGTTTTTGATAATACTAAGTTAATAAATGCAGCCGCTAAAAATTTAACTCAGGATAATTTATTATTTAGTGTTCAAACATGGCTGAGATCGACTCTTCATTGCTGATCCTTCGAATGGCTTCAGCCAGCATGCCTGACAGCGTTAAAGAGCGAACCTTATTGAGCTGTTTGATTTCAGCTGATAAGGGAATAGTGTCACAAACAACCACCTCGTCAATGACAGAATCTTTAATATTAGCGACAGCATTACCAGAAAAAATGGGATGGGTAGCATAAGCAAATACCCGTTTAGCACCTCGTTCTTTAAGTGCTTCCGCCGCTTTACACAAGGTACCTCCAGTATCGATCATATCATCAACCAGTACACAGTCTCGATTAGCGACATCGCCAATGATATGCATAACTTGGGAAACGTTTGCTCGTGGCCGACGTTTATCAATAATGGCCATATCGGTATCATTTAATAATTTAGCAATGGCGCGGGCACGGACGACTCCGCCGATATCGGGTGACACGACAATCGGATTGTCTAGATTTTGTTGTAGCATATCTTCTAACAAGATCGGACTACCAAAAACGTTATCTACTGGAACATCAAAAAAACCCTGGATTTGCTCGGCATGGAGATCGACAGTTAAGACACGGTCAACACCAACACTGGAAAGAAAATCGGCCACTACTTTAGCGGTAATCGGCACACGAGCTGAACGTACGCGGCGATCTTGGCGTGCATAACCAAAATAGGGAATGACAGCAGTGATCCGACCGGCCGATGCACGGCGTAGTGCATCAACCATGACAACAAGCTCCATTAAATTGTCGTTTGTTGGGGCACACGTTGATTGTATGATGAAAATATCGCCACCGCGCACATTTTCATTAATTTGTACACTAACTTCACCGTCACTAAAACGACCAACCGCAGCATCGCCAAGGCTCGTATACAGACGATTGGCAACACGTTGAGCAAGTTCCGGTGTAGCATTACCAGCAAAAAGCTTCATATCAGGCACGTAAAAAACCTCAGGCTTGCGTCTATAAAGATATTATCGACCAAAAATATTATTATATTAATGGCTTCAATATCTGGAAATCCCAGCGCGGAATGTATGCAAAGGAGACTGGTTAACGCCTTGCGCAACGAAACCTTGCACCCACTCTGGGGCTTTATTTAACACCTTACGGGCAGCTACTTTAGTTTCGAATTCAGCAAAAACGCAAGCACCTGTGCCGGTAAGACGTGATGATGTATATTCTAGCAGCCATGAAATAAGCTCTTCAACCTCAGGAAAACGTTTTCTTGCGATTGGTTCACAATCATTTGCATATGGCCCTTGTAATAATGCGCTTAATGAGCGTTTTACTGAATTGCGTTTTAATTCAGGATCAGCAAAAATTTGTTGGGTAGCAATATTTATTCCAGGGTGAGCCACTAAATACCATTTTTCAGCCGGATTGGCTGTCAAAAGTTGATCACCGATGCCTTGTGCAAAAGCGGCGTGACCTTTTACAAATACCGGAACATCGGCGCCCAGCTGACGAGCAAGTTCGGCTAGTATATTATCATCAATATCCGTTTGCCAATGGTGATTCAAGGCAATCAAGGTGGTTGCTGCGTTAGAGGAACCACCCCCTAAACCACCACCCGTGGGTAATCTTTTATTAACATAAATATTCGCACCAAGCTGATTATCAGCACGGTCTATTTCCTGGCAATACCGCTGTAATAGATGCGCCGCTCTAACAATTAGGTTATTTTCCGCTGGCAAATTAATAAAGGGTGTAAGCAGCCGAATTTGATTATCTTCACGTGGTTCGATCGTGATTTGATCACCATAATCAAGAAATTGAAACAGAGTTTGCAGTTGATGGTAACCATCAGCCCGACGGCCGGTAATATAGAGAAATAAGTTAAGCTTTGCTGGTGAAGGCCAGGTTAATGTCATTCGTTTAGCGTCCAACTGTCCATTTTTAATTTGATGCGTAGTTTACCTTGCGTTAATTCAATACGACTAGGTAGTTTAGGCTGGCTATCTTGATGATAAGCCAGGTAGTTTAACTGCCAAGTTTCGCCATTTTGCCTATATTTGATAGTTTTTAACAGTCCATTTTCGTCTAATGTGAATGAGGTAGCATTGGTTGGTAAGCCGATTAACCAATAGGGCAGGTTTTCAATTGGAATTTCCATCCCTGTTAATTGATAAATCATCTGTGTTGGATGATTATTAACATATTTTTTACCGTCTCGATCCATTAGTTGAGTAACACTTGGTGTTACATTGAGCTCTAGTTCTGTTGTTCCTAGAGGATTGGTTAGCAACAGGCGGTAATTAGTCAGGCTATATTGCTGCCAAAAGAATTTGGCATAGGTTTTATTATCTGGGCCAATATAGGCAAAAGCACCACGTGTTTGAAATTTTGTCAGCTTGGCCAGTTGTTGCTGGTGGCTTATCCATAAAGGATTGGTTATTGAGCCGTCTTTTTCAGTTGTTAATTGTTGATTAAATGTACAGGCAGTCAAAAAAATAGCAAGTAGCGGAATAAATTTGCAACAAACGTGACGTAAACTGGCAAACTGCTTGGCAAAGAGTATCATTAAATATTTCCTATTCACTCGGTTGGTATCAATTTTTTGCTATCGATCAGAATGTTACTAAGGTAAATGTAACTACAATTGGGGAAAATGCCCCGATTTATTCATTTGCTTAGTTTAACATCTTTAATTGCTTAGTTGCATAAAGTAGAATACTACCTCAAAATTTCCTTATTAAAGTTATCGGTTTTATTTATGTGTGCTTAACAGATGTTTAAAATCCATTTAGTTACTTGATTTAGTGAATATGACATTACTTGCACTCGGTATAAATTATAAAACCGCGCCTATAACGTTACGTGAACGGTTAACCTTTGGGCCGGAAAGGATTGAACATGCACTGGATAATTTACTCCAGCAGCCGTTTGTTCATAGTGGCGTTGTGCTCTCTACCTGTAATCGTACTGAGCTTTATCTCTGTGTTGACTCAGAAGAATCCCTGCAAGATCAATTAATTGATTGGTTATGCAGCTATCATCGTTTAAATTCAAACGAAGTTAAAGCGAGTATTTATTGGCATCAGGATAATGCCGCTGTTAGCCATTTAATGCGAGTTACCAGTGGATTAGATTCATTGGTCTTAGGTGAACCGCAAATTTTAGGACAAGTTAAGCAAGCGTTTTCTAAATCTCAGCACTATAAAAAATTATCCAGTGAGCTGGAGCGTTTATTTCAACGCTCATTTTCAGTGGCTAAACGTATTCGTACAGAAACAGAAGTTGGTGCTTGTGCGGTTTCGGTTGCTTTTTTAGCCTGTAAGCTTGCTCGGCAGATTTTTGAGTCACTATCTGAATTGCATATTTTACTGGTTGGGGCCGGTGAGACAATCGAACTGGCTGCGCGTCATCTGCGTGAACATCGTGCTAAGCACTTGATTATCGCTAATAGAACGCGTGAACACGCTGCGCGTTTTGCCAAGCAAGTAGGGGCGGAAATTATTACGTTAGCTGAAATTGATACTCGTTTAGCAGAAGCGGATATTGTTATTAGTTCTACTGCCAGCCCTTTACCGATCATTGGTAAAGGAATGGTTGAACGGGCAATGAAAGTCCGGCGTAATAAGCCTATGTTGCTAATTGATATTGCTGTTCCGCGAGATATTGAACCGGATGTTAACAAACTGAATAATATTTATCTCTATAGTGTTGATGATTTGCACGCTATTGTGCAACACAATGTGGAACAGCGGAAAATGGCGGCAGTTCAGGCAGAACTTATTGTTGAGCAAGAAAGTGCTTATTTTATGGATTGGTTGCGTTCTCAGTCATCAGTCAATACAATTCGTGATTATCGTAGTCAGGCGGAGCAAATTAGGGCTGAAATGGTAGAAAAAGCGCTTGCTTCGTTGCGAAAGGGTGCAGATAGTGAGAAAGTGATCAATCAATTGACCTATCAATTAATGAATCGCCTGATCCACTCACCAACCAAATCACTCCAGCAAGCAGCGACAGATGGTGATATTCACCGTCTTAATATTTTAAAAGATAGCTTAGGACTGGAGCAAAATTAAACTACCTTAAGTAAGGTCTAACATAACGAATGAAGTCTTCAATAATTGCTAAGTTAGAAGCATTACAGGAACGCTACGAAGAAATTCAAGCTCACCTGGTCGATGCTGAAGTGATCGCAGATCAAGAGCGTTTCCGGGCATTGTCTAAAGAGTATGCGCAGTTAACTGATGTAACTAAATGTTTTCAGTCATGGCGCGCTGTTCAGCAAGATATTGAGACGGCTGAAATATTACTGCATGATCCTGAAATGCGCGAGATGGCTCAGGAAGAATTGAAAGAAGCGAAAAAGCGTAATGAGCAATTTGAACAACAGTTGCAGATTTTGCTATTACCAAAAGATCCAGATGATGAGAAGAATTGTTTTTTAGAAATTCGGGCCGGTACCGGTGGTGATGAGGCGGCAATATTTGCCGGTGATCTTTTTAGAATGTATAACCGCTATGCTGAATCCCGTCGTTGGCGCATTGAAATTATGAATGCGAGCGAGGGTGAACATGGGGGTTATAAAGAAATTATCGCTAAAGTTTCTGGTGATAGCGTCTATGGCCGTCTAAAGTTTGAGTCAGGCGGACATCGTGTCCAGAGGGTGCCGGAAACAGAATCTCAAGGGCGTATTCATACCTCTGCTTGCACAGTTGCTATTCTGGCGGAAATTCCGGCAACCGAACTACCTGATATTAACCCGAGTGACTTAAGAATTGACACTTTTCGTTCATCAGGAGCGGGTGGACAACATGTTAATACCACTGACTCTGCTATCCGTATTACCCATATTCCAACCGGAATTGTGGTTGAATGTCAGGATGAACGTTCACAACATAAAAATAAAGCTAAAGCACTGTCGGTTTTAGCAGCCCGTATTCGCGCAGCGGAAATGCAGAAACGCCGTGAAGCGGAAGCCTCAGAGCGCCGCAATCTACTCGGCTCAGGTGATCGTTCCGACAGGATCAGAACTTATAATTTTCCACAAGGCCGCATCACTGATCATCGTATCAACTTAACGCTCTATCGTTTAGATGAAGTGATAGAGGGAAAATTAGATATGCTGATCCAGCCTATTATTAACGAATATCAAGCAGATCAACTTTCTGCTTTATCAGAGCAGGATTAATGAATTATCAGCATTGGTTAACTTATGCGGCTAATAAGCTTTGCCATAGTGATAGTGCAAAACGTGATGCTGAAATTCTGTTGCAATATATAACAGGACATACACGAACTTTCCTTATCGCCTTTGGCGAAACAGAATTAAACATTAAGCAACAACAACAGCTTGAACATCTCTTAGCTCGTCGTGCTAAGGGTGAGCCTATCGCTTACTTAGTCGAAGAAAAAGAGTTTTGGTCTTTAGCAATAAAAGTTTCACCTGTTACATTAATCCCGCGTGCGGATACAGAATGTTTAGTTGAGCGAGCATTACAATTATTATCAGATAAACGAGCAGTAAAAATATTAGATTTGGGCACAGGTAGTGGTGCTGTGGCGTTAGCTTTAGCATCTGAGTGCCCGCAAGCGCAGATAGTCGGTGTTGATATTAGTGATACTGCAATTGCATTAGCCCAACTTAATGCTGATAATTTGCTAATTAATAATGTCAAATTTTGCAAAAGTAATTGGTTTACTTCACTACCAATTCAGCAATTTGATATGATTGTCAGTAATCCACCTTATATTGATGAATATGATCCTCATTTACAGCAAGGTGATGTGCGTTTTGAACCCAAAACAGCATTAATATCGGCTAATCAAGGGTTGGCTGATATTCAATTGATAATTGAACAATCACGTAACTATTTAGCTAATAAAGGATGGCTTTTACTCGAACACGGGTGGTTGCAAGGAGAGCAAGTAAGGCAGTTATTTTCCTGTCATCAGTATCAACAGGTAGTAACTTTTCAGGATTATGGTGGTAATGATCGTATTACAGTAGGTCAATGGAAATGTGATGAAAACCATAGCTGATTTTGAATTTAATAAAGCACCACTGAGCGAAGGTATTATACTTGTTTCACGGATTATTCGGCCAGATTTTCCTGTTGAACAAGTTAATGCACAACTTAGGCTTCTAGTTGCCGAAGCGAGGCAAGCAATACAAGCTGATGATGATATAGAAACGCAAGTATCTATATTACTAAAATTATTTTATCAAGACTGGCTTTTTAGCGGTGTAACGGGGGTTTATTCGCTTTCTGAGGCGCTTTGGCTGGATAAAGTGCTAATAGCAAGAAAGGGGGCACCTGTTTCATTGGGGACGATTTTTTTGCATGTTGCCACTCAATTGCAGTTGCCGGTAATGCCAATTATTTTTCTGACTCAACTTATTCTATGCGTTCGTCGAGAAGATGGCACTTATTGGTATATTAACCCAATAAATGGTGAAACGCTCACCGAGCAGATGCTTGATTTATGGGTCAAAGGAACAATTAGCCCCTTTGCTCATCTGACGCGAAAAGATATAGAAGAAACTGCGCATAGAACTATCATACGCAAAATGTTTGATACAATAAAAGCGGCGTTGATGGAAGAAAAGAAAATGGAACAAGCGCTAAGAGTTTGTGAAACATTATTAATTTTGGATCCGAAAGACCCATATGAAATACGTGATAGAGGGCTTATTTTTGCTCATCTTGAATGTAATCATGTCGCTATTTCTGATTTAAATTATTTTGTTGAACAATGCCCAGGAGATCCTGTTTCTGAAATGATAAAAATGCAAATCTATTCAATAAAAGGCCAGCAGGTTACCTTGCATTGATGATCAAAAATGGTAATTAATTTGCTGTCATAAAAAGGGTAAGAGCATGCAATATAAAGTTGTCGCCATTGATAATATTAAAGTGGCAAATAATCTACCATTTGTTTTATTTGGTGGGATGAATGTGCTTGAATCGCGCGATCTGGCAATGAAAATTTGTGAACATTATGTCACCGTGACAGACAAGCTTAATATTCCTTATGTTTTTAAGGCTTCCTTCGACAAAGCGAACCGCTCTTCAATTCATTCCTATCGTGGCCCAGGGCTGGAAGAAGGAATGAAAATTTTTCAAGAAATCAAACAAACATTTGGTGTTAAGGTCATTACTGATGTACATGAACCAGCGCAAGCCGCACCGGTTGCCGAGGTGGTCGACGTTATTCAACTACCGGCTTTTTTAGCGCGACAAACTGACCTAGTTGAAGCGATGGCAAAAACCGGTGCGGTTATTAATATTAAAAAACCGCAATTTATCAGCCCTGGTCAAATGGGGAATATTGTTGATAAATTTAAAGAAGCAGGTAATGAAAAAGTTATTCTCTGTGATCGCGGAGTAAATTTTGGTTATGATAACTTGGTCGTCGATATGTTAGGTTTCAACGTTATGATGAATGTATCAAAAGGTTCGCCAGTTATCTTTGATGTTACTCATGCATTGCAATGCCGTGATCCTTTTGGTTCTGCTTCCGGCGGTCGTGGTGCACAGGTTGCTGAGTTAGCGAGAGCGGGTATGGCAGTCGGTTTGGCGGGATTATTTTTGGAAGCGCATCCTGATCCCGCTAACGCTAAATGTGATGGACCATCGGCACTACCATTAGCAAAATTAGCGCCTTTTCTTGAACAGGTGAAAGCCATCGATGATTTGGTGAAAAGTTTTGCCCCATTAGATACCGCTAATTAATTGTGATTTTATGCAGTTAAATGATGTTGTTACTATGTTTGGCGCTGATCTTCAGCGCCGCTACGGTGAAAAAATTCATAAGATCAGTTTGCATGGTGGTTTTAATTGCCCTAATCGGGATGGCTCATTAGGGCGTGGCGGCTGTACCTTTTGCAATGTTGCCTTTTTTTCCGATGAACAACAACAGCAATTTTCCATCCAGCAACAGATCGCGCTAAAAGTGAAAAAAATTCATCGTGCTCAGCGTTATCTGGCTTATTTCCAAGCTTATACCAATACCTATGCTGAAGTTGCTATTTTAAAAACACTATATCAACAGGCATTAAATCAGGCTAATATTGTTGGACTTTGTGTCGGTACGCGGCCGGATTGTGTTTCGCAACCGGTATTGGATTTATTAGTCGAATATCAGCAGCAAGGATATGAAATCTGGTTAGAGCTTGGTTTACAAACTTCCCATGATAAAACCTTAAAAAGAATTAATCGCGGCCACGATTTTGCCTGCTATCAAAAAATAGCTCGAATTGCTAGCAAAAAGGGATTAAATGTTTGTGTTCATTTAATTGTTGGACTGCCAGGCGAAACTACTAAAGAAAATCTGCAAACCTTATCTCGCGTCATTGATACCGGTGTTGATGGTATTAAATTGCATCCATTACATATTGTTGATGGAAGTATAATGGCGAAAGCTTGGCGAGCAGGACGTTTGTTATCACTTGAATTAACTCAATACGTTGAAATGGCCGGTGAAATGATCCGTCATACCCCAAAAAATATTATTTACCATCGGATCTGTGCCAATGCCCGCAAGCCCACTTTACTTGCGCCCGATTGGTGTGCCAATCGTTGGTTAGGTATGAATGCGTTATATCAATATCTTTGTCACAATGGCGGTCAGCGCTCTGCGCTATAAATGTGTGGTGGGGAATTTAAAAAGTTGCAGAAAGACATTTTATATGGCGGTGAGGGAGGGATTCGAACCCTCGATACGTTTTCACGTATACACACTTTCCAGGCGTGCTCCTTCAGCCACTCGGACACCTCACCGGTTATCATGCTAATATAGCGATACTAGAATGACGGGGCGCTACTATAGGAAAAAGCAGACTGACCGTCAATAATATATTGCAACTTTTGCCTCTTTTTGCAGTTAACCAGATAAATAAAGACCAATCTGTTGAAAATATATTCGATATTGCTAGTCAATGTTTTATTGTCCTTACTAAGAAGTAAAATTATTAAATGTATAGCATAAGTTGGAAATAATAATGAATGAATTTTCCGTGATTTGCCGAATACTAGGAACACTCTTTAATCGTTCGCCAGAGGATCCGGTTACTAAACCTCTATTTGAATTGATTATGCAAGATAAATTGAAAATGTCTTGGCCGTTAGAGCAAGATGAATTGTTAACCCAATTAGCCGCTAGCAGTCAGGATCTAGCGCTAGTGATTAAAGATTTTAAGCAACTATTTCTTGATCCTACCTCAGCTATTGCTAATGGTATTAGTCAATATAGTGAAATATCCGCCACGGCAGTTAATGAATTTTTACTAGCAAATGGCATACCGCTATCAGCGGAAAAAACTGATCGTTTTGCAGCTTTGTTATTGGCAGCATCTTGGTTGGAAGATAATGCGCCGCAGGATCCGCTATTGACTCAAATTCAGTTATTTGATCAGTTTATTTTACCTGCCAGCGAATTATTTTTTAGCCAAGTAGAAACCCATGCAGTAAGTAATTTTTATCCTACTTTAGTCATGATAACGCGTGAAGCTTTAGTAGCATTGCGCGAAGAGTTGGCTGATAATTAGTGACGCTGTCACTTAAGGTTGAAATCTAACAGGCGAGATATAGCGCCTGTTATACCTTATTGGCGCTTGATGGTGACTAATTTGCTCATTCTACTAATGGGATAACTAACTTACCCGGTTTGACTTCAAGCCCTTTGGCAATTTTTTTGGCTAATGCTTCTGCTGTACTTTTTTCTGGTTGTAATATATAGACAGGATTTTTTTCAAAATAGGCTTTTAAGGAGTTATTAACAATTGGCAGTATTGGGCTAATTGTGCTGGCCATTTTTTCAGGTGTGATTTTGTGATCAGAAATTTCCAGCTGTTTTAAATAGATGGCACCGCTCTCTACATCAAAATAGGGCAGTGAAGTGATAGCTAAGGACACTTCTGCTTGTGTTGAACCAAATAGCGTTTCAAGGTTAATTTTGGCTACGCCCATTAAGGTAATTTTATTCGGCTCAGTTCGACCTATTTGAGCAGTAAGATTGGCTAAATCGATACCCGCATCTGCCAGTCCGGCAATACCTATTTTTTTACTATAGTGGGTATGTTTGGTCAGATAGTTATTAATGGTATCTTCACTAATACTGAATTCGGTTAATTGATCGCATCCAGCTATCATTCCACATAATAACAATAGTACTGCGGTAAAAAAATGCTTCATATTTGTTTTTTCTCCTGTAATTTTTATAGCAAGATTGTACCCAACTATTCATCGTTAATAATAATAGTTTTGTTTTGCTGCTGATTAAATTGTTGGTACAAAGCCCATAAGGTTAATAATCCTATTATGCTTAATAGATGCCAAGGTAGTGCCGGTAAATCCCACTGATATCCGATATCATATAGCCAGCCACCACCGATATAGCCTATTGCACCCCCTAAAGCATGGCCTAATCGGCTAAAACCCATATAACTGCCACGAGCATGAGGATCTGTCAGTGAAGCACTTAATGTTTCACGTGCAGGCTCAGCAGTGATAGTACCTAAATAGAACAGACTGATCAGGGCAAAAAGTAGCGTCGGTGAATGGGTAAAGCCAATGGGAAGCATGGCCAGGCTCATAAGAAGTAAACCAGTCATTAACCGTTGCTCGAGGCGAAAATACTTTTCACTCCAACGAGCGATTGGATAAAGTAAGGTTAAAGAGATAATGGCTTCAATGGTATACATCCATTTAATGGCAGTTGGTGTGCCGGTTATTTCATTAACAACAATTGGAAACATTAACATAACTTGCACGAACAAAATAAAATAGCCAGTCAGAGTAAGGATGTATTTTATAAAGCGTTGGTCGCGAAATACTTTACTCATACCGGCACGAATTGGTATCCGACTAGCTGAGATACGATAAGCAGGCAATAGCCAGGCGTTTGAAATGGCTGCAATAATAAAAATTGTTGTACCCGTCCAACAAACAAACTGAAAATCATACAGTAAAAGCCAACCACCGAGTAGGGCACCGAGAACAGCGCCGGCACTATCTTGCATTAATAATAAAGAATAAAAACGTCCTCGTTCATGGGGTTTGGTAAGCTTAATGACTAAGGCAATACGAGGAGGATCAAATAAAGTTCCGCCTAAGGCGGACAGAATACAAGATAACCACAAAATCCAGGGAACGGTAGCCATTGCCATTAAGGCGAAACCGATTGCACGTAACAGCATGCCAAGCACTATCATTGGTTTAGCACCAAAACGATCGGCTATTGCGCCACCGAAAATGCCTAAACCTTGTTGGAATATTTGTCTGAGGCCAAGGGCAAAACCAACCACTAAGCCAGGCCAGCCTAATTGTTCAACGAAGTGAATCGATATTAGTGGAAATACGACAAAAAAGCCCAATACGACTAACATATTATCGAGTAAAAGAAAATATTTACCGAGGTTTCGCGCTTGTGTTACTGGAGACATTTAGCACCATTGGGTATCGCATAGTGATATTTTGTAAATATAATACTAGTAGATTAGATATACTTACTATTGTAAAAATCAAATATATTTATATTCAGCACAAATATCCTGGAGTTGGCTGCGATGTTTGGATATCGAACCAGAGAGCCTGAATGTTATTTTATTACTGAACGTTTGATCATACGGTTAGCTTGTGAAAACGATGCTTTTCGTCTGGTTGATTACTATTGCCGCAACAAAGAGTTTTTAAAACCTTGGGAACCCATTCGTGATAGTAGTTATTATCAGCCTTCTGCCTGGACTAAACGTTTGCACATTATGGCAGAGATGCATCGTCGAAAAAGTGCTTTTCATTTTCTGTTGTTAGATAAGTATGAGACTGAAGTTATCGGAGTGATTAATTTTAGTAACGTTATCAGAGGGGCTTTTCAGGCTTGTTATCTAGGTTATTCAATGGGTGAAATGTGGCAAGGAAAGGGATTGATGTATGAAGCTTTAATGCCGACGATTGATTTTATGCAATATCAGCAGCAAATGCATAGAATTATGGCAAATTATATGCCACATAATCATCGCAGTGGTAATTTGCTGAAAAAGATAGGTTTCAAACCAGAGGGATATGCGAAAGCTTATTTACAAATTAATGGTGAGTGGCGCGATCATATTTTAATGTCACTAATTAGCAAAAATAACCAGGAATAATTTTTGCTAAATAAAACCAGCATAATAATGATCGATTTTTATCTGCTGATTTAGTAAAAATAGTTATTTTAATTCATGGTCATGCTTACCGGTCGCTGATACACTTTATCAATCTATTATGGTCATCATTAATAAAGATATTGCATGAATCTACTAAAATCGTTAGCAGCGATAAGCTCTATGACAATGTTTTCCCGAATATTAGGATTTATTCGTGATGCGATTATCGCCCGTTTTTTTGGTGCTGGTGCGGCGACAGATGCTTTTTTTGTTGCTTTTAGATTACCGAATCTTTTGCGCCGAATTTTTGCCGAAGGCGCATTTTCCCAAGCATTTGTTCCTATCTTAGCTGAATATAAAAATCAGCAGGGTGATGAAGCCACTCGCACCTTTATTGCTTATGTCTCTGGTTTATTGACCTTGATTTTAGCCATCGTTACATTGGCAGGGATATTAGCGGCCCCTTGGATTATTTATATTACCGCACCCGGTTTTACTGATACACCGGATAAATTCGATTTAACCGTTGGTTTATTGAGAATCACTTTTCCATATATTTTGTTGATCTCTTTAGTCTCGTTGGGGGGAGCTATCTTAAATACTTGGAACCGTTTTTCTGTTCCTGCTTTTGCCCCTACCTTGCTTAATATCAGTATGATTATGTCAGTACTGTTGTTGGCGCCCTATTGTACACCACCTATTATCGCGTTAGCGTGGGGGGTTTTTGCTGGTGGCATTTTACAGTTGTTGTATCAATTACCTTATTTACAAAAAATAGGTATGTTAGTTTTACCGCGTATCTCTTTGCGTAATAGCGGTGTGTGGCGGGTAATGAAGTTAATGGCGCCGGCGATTATTGGTGTTTCAGTAAGCCAAATTTCGTTAATTATTAATACTATTTTTGCCTCATTTTTACAATCAGGTTCTGTGTCGTGGATGTATTATGCTGACCGATTAATGGAGCTTCCTACCGGTGTTCTAGGGGTGGCATTGGGTACTATTTTATTACCCTCTCTGGCGAAAAGTTTTTCCATGGGTGATCAGCAAGAATATCAGCGTTTAATGGACTGGGGGTTACGGCTTTGCTTTTTATTAGCGTTACCTTGTGCTATTGCATTGGCTATTTTAGCTCAGCCATTAACGGTGTCACTTTTTCAGTATGGTAATTTTAGTGCCTACGATGCGGTAATGACTCAGCGAGCGTTAATTGCCTACTGTGTCGGTTTAATGGGGTTAATTGTCGTTAAAGTATTAGCGCCTGGGTTTTATTCGAGACAAGATATTAAAACACCGGTCAAAATTGCCATTATTACCTTAATTTTGACACAATTAATGAATCTTGCCTTTATTGGCCCGCTAAAACATGCTGGCTTGGCCTTATCAATCGGTTTAGCGGCATGTTTTAATGCTTTGATGCTTTATTGGCAATTACGTCGCCAGGCAATTTTTATCCCATTAGCTGGCTGGGGAAAATTCTTGTTTAAATTAGTCGCCGCTTTAATTGTTATGGTCGCGGTATTATTGCTGGTATTAAATTTTATGCCGGCCTGGGAGCAAGGCAATATGTTGATGAGGATTACGCGGTTATTATTGGTGGTTTTTGCCGGTGCAATAAGTTATTTTGCGGCATTATTTGTTTTTGGTTTTCGTTTGCGAGACTTTTCACAGCGGGCTATTTAGTTAATTAAGCGACAAATAGTCTTGGTTAAGTGATCATGAGTAGGGTGAAAAAGCGTTAACGCGCTTTTTGATTGCTTATCGAAACTGTAAGCTCACTGGCTTTACAATCAAAAGAGAGAATTGGGAACAGATAGATTTGGTGCGTCCGAGTGGACTCTAACCACCGACCCCCACCATGTCAAGGTGGTGCTCTAACCAACTGAGCTACGGACGCACAAGATAAATATATCGCTAACAATTGGTGCGTCCGAGTGGACTCGAACCACCGACCCCCACCATGTCAAGGTGGTGCTCTAACCAACTGAGCTACGGACGCAATAAGAATTGCTATGGCGACAATGTGGAAACGAATATTAACGGGTCGTTTCCATTCTGGCAAGGGAAAAATAAAATTTCACATCTAACTGCTCGTATTTAATGCTATTTAGCATTAAACAGCAATTTTTCTTTTTTTATACCTTGTACCCGTTTGACAAAATAGTTATCGAGTTGAATGCCGTAATACAAACTCGTCTGGTTGGCGTTGAAGCCATAGTATGCGAGAAAGAATCATGATAGCTGATGCAGTTAAGCTAATAATAAAACCGATCCAGAAACCTTTAGGTCCCAGATGAGGTACAATAAAATCTGTTAAACCAAGTAGATAACCTGTCGGTAGGCCGAGTAACCAGTAAGCAATGAAAGTGATGAAGAAAATCGAACGGGTATCTTTATAGCCGCGTAATATACCGGCGCCAATTACCTGGATGGCATCGGAAATCTGATAAATAGCAGCGAATAACATTAATTGTGACGCCAAAAGCACCACTTCTGGATTGCGATTATACATTAATGCGATCTGCTCTCTAAGTGACACTGTCACAAGTGCGGTGCAACAAGCTACTGTTAGACCGACCATGATACTAGCATAGGCGGATGTTTTCGCGTTTTCAGTTGCAGAACTGCCTAAATTATATCCGACGCGAATGGTTGCTGCGATACCAAGAGAAATAGGAAACATAAACATTAACGAACTAAAATTTAATGCTACTTGATGTCCTGCGACAGCGATAATACCTAATGGCGCGACCAGTAAGGCGACAATAGCAAAAAGAGTTACTTCGAAGAAATAAGCAAGACCAATAGGTAATCCTAACGCGAACAGACGTTTTAATAATGAAAAGTCAGGTAAAGCAAATTGTTTATTAGCACGGATGTCTCGTTGTGAAGGGGTATGGCGGATATACCAACGCATAAAAAAGAACATTGCCCAATATACCGAGGCAGTGGCTACACCACAACCGACACCACCAAGAGCCGGAGCACCAAAATGACCATAAATAAAAATATAGTTGATTGGTATGTTAATAAATAAACCAAGAAAACCAATGAACATACCGGGTTTTGTTTTAGATAACCCATCACACTGACTGCGTAAAACTTGATAAAAAAGATAGCCTGGTGCTCCCCACATAATGGCATGCAGAAACCGCACAGCCTTATTTGCCAGTTCATGATCAATATTAGGCATATTATTTATAATATGATGGGCATTATAAATAACACCCATAACTAAAAGTGATAAGAAGAAAGCTAGCCATAAGCCTTGTTGTATATGATTGCCAATAACTTGACGTCGGCCTGAACCATTTAATTGCGCTACCACCGGAGTTAAAGCCATCAATAAGCCGTGGCCAAACAAAATAGCAGGTAACCAGATAGAGGTTCCTACCGCAACTGCAGACATATCTGTTTCACTGACTTTGCCCGCCATTACTGTATCGACAAAACCCATCGCGGTTTGTGAGAATTGAGCAAGAATAATCGGAATACCCAATGCTAATAGGCTTTGTGCCTCTTTAAAATATTTATTCACCCACCATACCTTATAAAAAATGAACAGAAGCCGGAAAAGGAATTGATCCGTTAAAAATTGGCTTATTGTATCGATTTGGTAAAGTTATCGCTATAAATAGATAGAAAGCTGCCATATTTATTGTTTCTAGAGTGCTTATCTAGCATAACTGGCGTAGAATGATGACTAATCTGTTATTAAAGTTGGGAACTCAATATATGTTTACAGGCATTGTGAAAGGAAAAGGAATATTAATTGCGGTGGAAGATAGCGTTAATTTTCGTACCTATACTGTTCAATTTCCTAGTGAATTACTCGCTGGTTTAGAAACAGGCGCCTCTGTGGCTAATAATGGCTGTTGTTTAACGGTAACCCATATTAATGGGGATAAGGTGAGTTTTGATTTAATGAAGGAGACTTTGCGACTGACAAACTTAGGCAGTTTAAAACTAGGCGATATGATTAATTTAGAAAGATCAGCAAAATATGGTGATGAAATTGGGGGTCATGTTATGTCGGGTCATATCATTACGACCGCCGAAGTAGCCAAGATTTTTAAAGCTGAAAATAATCTCCAAATTTGGTTTTATCTACATGATAAACAATTAATGAAATATATTCTGCACAAGGGCTTTATCGGCGTTGATGGAATTAGTTTAACAGTTGGCGATGTGGTTAATAATCGTTTTTGTGTCCACCTGATCCCAGAAACCATTGCGCGTACCACGATTGCAGAAAAGCGTCTGGGAGATAAAGTTAATATTGAAGTTGATGCCCACACCCAAGCGGTAGTTGATACTGTTGAGCGGGTAATGGCACAAAAATATAATCATCAGCTGTGTTAAGCCTGTAGCCACGCAATTTTAATTAGGTTAAGTAATTTTAAAAGAAGAAACAGGATCTGATTAACAATAGGCAAAGGTTTCTTCTTATTAGAATAAGGTTAATGGCAAAAGTGGTTTTCCGTGTTTAATTGACTAATTTGTGGCTAAGTTAAATCTGCCAATAAGCGCTATAAATAAACAAGAATAGCCCTACTAAAAAATGCGTCGCCAATAACAAAACTCGCCTAATTAATATAATGAAACGTTTATGGCAAAGATTTTCGCTCTCTGGCCGCTTGACAGGTAAAACAACTGATAAATTACTTACTGAAAAATGACAATTTAACATGCTTAGTTAGTCGACATCCTACATCTCACCAGCGTTTGTTTAAAGATTTTTTACTATTCTAATGTTTCCGCAGTATTGGCTGAATTTTTACTTTTTTGCAGCCAGTAGCCTATTAGCAGTGGAATAATGGTAGAAACCATAACAGTGCTAGTTGCTAGCAGAGGGTTGGCAATTAGGCTAGATACCGCCAGACTTGCCGTAAAACACAAACCTAGCTGGAGAGTATTTTGTAAAGCGGCGGCTTTACCACTGTCTTTAGGAAAAACACTTAAGGCATTTGACACCACAATAGGATAGCAAGCACCGTTCATCGCAGCCATACAGCAGAAAGGTAGTAACAGGGCAAATAAATTAGGTTGGGAATAGATAGCAAGAATGAAGATAACCAATACACTTATTGCATAACCGATAAGAATGATTGGCAACAGGATTTGGTTTTTTATTTTGGCGATTAAATAACGTCCCCCGTAGCCACCGAACATAAAGGCAATGGTTTGAGGTACGTAACTGATACCAATATCCTGCGGATTATATCCCATTTTAGTTAAAATAAACGGAGAGCCGGTTAGCCAGGCAAAAAATCCGGCACTACAGGCGGCATAAATTAATACATTACCACTAAAAATGGCAGAACGTAGAAAGGTGATAAAAGTAGGAGTGGATTTTATTTTGTGAGTTTTTTCTAAACGTTTTTTTTCCTGTAATAAAAGGGTGGCCAGAAAAAGCAATATTCCGATGATAGCTAAACTAAAAAATATTATTTGCCAGCTATTACCAGTAAGGATCCAGGCACCTAATAAGGGGGCTAAGGCCGGCGACAGCGCAACTAAAGGCATAATGGTGGCAAATACCCGTCTAGCATATAGGCCACTAAAACGATCAATTACCAAAGCTTGCCAAATGACCGCTGTTGAACAAACTCCAATACCTTGAATAAATCGCAAAATAAGCAATTGGCTGCCATTGGTGATACCGAGTGTGGCCAGACAGCTAGTAATAAATAGCGCTAGTCCAATTAATAAAACGGGTTTTCTGCCAATACGATCGGAAAGCGGCCCCCAACTAAGTTGAGCGAAGGCAAAACCACATAAAAATAGACTAAGACTTGCGCTGATGGTATTTGCTGAGGTATTAAGTTGTTGTTGCATAATACTAAAAGCAGGTAAGTACATATCAATGGCCAAAAAACCGAGCATACTTAAGCCAGCAAGATAAAGCATAAAGCCAAAATTGTGTTGATTGGGGTTATTTTTATTCATATTGGTATCAATAAATTAAATAATATCAAATATCGCTTTTTATTGTATAAGAGATGAATTTTTGTTGTGAAGCGTTATTATTTGCATATTGTTATCAAATATTTTGACAGGTTAAAGGCTATGTGGTCAGAGTACTCCCTTGAAGTAATTGATGCCGTTGAAAGAACGGGCAGTTTTAGTGCCGCTGCCGCAGAGTTACATAGAGTTCCCTCTGCGGTAAGTTATACCGTAAAACAATTGGAAGAGTGGCTGGCTGTTGCTTTGTTTGAACGGCGTTATCGTGATGTTGTACTTACCGATGCCGGTAAATTTTTCGTTAAAAATGCGCGCAATATTATCAAGACCATGCGTGATACACGCCATCAATGTCAACAGATTGCCAATGGTTGGCATGGACAATTTAGTATTGCTATTGATCGTGTAGTTAAACCAGAAAGAATATTGCAATTAATATTAGATTTTTATCGCCACTTTTCTGATATTGAACTTTTTATTCAGCAGGAAGTTTATAATGGGGTATGGGAGGCGTTGGTCGATGGGCGAGTAGATATTGCTATTGGTGCAACGCGCGCGTCGCCAATTGGCGATAGATATAGTTTTCGTGATATGGGCTTTATGCCCTGGTCATGTGTTGTCAGCATAAATCATCCTTTAGCACAAATAAGCGGTCTAATTAACGATCAACAATTACGTCATTATCCAAGTTTATGTTTAGAAGATACCTCTCGTTACTTGCCAAAGCGAGAAACTTGGGCATTAGATAACCAAAAACGGCTTATTGTGCCAGATTGGGAAAGTGGTCTGGCTTGCTTAAAAAATGGATTATGTTTAGGATTTGCGCCTAAACATCGGGTAGAGCAACTTTGCCGCATAAATGAATTAAAAACATTGCAAATTAAGCAACCCTTACCTGATAGTCCATGTTGTGTTATATGGAATGAAGAAAAGCGTTCTCCAACCTTGAGTTGGTTACTGGATTACTTAGGTAATAGTGAAACGCTCAATGCCGAGTGGCTGACTAATTGATAATGTTCAAATCTAGTGATTATCTGCGGTAATCAATAAACGGACCATCGACAACTGAACGACGTTCAATAAGCTCAGGATGTATTTCAATAGTTTGTGCATCTTTGCGTTTATTAATAATGCGATCAAGCAGCATAGTAAAAGCCATTTGGCCTAAACGTTCTTTGGGTTGATGAATGGTGGTTAACGCTGGTGTAAAAAAACGCGCATTGCGCACATTGTCATAGCCAATAATAGAGATATCATGGGGAACACGAATGCCTAATTCATTTGCTGCACAGATAGCCCCCATCGCCATAATATCACCGCCACAAAAAATGGCGCTCGGTCTTTGTTGGTGATTTAAAATTTGTTTCATCGCATCGTAGCCAGAAGATGGCTCGAAATCACCCTCGACAATCCATTTATCATGTGGTTGGATGTTAGCTTCCTTCATAGCATTGAGAAAACCTTGCCGCCTACCACTGCCGGTATTGCGTTTTAAAGGTCCAGAGATGATCCCTAAATCACGATGCCCGCGTTCAATCAGATAGCGTCCGGCAAGATAACCACCATAAACCGCATTATCAATAATGACATCGGTAAAATCACCATGTGCTTGCCCCCAATCCATCACTACCATTGGAATATTACGGTATTCTTCTAACATTCCGAGTAGTTGTTTTGGATATTCTGAACACATTACCAGTAAACCATCAACCCGTTTTTGCGCTAACATTTGTAAATAGGCTTGTTGTTTATTCAGATTATTATGTGAGTTGCACAGGATCAATGTATACCCTTGGCTATAACAGTTGTTTTCTACTGACTCGATGACTTCTGCAAAATAAGGGGCTTCATTAGTTGTGGCCAGTAACCCAATGGATTTAGTATGGTTAACTTTCAAACTACGAGCGACGGCACTAGGAGAATAATTAAGTGTTTTAATGGCTGCCCAAACAATCGTTTTTGTCTTTTTGGCGACAAAACGGGTGTTATTAATTACATGAGATACGGTGGTAGTCGAAACACCCGCTAACTTTGCCACATCCTTAATTGTTGCCATGATTAAAAAGACTCCTGAACCATTCTCAATTCTATTACTATTATTTAAAAACGACTATTATTGAACTATAAAAATAACCATTTGATAATTAAGTTATCAGTAAACTGTCCATTTTGTCTGATTTGTCATAAAAACAAAAGTGTTAATCAATATTTCCTCGATGATATAATAGAAAATAGTTTTTATTGTTGTATGATGTTATGACATTTAATGATTTTTCATTCGCTAATTTATGAATAAAGCAGTGAGAATAGTGAGGTGAGGTTATGGATACTGATTTTAAGTATGGTTTATGTACTGCGATTGTTGCATTGTTAATGATTGTATCATTTGTTTCTTTTATTTTCTGACTATTAGGTTGGCTTAACTGTCTGCTCGGATCGTTACAACGATAATGGTTTTTGGCTTAACCAGTATAATGTAATCAGCAGGCTGCGCTATTGGCAGCCTATCGGTTAGTTGAGAATTACATTCTTTCTACCGTTTCAATGCCTAATGTGTCTAAACCAATTTTTAAGGTTTTTTGCGTCAGGAACGCCAGTTTTAATCGGCTTTCTTTTAAAGCGTTATTTTCTGCATTCAAAATTGGGCAATGCTCATAAAAACTTGAAAATAAACCAGCCAGATCAAATAAGTAAGCACACATAATATGTGGTAAACCTTCGCGCGCAACGGTTAGTATTGTCTCTTCAAATTGTAATAAACGCGTCGCTAGAGCTTGCTCATACTCATTAGCTAACATCACCGGCGCGGTTAGCGTTGCGGGATTAATATTAGCCCGTTTAAAAATCGAGGCCACTCGGGTATAGGCATATTGCATATAAGGCGCGGTATTACCCTCAAAAGCTAACATATTGTCCCAGTCAAAAATATAATCAGTCGTACGATTTTTCGATAGATCGGCATATTTTACTGCCCCAATACCAACCGCCTGAATAATTGATTGTAATTCCTCTTCTGGCATAGCTGGATTTTTTTGCCGGATAAGATGATCTGCCCGCTCAATCGCTTCATCAAGTAAATCTGCAAGCCGGATCGTTCCGCCTGCGCGAGTTTTAAACGGTTTACCATCTTTACCGAGCATCATACCAAACATGTGATGCTCTAATGACATTGTATCAGGGATATAGCCGGCTTTACGTACAATAGTCCAAGCTTGCATGAGATGTTGATGTTGGCGTGAGTCTATATAATACAACACCCGATCGGCGTGAAGCATTTCATGACGATATTTTGCGCAGGCAATATCTGTTGTCGTATAGAGATAGCCACCATCTTTTTTCTGGATGATCACCCCCATGGCATCACCATCTTTATTCTTAAATTCATCCAGATAAACAACCATAGCGCCATCACTTTCAACGGCTAATCCTTTAGCTGTTAAATCAGCGACAATATCAGGCAGCATATTATTATATAAGCTTTCACCCATCACATCGTCTTCAGTTAGTGTGACATTTAAACGCTGATAGGTTTGCTGATTTTGCGCCAAGGTAATATCAACCAATTTGCGCCACATTTTACGACAGTATTCATCACCAGATTGCAGTTTAACCACATAATTACGTGCCAGTTCAGCAAAATTTTCATCTACATCATAATGTTTTTTAGCTTCACGATAGAAATTTTCCAGATCAGCTAAAGCCATATCGGCAGCATTTTCTTGTTGAACTTTTTCTAGGTACGCAATTAGCATACCAAACTGGGTGCCCCAATCACCAATATGATTAGCACGTATTACTTTATGACCTAAAAACTCTAATGTGCGAGCGACAGCATCGCCAATGATAGTAGAGCGTAAATGGCCCACATGCATCTGTTTGGCAACATTAGGAGCCGAATAGTCAATAATGACGGTTTGTGGCGTAACGGCGCTAATAGCTAATTTTTCATGTTGTAAAGTAAGTTCGATCTGTTTGGCTATCCATTGCTTATCAAGAAAAATATTAATAAAACCCGGCCCCGCTATTTCAACTTTACTGGCAATATTTTCCAGCTTCAGTAGCGGTAGCATTTTTTCCGCTAACTGACGGGGAGGAATGCCGATTTTTTTAGCTGCAGACATGACGCCATTAGCCTGGTAATCACCAAATTGGGCTTTTGTTGAAGGGCGGATATGTGCATCACTACCTTTAGGAGCTCCTGCGGCAATTAATGCATTACTAATTTTTTCTGAAAGAAGAGCCTGAATATTCACCTGATTACCTTAATGATGAAGATAGCTGTCGTTTTCGACTTGGTAAGCTACAGCTATGAGAGACGAGATAAAAAATAGCTGGCTTTATACCATAATTAGCTATTCACATGCTACTAATCAACTATTTGATCGATAACTCTATTGTAAAAATAATATCAGCTAGGATCTTTTTTATCATCTTGCTAAATGACCATAGAGGATTTTTGCTTTATCTAACTTTAAAAATTGTACTGGTTCAAAAATTGCTATTTTGATTAGAAATATTAATTTAAAAAATAGGCTATGTTAAGTCTCTTTATTTTCCAGATTAAAATTTATCTTCATGAAAAGTTAAAGTTATATTGAAAATTTGTTATTAAAAGTTAATAACTGGTCAGAATAAAATATTATCCTTTTTGATTAAAATTAATTACTTGTCATAATTACTGTTTGAAAAATGGGTATTTTATTTGCAGAATAGTATGCTTATTAATTGATAACTAAAAAATAGAAATAACAATAATTAATCAGAGGTGGCAGTATTATGATAACCCTTGAAATTTGCTGCTATGGGGCGGAATGTGCCCTAATTGCGCAAGAATTTGGCGCAGATCGTATTGAACTTTGTTCTAGTCCAGCTGAAGGCGGCTTAACACCAAGTTATGGTTGTTTAAAACAAACTATAGATACAGTAAGTATTCCCGTTCATCCCATTGTACGTCCCAGAGGTGGGGATTTTTGTTACAGTGATAGCGAGTTTGAAGCTATTAAACATGATATTAATTTTATCAGGCAATTAGGTTTTTCTGGTGTCGTATATGGCATATTAAATCGAGAAGGACATATTGATATACCCCGCATGCGTATCTTAAAAGCCTTATCTGGTGATATGGCCGTTACGTTTCATCGCGCTTTTGATATGTGCATTAGCCTAAAACAAGCTTACGAACAGCTGACAGAACTTGGTGTTGCGCGTATATTAACTTCAGGGCAACAGCAGAATGCGGAATTAGGCTTACCGTTATTGAAAGAATTAAATGCATTAGCTGGTAAAACCCCAAATGGGCCGATTATCATGGCAGGTGCTGGGGTGAAATTGTCAAATTTACAGAAATTTATTGATGCCGGTTTACCGGAAGTACATACCTCTGCTGGAAAAGTGATGCCATCAAGCATGAACTACCGCAAAGCAGGGGTTACGATGAGTGCCAATATGGAGATGGATGAATTTACCCATTATTGTGTAGATCGTGATGTAGTCGAAGCAATGAAAAATTTATTAACGATTACTAATAATGACTGATAGGTAAGCTTAGCACAATGACGGTATTAAATACCGTCATGTTTACCTTTTTCTAGCAATTAAAATGGCGCGTAAAGGAGCCGGATAACCTTCTACTGTCAAATGAATGTTATTGGGGTCAAGAAAGTTTGCTAATGATTCGGTTTCCATCCAGTCGGTTTTTCGCTGTTCTTGTAGGGTTGTTACTGTTTGATCAACAATATGCACATCGCAAAAACCACATTTTTCTAACCAAATTTTAAGCATTTTTGCTGATGGGAGAAAATAGACATTACGCATTTGAGCATAACGATCATTAGGTATTAAGCATTGGTTTTCATCACCCTCAATAACTAAACTTTCCAATACCAGCTCACCACCGGAAATTAATTGATTTTTTAGTTGATAGAGATGATCTAACGGTGAACGCCGGTGATAAAGCACTCCCATTGAGAATACAGTATCAAAGGCAGCGAGCATTGGTAGTTGCTCAATAGCTAGGGGCAATAGATGAGCTTGTTGATTATTGCCAATTAATTTACGTACCGCAGCAAACTGACATAAAAATAGTTGGGTAGGATCAATACCGATGACCGTTTTTGCACCTTCACCAACCATTCTCCACATGTGATAGCCATTACCGCAGCCAACATCAAGTACCAATTTATCCGTTAATGGTGAAAGATAAGGCAGGATACGTTGCCATTTCCAATCCGATCGCCATTCGCAATCAATGTTAATATCGTAGAGAGAAAACGGGCCTTTACGCCACGGCATCAGACTTTTTAGCAGTTGGATGATCCGTTGCTTCTCTTTTGGACACAGTGGGCATTGGTTTTTAGCCATCACTGCGGTTTTTAGATCTAAGTTAGTGGGCGTTATGTCGGGCAGATTTTGCACTATTTTTTGCCAACTGTTGAATTTCCCATGTTGAGTGGTTTTTTTCCATTGCTTAATTTGGCAGGGCAGTGTTTCTAGCCAGTGACTCAGCGGCCCGATTGCGATTTGTTGATAAAAATGACCAAAATCTATCATCAATCTTGACCTTTGATAGCGAGAAGTGAACCAAAATTAAAACATTGAAACCATAAATCATAATGATTAAACCCTGCAGTACGCAGACGGGTTTTATGCTTGTCGATCGTGTCGGGTAACATGGTATTTTCTAGCATATTACGTTTTTGACTTATCTCTAGTTCACTGTAGCCATTGGCGCGCTTAAAATCATAATGCATATTAAACAGTAAAGACTCAATTTCCCCATCGCTAAAATTAAATTTTTCCGATAGTACTAAGACACCACCAGGGTTTAAACCTTGGTAAATACGGTTAATTAATTGCTGTCGAGCGGCTGGAGCAATAAATTGTAAGGTAAAATTTAATACCACCATTGAGGCATTTTGCATGTTGATATCGAGAATATCACCCGCAATGATTTCAACCGGCGTATCTGCTTTATAAGCATAAACATTTCGCTGGCAACGCTCGATCATCGCGGCTGAATTATCAATAGCGATTATTTTACAATTTTCAGCCTTGATATTACGGCGAATGGATAATGTTGCTGCGCCTAATGAACAGCCGAGATCATAAATTGTGCTATTGGCTGTGACAAAACGCGTCGCGAGCATGCCAATCATAGTGATAATATTTGAATAGCCAGGAACTGAGCGTTTGATCATATCAGGAAAGACTTCGGCAACTTTATCATCAAATTGCCAGTCACCTAAGTTAGCGATAGGAGTTGCAAATAAGGTGTCTCTCTGTTTATTTAAAATATGGCTGGGCATAACTTGTGGATCAATTAAATTGCAAACGGTAATTTATTCTAACAGATTTTGTGTTAGTACATAAATTAAATCTCATTAACATGGCAAAGCCGTTAAGTATGCCCATGTTAATGAAATAAGCACTAGTCTTAAAGATCAAATGAGAAAATTTGTATCCAAGGCAAATAATAAATGTTAACCAGAATCATTAAAATCATAGAACTGAAGGTTGTTATTCGACCAAAATAGCGCCAAGTACGTTCTCTATGTTTTAGGCCAAAGTAATAAAGAATTCTGGCGATGATAAAAATTAATCCACAAAAATGAATAGCCCAAACAGGCGCGCCGTTCATCTCCATCATTAATAATAACAACATAGAGATAGGAATATACTCAATTGCATTACCCTGAACGCGTATTGCTGTTTGTAATTCACAAAAACCACCGTCACCGTAAGTAACTTGATACTGAGTTCTGAGTTTAATGACTTCCAAAGATAACTTAAGCAATATTAAAGCGCTAAATACAATGTACAGAGAACTAACCATTTTTTTCCCCAATTTTATTAAGCAAAACAGCGAAATAATGATACATCTCAAAGCTGCAACTGTTACCATAAATATAGTATTTAAATCAATAAAAAGCTTTGAGATTGGCAAAACGCTAAAAGTTATTTATCCAATATGGTTAGGCGTACTTATTTCCCAATGGAATTTTCTGTATAATAGCAATATTTTTTGGTTGCGTTTAAATAAATAGCACTAAAATGACTAGTGCAAGCGACTCTGCAAGTTAAGTATGATGAGTAAAAGGATATCGTATGCGGACAAATTATTGTGGGCAATTAGGTGTTGCTCACATCGGACAAAAAGTAACTCTCTGTGGCTGGGTGAACCGTCAGCGCAATTTAGGTAAATTAATTTTTGTCGATATGAGAGATCGCGAAGGTTTAGTTCAAGTTATTTTTGTACAGGAAAATCATGCCGAACTTTTTACTCAAGCGTCACAGTTACGTAACGAATTTTGTATCCAGATCACAGGTATGGTACGAAAACGTGAACAAATCAATAAAGAAATACCGACCGGTGAGATAGAAATTGTTGCTGAAACATTGACGATCATTAATCGTGCTGAACCGTTACCGATAGATAGTAATCAACAAAATTCCGAAGAAATTAGATTAAAATATCGTTATCTTGATTTGCGGCGGCCGGAAATGGCAACGCGCTTGAGAGAACGGGCTAAAATTACCAGTTTTGTGCGTCGTTTTATGGATGCGGAAGGTTTTGTTGATATTGAAACCCCTATTCTGACGAAAGCAACACCGGAAGGGGCGCGTGATTATCTTGTCCCAAGCCGTGTGCATAAAGGCGAATTTTATGCCTTGCCACAATCACCTCAACTTTTTAAACAATTATTGATGATGTCCGGCTTTGATCGTTATTATCAAATAGTTAAGTGTTTTCGTGATGAAGACTTACGTGCTGATCGTCAACCTGAATTTACTCAGATAGACGTAGAAACCTCTTTTATGACGGCTGAGCAAGTTCGTGAGGTGATGGAACGTTTGATCCGTCATTTGTGGCAGGAAAATAAAGGTATTGAGTTAGGTACTTTTCCTGTAATGACTTTTGCTGAGGCCATGCAGCGTTATGGCTCAGATAAACCAGACTTACGTAATCCCTTAGAATTAATTGATATTGCTGATTTGGTCAACCGCGTGGAATTTAAAGTGTTTGCTGAGGCTGCCAATGATCCGAAAGGGCGTGTGGCTGCACTTTGCGTTCCAGGGGGAGCGACACTCACGCGTAAACAACTGGATGGTTATGCTGAATTTGTTGCTATTTACGGCGCAAAAGGGTTAGCCTGGATGAAAGTCAATTCACTGGCTGAAGATCAGGCAGATATTCAAAGCCCAATCGCTAAGTTTTTGCCACAACATGTGATTGATAATTTATTAGCCCTTACCCAAGCTAAGGCAGGCGATATTTTGTTATTTGGTGCCGGCAAACAAAATGTGGTCAATGATGCGATGGGAGCGTTACGGTTGAGAGTAGGGCGTGATTTAGCAATTACCCAAAATAACAGTTGGAAACCATTATGGATTGTTGATTTTCCGATGTTTGAAGAAGATGAGCACGGTAAACTTAATGCTATGCATCATCCTTTTACTGCGCCAAAAGATTTTACGCCTGAACAATTGCAAGCCAATCCTTTAGCGGCTGTTGCGAATGCCTATGATATGGTCATAAATGGTTATGAAGTGGGTGGCGGTTCAGTGCGTATTCATCACAATAAGATGCAACAAGCTGTTTTCCAAATTCTCAATATTAGCGAGTCAGATCAGCAAGACAAATTTGGTTTCTTATTGGAGGCATTACAATATGGAACGCCGCCCCATGCCGGTTTAGCATTTGGTTTAGATAGGCTTGTTATGTTGTTAACGGGAACAGAAAACATTCGCGATGTGATTGCGTTTCCAAAAACTACCGCGGCAGCCTGTTTAATGACCGATGCCCCCAGTGTGGCAAATCCGGCCGCATTAGCGGAGTTGGCGATAACTGTTAGTGAGAAAACTAAATAAATATTATGCAATATAAACGGCCGGAATCAGTATTAGTTGTGATTTATGTGCAATCAAGTCGCCAAGTACTGATGCTACAGCGGCGTGATGATCCGGATTTTTGGCAATCAGTTACCGGTAGTCTTGAGGATAACGAAACACCAATAGAGGCAGCATTACGTGAAGTTAAAGAAGAGATAGGCATTGATATTATTAAACAGCATTTAGCGTTAGTTGATCTGCAACACAGTCTCTATTTTGATATTTTTTTAAAATTTCGCCATCGTTATGCGCCAGGTGTAACCCAATGTAAAGAGCATTGGTTTTCTTTGGCCTTGCCGCAAGAGCAGGATATTTTATTGATAGAACATTTGGCTTTTCGTTGGTTACCCGCCGCTCAAGCTGCAGCATTGACCAAGTCATGGAGTAACCGTCAGGCGATTGAAAAATTTGTTCTAAAATGATTTTTATTGACGTATTTTGGGAGATATTTCATGGCAGGTCATAGTAAATGGGCCAATACCAAACACCGTAAAGCGGCGCAAGACGCTAAACGTGGTAAAATTTTTACTAAAATTATTCGTGAACTGGTAACAGCGGCTCGTTTAGGTGGCGGTGATGCTGCATCAAATCCACGATTGCGTGCGGCGATTGATAAGGCGTTATCTAATAATATGACGCGAGATACGTTAAATCGAGCCATCGCACGTGGGGTAGGTAGTGATGAAAATGACAATCTGGAAACGATCATTTATGAAGGCTATGGCCCAGGCGGTACGGCGGTTATGGTTGAATGCTTAAGTGATAATCGTAATCGTACCGTTTCTGATGTACGCCATGCCTTTACTAAATGCGGTGGTAATTTAGGTACCGACGGCTCTGTTGCTTATTTATTTACTAAACGTGGCGTGATCTCTTATGCGCCTGGTATTGATGAAGATAGCTTGATGGAGGCGGCATTAGAGGCTGGCGCAGAAGATGTTGAATCTTATGATGATGGTGCAATCGATGTTTATACTACGCTGGAAAACTTTGGTGACGTAAAAGATGCTTTAGATGCGGTCGGTTTTAAGGCTGAAGCTGCTGAAGTGACCATGATCCCGTCAACCAGAGCAAATTTAGATGCTGATACTGCGCCTAAACTTCTGCGTTTAATAGATATGCTGGAAGATTCTGATGATGTACAAGAAGTGTATCATAATGGGGAAATTTCAGATGAAGTTGCGGCTCAGCTATAATTAAATCAACTTTTTATATTAAGAGATAGCATGCTGATTATCAGTATGCTTTTTCTTTGCATGTTTAACCTACTTTGTGAGTCAAGAATATGGCAATTATTCTTGGGATCGATCCTGGTTCTCGGATTACCGGTTATGGCGTTGTTCGGCAACTAGGTCGACAATTGATCTATTTAGGTAGTGGTTGTATACGTACTCAGGTTGACGATCTGCCAACACGCTTACAGCGGATTTATGCTGGTGTTATTGAAATCATTACTCAGTATCAACCGGATAGTTTTGCTGTCGAGCAGGTGTTTATGGCAAAAAATGCCGACTCTGCTCTAAAATTAGGTCAAGCAAGAGGAGTGGCGATTTTAGCTGCGGTTAATAACCAATTGCCGGTCTTTGAATATGCGGCCAGACAAGTAAAACAATCTGTTGTGGGCACTGGAGCGGCTGAAAAAAAACAGGTTCAGCATATGGTGTGTTCAGTATTAAAACTGTCATCGCATCCTCAAGCTGATGCTGCAGATGCTTTAGCTATTGCGATTACACATTGTCATTTTAATCAAAATTTGGTGCGAATGGGTGATCCTCGGCTATTATTGGCCAAAGGACGCTTGCGTTAACAACTGGATATAAATCCAGTATTTTTTTATAATATAAGCATTAACAGAATAACCTAAAAGAGGAAATCGATGTGATTGGTCGCTTGCGAGGCACTATTTTGGAAAAACAGCCGCCTATTGTTTTACTCGAACTAAATGGTGTAGGTTATGAAGTTCATATGCCAATGACCTGTTTTTATGAATTACCTGAAATTGGTCAGGAAGTGATTTTGTTGACTCAATTTATCGTGCGTGAAGATGCGCAGCTTCTCTATGGTTTCAATGATAAGCAAGAAAGGGCATTATTTCGTGAATTAATTAAGGTGAATGGGGTAGGTCCTAAATTAGCCCTGGCCATTTTATCCGGTATGTCGGCTTATCAATTTGTTTCTGCGATAGAGCAAGAAGACATTACTAGTTTGGTGAAATTACCTGGTGTTGGCAAAAAAACCGCAGAACGGCTGGTGGTTGAAATGAAAGACCGCTTTAAAGGACTTAATGGCGATCTATTTAATCAAAATGCGATAGATTTACCTGGCTCGTCAGTTGCAAAACAAAATAGTCACGATATTGAAGCAGAGGCCGTTGCCGCATTAATTTCTTTAGGCTATAAACCGCAAGATGCAAGCCGTATGATTGGCAGAGTTGCTAATGGAGCTACTAACTGTGAAGCATTGATCCGTGAAGCATTACGAGCCGCTCTATAAATAACAAGTATGGGACAAATCTATGATTGAGGCTGATCGTTTAGTTTCTGCTGAGAATTTACCTGATGAAGAGGTGATAGATCGCGCCATTCGGCCAAAATTACTTACTGAATATGTCGGGCAGCCTCAGGTATGCCAACAGATGGAAATCTTTATTCAGGCGGCTAAATTACGCGCTGAAGCGCTTGATCACTTACTGATTTTTGGCCCACCTGGGCTTGGTAAAACAACCTTAGCCGGTATTGTAGCAAATGAATTGGGTTCCAACTTACGCACCACCTCTGGCCCGGTGCTGGAAAAAGCGGGTGATTTAGCAGCAATGTTAACCCATTTAGAGCCAAATGATGTGCTGTTTATTGATGAAATTCACCGTTTATCGCCAGTTGTAGAGGAAATTCTTTATCCGGCAATGGAAGATTACCAACTAGATATCATGATTGGTGAAGGGCCTGCTGCGCGTTCGATTAAAATCGATTTACCCCCCTTTACTTTAGTTGGCGCAACAACCCGAGCCGGTTCATTAACATCTCCGCTAAGAGATCGTTTTGGTATTGTCCAGCGTCTAGAATTTTATAATGTTGATGATTTACAAACAATTGTCTTACGTAGTGCTCACTTTATGGGGTTAGAAATCTCTGATGGCGGTGCGAGACAGATTGCGATGCGCTCGCGAGGAACGCCACGGATAACTAATCGTTTGTTGCGGCGAGTAAGAGATTTTGCTCAAGTAAAAGGCAATGGTAATATTGATAGTGCGATCGCTGCACAGGCATTAGATATGCTTAATGTTGATTCAGCCGGTTTTGACTATCTTGATCGTAAATTATTAATAGCGATTATTGATAAATTTATGGGTGGCCCGGTAGGATTAGACAATGTGGCGGCGGCAATTGGTGAAGAAAGGGAAACTATAGAAGATGTTCTTGAACCTTTTCTTATTCAACAAGGGTTTATTCAGCGTACTCCCCGTGGAAGAATAGCGACTGATCATGCATATCGCCATTTTGGGCTTAATAGAGATCATGATGACGCTAGCTAACCTTATTAGTGGTTTAAATTTATTGCTTGGAACTTTTTAATATAATTATGCTAATTATTTTTTATAGCAGCTTAACCTAAGGTTAAGCTGCTATTAATAATATATAGCTAAAGAATAATTTATTGCTAATTAGCATTTTTTATTTTGCTGAATTATTTTTATTTTTAATGAATCACTTATTTAATTACAGTGCTATTAATGTAAATTAGTGATATTTAGTTCGAATAAGACAATAATGAGTTAATATTAATGCAATTTATAATTAACTCTTTTTTATTAATTAATTATATTATTTTCATTGATATTATGGTCGTTGTTAAATGATAATTTTACGGTAGTTTTCATTATGTCTACTAACTATTTTTTAATAAATAAAATTAGCTAATTACGGAATAAACAGAATGAAAATAAAATTATCATTTGCAATGTTATCATTAGCAATATTAGTATTAATTAGTGTTGTAAGTTTTGCTGGCGCTACTACTCTCCCCACTCCTATGCATGGTTATATCGATTTTCCTGCTAGTCGGCCTTATCTGTGTTCATTGGGTAAAAATGGTAATTGTGGTGCGGTTATGGTTGAACCTCAATCCGTTGAAGGCCGTAAGGGTTTTCCTCGTCGTGGGCCAGCTGATGGGAAAATCGCAAGTGCTGGTCATCGTTGGTTTGGTGAGTTAGATGAGCAGAGCGCAACTCGCTGGACTAAAGTTGATGTTTCGCCTGGTAAAAATACCTTCTATTGGACGTTAACTGCTCCTCATAGAACGACTGGCTGGGAGTATTTCATTACTAAACAAGATTGGGATCCTAATGCGCCTTTAGCCCGTAGCTCATTTGATCTGAAACCATTTTGTAGCCGAACAGATGGTGGTGAAATGCCTTCATTTGAAGTAACAATTGACTGTAATGTACCCTATCGCACTGGTTATCAGGTTATTTTAGGTGTATGGACAATTTACGATACCGGAAATGCATTTTACCAAGTGATAGATGCTAATATGAAACCTTAGTTATTTTTTACAAAAAACTAAATATCATCATATTTAATGACAGTATTAATTATGTTGGAGGCAAGTGAAAATTTGCCTCCATGTTATTTTCTGTTACGAGTATCAGAGAATTTTTTTTTATTTTTATAAAATAATTTATTTTGGCTAGATAAATAAAATTTGACAAAAAGTTATTTGATTTTATATATCACAGAATCAATTTATTCACTATATTCGACGACTATTAAGTTCGTGTTATTTTTAATAAAAATAATTATTGCTTCAGGGAATAGAAGAGAAATGAAAAAAATATTAATTGCTGCTGTTGTTGTCACCATTTTTACCAATATAACTGTTTATGCTGCAGATAAAAATACTCTATCACTGGATTATGCGCAAAGTCATTTGCAATTTAAAGATGAAGAATTTAAAGATAGACCAAAAGGTATTAATATTAAATATCGTCATGAAATTGATAATCATTGGGGCTTTATAGGTTCATTGACTTATACCCATCAAGAAGATTATTTAAAACGAAATAATATTACGCTCGCTGATGTAGATATGTTTTATTCTTCATTGAATTTTGGTCCAAGCTATCGTTTTAATAAAAATATTAGCATCTATGGGTTAGTTGGTGCAGCTCGTGCTAGAATTGAGGCAAAATCACCCCAAATTTCTACTTTTAAAGATACGGAAACTGAATTAGTTTACGGGGTTGGTCTACAAATTAATCCGGTAAAAAACATCGCTATTGATGTTGCTTATGAATACAGCAAATTATCTTTTGAACATTCTAATTTAAGAGATATCAAATTCGGTACCTGGATGCTTGGTGTTGGTTACCGGTTCTAATTTGGAATCTAGTTAGCAAAACAAAAACTCACTATAAGTTATCCCCAAATGATTTATAGTGAGAAAGTGTGCTTTACGATTGATTTAACTCATTAATAGATTAGTTTTTTATTTTTATAAATAAACTTAATACAAATAAAACACTTGCGCAGATCACAACCGAAGGACCAGCTGGTGTATCGTAATAGGCAGACAATCCCAATCCTGCTGTCACAGCAAACATACCGATAATTATAGCGGCTACTGCCATTTGCTCTGGTGTTTTGGCAAATCGTCTGCCAGTAGCGGCAGGAATAATTAATAATGATGTAATAATTAAAGCGCCAACGAATTTCATGGCAATACCTATGGTAAGGGCTGTAACCAGCATTAATAGTACTTTAAGCTGCTGTATTTTTACTCCATCAACAAAAGCTAAATCCTGATTAACCGTTATTGACAGTAAATTACGCCATTGCCAGATAATAATTGAGCATACAATAGCAACACCTATCGCAATTGAAAAAATATCTTCCGTGGTTACCGATAACAAATCACCAAATAAATATGCCATCAAATCCATACGCACATTGGCCATTAAACTAACGACTACTAATCCAAGTGACAGGGAACTATGTGCCATTATGCCTAATAGGGTATCAATTGCCAGTTGTGGCCGCTTTTCTAGCCAGGCTAATAAGATGGCAAGAATAAGCGTGATAGCAATAACAGCATAAAACAGATTTACATTGAGTAATAAGCCAAACGCAATACCCAGTAATGAAGCATGAGCGAGAGTGTCACCAAAATATGACATACGCCGCCAGACAACAAAAGAGCCAAGTGGTCCTGCGGCAATGGCCAACAACATACCGGCTAACCAACCCGGTAGTAATAGTTCAATCATGATGACAGCTCCCTGTAGGTTTATCATCAATATCATTATCTAAATCGCATTGATGATTATGATGATGATGGCGATAGATACCTATTTGTTCTACTCCACGATGGCCAAACATGGCAATAAATTCGGGATCTAAAGCCACATCCTCAGGTCGACCAGAACAGCATATTTGTTTATTAATACAGAATACCTTGTCAGTTTTTGCCATTACTAGATGGAGATCATGTGAGATCATAAAAATCGCACAATTTAATTCAGTGCGAATATCATCAATCAGATTATATAAAGAGACTTGACCATTGATGTCTACGCCTTGCGTAGGTTCATCTAAAACCAGTAATTGTGGTTGATTAAGTAGGGCACGAGCAAGGAGAACACGTTGAGTTTCACCACCTGATAATTTTTGCATTTGTTGTTCGATAAGATGATCGGCACCGACACGGATTAAAGCAGGAATAATATAAGTGGTTTTTACCCCCGGTTTTAATGTCATGAAACGTTTAACTGTCAATGGCATCGTGCTATCTAGTGACAATTTTTGCGGTACATAACCAATGCGTAATTTAACCTGGTAAATTATTTCTCCTTCGCTGGGAGTAATTAGGCCGAGGACTACTTTTGCCAGCGTAGATTTACCAGCACCATTTGGCCCCAATAATGTTAATATTTCTCCCGTATGTAAATCAAAGGAGATGTTTTCGACAATTTGGTGTGTACCAAAACTCACAGCAATATTTTTTAGGCTTAATAGCGTTTGCATGATAAATAATTCTTGCAGGATGGTTAAAATGTTATAATATAACATTATCAAAATTAGTCTATGGAAACTATCCTATGTTACACAAAACAAAAAAAATTGTTCAAAAAATTATGGGAAAAAAACGCATTCTTGCTGGACTGTTACTCAGTTTCTTATCTACTGCTCATGCTGATGTTGTTACTTCAATTCGTCCGTTAGGTTTTATTGCCGCAGCGATTACCGATGGTGTCACTAATGTAAAAATATTATTGCCTGATGGTGCTTCACCCCATGATTACTCCTTAAAACCCTCCGATCTGGCAAAGATCAAAACCGCCGATCTTTTTATTTGGGTGGGATCAGACATGGAAACTTTTTTAGAGAAACCATTAGCACAGTTACCCATTCAAAAACGGATCGCATTAACCAATGATCCGGCTATTAAAGCACTTTTGTTGAAAAGTAGTGATGAAACTACACCGGCAAATAATAAAAACGCTCATGGTCACCATCATGATGCACTTCATAACCATCATTCACATGGTGAGTATAATATGCACATCTGGTTGTCACCACAGATTGCGCGGATTACCGCTAACATTATTCACCATCATTTAGTGGCTTTATATCCTAAGTATAAAAAACAGTTGGACGTAAACCTTCGTAAATTCGATGAGAAATTGACGCAAACTGATAAAAATATTGCTAAGATGTTACAGTCGGTTGGAGATAAGCGATATTTTGTTTTTCATGATGCCTATGGTTACTTTGAAAAGCGCTATCATTTAGCCTCATTAGGTTATTTTACTATTAATCCTATCATTCAGCCGGGCGCCCAAAGACTATATCAAATAAGAACAATGTTGGCTCAGAAAAAAGCAGTTTGTGTTTTTGCTGAACCACAATTCAGGCCAGCGGTGATTAAAGCTGTTATAAAAGATACCGATGTACGAATGGGGACATTAGATCCATTAGGGAGTGGCATCGGATTAAATAAGGATAGCTATGTAGAATTTTTAACAGCGTTATCTAATCAATTTAAGAGCTGCCTGGATAAAAACTAGAAGGAATGTAATACGTGCAGCAGATGGCGAAGACTATCGTTCAGGTATATGGCAATTTGCCTAAACCGCATAAAATTATGCTAGGCACATTGACCATAGCAACCTTGGCTGTCGCAATTTGGCGGCCAGTTGTTATTCAGCCCGATGATAAAGATGAAAATGTCTCACAAGAATCGCCAATAAAACCGGGTATAATTCTTGGTAATAAAGATAATAGTGAAACTAATAGCAGCCAGGTCGATAACTCAGATACTGATGATATTATTACCGATAGCAGCGAACAGTTACCTGATGAAGGGGTAACTGATGAGAAAGGGGCTGATACACCCGATGAGCATGTTGTTTCAAACGGTGATAATCTGACTAGTATTTTAACTCAGTATGGTTTAGATGCTGGTGATGTTGCGGCACTTTCTAATCAACACCGAGCTTTACGTAATTTGCAAATAGGGCAGACGTTAAGCTGGGAATTAAATAAAGATGGCGAATTACAGACACTTACATGGATTATTTCGCAGCGTGAAACACACGTCTATACTCGTCAAGGTAGCTCTAGTACTTTTAATGAAGAGAAACAAATTCGTCAAGGCGTTTGGGCTGATAAGATTATCCAAGGTAAAATAAACGGTAATTTTACCTCCAGTGCAGTTAATGCAGGCTTAACTTATAACGAAGCGCGTGGAGTGTCTAAAGCACTACAATGGCAGATTGATTTACGTAAACTAAAGTCTGGCGATAAGTTTTCAGTCTTACTAAGTCGCGAAATGCTTGATGGGCACAGTGAACAAAGTCGCTTGTTGGGTGTTCATTTATTAACTAATGGTAAGAATTACTATGCTTTTCGAGCTGAAAATGGTCGTTATTATGATAGTGAAGCTAATGGCCTAGAGCGAGGTTTCCTACGTTATCCTACCGCTAAAACTTTTAGAGTCTCTTCTCCTTTTAGCTTGCGTCGTGTCAATCCAGTAACAGGACGTCCTGCTCCTCATCAGGGCGTAGATTTTTCTATGCCTGTTGGGACACCGATCCTAGCGGTTGGTGATGGTGAAGTTATTGTGGCGAAATATAGTGGAGCGGCCGGTAATTTTATTGCAATTCGCCATGGGCGTCAGTATACCACTCGTTATATGCATCTACGTAAATTATTGGTTAAACCAGGTCAGAAAGTCAAAAGAGGTGAACGCATTGCATTATCTGGCAATACTGGACGTACTACCGGACCCCATCTTCATTATGAATTATGGTTTAATCAGCGCGCAGTTAATCCATTAACGGCTAATTTACCTCACTCAGGTGGTTTAGCAGGGAAAGATCGCCAACTTTTTCTGGCATCGGTTAAAGAGAATAAATCGAAACTGGCAACCAATTAATCTAATTTTGTGAGTTAATTAGGTTGTGAAATGATATTTTATTTACTGCCGTAATTATTTTTCTATAAATCACAAGGTTAATATTATAATGTGTCTTAGACTTTAGATTTTTATACGTTGTATTTGAGTGTACTAATGAATAAAGAACAGGATACAGATAGTAAACTTGGTTATATTCCTACCTTTCATCGTATTTACCTACATCCCAAATATTGGGGGATGTGGGTGGGTGCGCTGCTATTAGCAATTACTGCTTATTTACCTCTTAAGATACGCGATCCATTACTGGCAAAAATAGGCAAGTTAATTGGTAGATTAGCAACAGGCTCCCGTAGGCGGGCAAAAATTAACTTACTCTATTGTTTTCCTGAATTGACAGAGCACCAAAGAGAAAAATATATTGATGAAATGTTTGCTGTGGCGCCGCAAGCGTTTGCTATATTGGCCGAATTAGTTTTACGCGGTGTAGATAAAACTTTATCGCGAACGCATTGGCATAATATGCAAATTATTGAACGACTGAAAGAACAACAGCGTAATATCATTTTTATGGTACCTCATGGTTGGGCGGTTGATATACCAGCCATGTTATTAGCGGCTCAAGGTCAAAAAATGGCGGCCATGTTTCATCATCAAAATGATCCAGTGGCCGATTATTTATGGAATAAAGCACGTCATCATTTTGGTGGTCGTTTGCACTCTCGCGAAGCAGGTATCAAACCGTTTATTGCTAGTGTTAGGCAAGGTTATTGGGGATTTTATTTACCTGATCAAGATCATGGTAAAGAACATAGTGAATTTGTTGATTTTTTCGCAACTTATAAAGCAACTTTACCGGCATTAGGGCGGTTGAAGAAGGTATGCCAAGCAGAGATTGTGCCGTTATTTCCGGTTTATGATTATAAAACTCATCAATTACATATTTATATCCGTCAACCAATGGTCGATATTGCCGGGCAGAGTAATCACTATATTGCCAGGCGCATGAACGAAGAGTTGGAATATTTAGTTAAACCTTATCTAGCGCAATATACCTGGATATTAAAATTATTAAAAACACGTAAAGCCGATGAAATAGAGCCATATTGTCGCGATGATCTTTATCGATAAAGATACCGCTTGATAAACTATCAAGCGGTTAAATTGTTGCTGTTTTAGTAAGTTAATTTCGTTATCTTTATATTTTTATCCTGCTAACCTAATGGCGAATAGGTCGGTTAAAAACTGATTTCGCCTTTAGTTACGCTAAGCCTTTCATTATAATAATTAACCAGACGTTTAATAGAAATATATCTACCCGATGGATGTGATGTATTAGTGTTTTTATATGCCATCATGCTAGCTTCATTGATAATATGATCCACATTAACATTCATAATATTATGCGTGCGATTGAACCTCGATTATGTAAACTTAAACTCTGACCATTAAAAAAGTCAATTTATTAACGTAAATCTGACTGCCTTTGCCGATGGTAAATTTTATTACTATTTTTTCGCCAGGCTTGATCCCTTTACCAGTAAAATCAAGATAGTGATAATTTCAGATAATAAAAACCCCGTATATATAACGGGGGTTAAATATATTAACAGCATATAATTATTCGACTTTTAATATTCGGCAGGTATTGGTACTTCCAATCTGACCCATTTGATCGCCTTGTGTGACTAAAACTAAATCAGCGGATTGAATATAATTTTTTTCCCGCAAACATTGGATGGCATTTTTTACAGCATTAATTGTATTAGTATCCTTATTACAATAAATTGGTGTTACGCCACGGTAAAGTGCACACTGATTTAATGTTTTTTCATGATAAGAGATAGAAAAAATCGGTAAACCTGAGCTGATCCGAGACATCATACAAGCAGTACGACCTGATTCTGTCATGGCAATAATTGCTTTTACCCCTTTTAAATGATTGGCTGCATACATAGCTGACATAGCAATTGCTTCTTCTATGCTGTCAAATAGATCATCGAGGTGATGTTTGGCAATATTGATACCAGCCATTTTTTCTGCGCCAAGGCAAACTCGAGCCATGGCTTCAACGGTTTCAGCTGGATATTGGCCTGCTGCTGTCTCGGCAGATAGCATAACTGCGTCAGTGCCATCCAGCACAGCATTAGCAACGTCCATCACTTCAGCTCGAGTTGGCATCGGATTTGTGATCATTGATTCCATCATTTGCGTAGCAGTGATGGCGATACGGTTTAGTTGACGTGCTCGGCGTATCAGTTTCTTTTGTACACCGACCAATTCCGGATCACCAATCTCAACGCCCAAATCGCCTCGAGCAACCATCACCACATCTGAGGCTAAAATAATTTCGTCGATAACTTTGTCACTGGCAACCGTTTCAGCTCGCTCTATTTTAGCGACAATTTGACAATCACAACCGGCTTCTTGAGCCAGGCGACGAGCATAGTTTAGATCTTCAGCGCAGCGGGGGAAAGAAACCGCTAAATAATCGACACCGATCTGCGATGCGGTTAAGATATCGGCTTTATCTTTTTCTGTTAATGCCTCTGCAGATAGGCCTCCACCGAGTTTATTGATCCCTTTATTATTTGAGAGTTGTCCACCAACCGTCACTTCGGTTAGAATTTGCTGATCCTTTACCGTAAGTACTTTTAATTGAACACGTCCATCATCAAGTAACAGAATATCGCCTGATGCCACATCATTGGGTAAACCTTGATAGTCAATGCCGACTTTTTCTTGATTACCTTCACCTTTGGCTAAATTGGCATCTAAGATAAATTTGTCGCCGATATGAAGGAAAATTTTTCCTTCTTTAAATGTTGAAACGCGAATTTTAGGTCCTTGCAAATCACCAAGAATAGCGACATGTTGTGCTAACGATTTTGCAAGTTCACGTACTTTTTTTGCCCGTTGTAAGTGATCTGCCGGTGAACCATGAGAAAAGTTTAGACGTACAACGTTTGCACCGGCTTTAATCACTTTTTCCAAATTATTATCACGATCAGTTGCAGGACCGAGAGTAGTAACAATTTTTGTTCTTCTAAGTCGTCTCAACATTTATAACTCCGTTGACTTATTAAAATTGGTGTTGGTTGATAGGTTATTACATAGAAATGAAATCAATCCCTTTATTAAAGTGTGCTGTTGTATCATTTAAATGCCTTAGATAGAGAGAATATTTTTTTGTAATAAAACGAACAAATTTATAGTTTGCTGATATTGATCTGCTTTGCTAAATGTAAATAGCACTAGAGTTTATCAGGACATGTATCATGTAATATATCTTTACGCGCTTTAGGTTATCGCTAAAATTTTCCCCACGATGGAATTAGAAGTGGTAATAGCAATGACGACAGCATCATTGTCTTTAGCAAGTTTAACTAGTTCAATCAAGTTGTTAGTATGTCCAGTATGAGAAATGAAATTCACAACTTCGCTATCTCGAAAATTGATACAATATAGGCGTTGTATTATGACATTATCGAAATAGATCACTGTAATATTAAAAGGTAAAAATTTACCCATCTTGTCATGAGCAACTGCTACTAAGCAACCTAAACCAAAGAAAACCATTTTTTTTGCATGGGTGAATAGAGCTATAGCACGATTAATGCTTGAGGTATTTAGGTTATCTTTTAAAATACCTAATTCAATGATGACTGATTCAGCGATTTTTTGCCTAAAGGGAATGTAAGTATCATCTGGATCAAGCAGACGGCTAACATAAGATGTTCTATTGATAAGGTTTTGTGCTAATCGTAATCTAAAATCAGGAAAACCTTTAGTTTCCATTCTACAGCAAAAACGGTTTACAGCAGGGTTGCTCACATTAGTCAATTTAGTTAGGGTTGCAATACTGAGGTGAATAGCTTTTTGCGGGCTTGTAGGTATTGAATTGGCAACTTTCTTTTCTAATTTTCTGAGATATTCAAAGCTATTATTTATTGGTTCTAATATGTTCATACGGAAAGCGACCTGTTTTACTAATATTGCAAAAAAGTGGCGTCTTGTTACTTAAGTCAAAATATACTACGCGTTGTTTGGTCAGTAATGAAAAAAAGAAAGTTATTAACTGGATTTTATTAAAAATATGACGGGCGTCTAATTTACTTGGCATTTTAGTTTAATAAATATGAAAAAGTAAAAATTATATATAACTAATCAAATTTATTGCGAATTATTTTTTGAGCAAAATAAAATATCGTGGTTTTGTTTACCTGATCGAGTCAAAAAGGTACATTAATTTTCTCGATTGAAGTTATCACAGCACTATAAAATTGGTGTTTAAGGAGAATTCCCTACCATGGCGATTAATAAAGCTGTTCAGGCATGTAATTTAATTATTTTCGGCGCAAAAGGAGATTTGGCTCGCCGCAAATTATTGCCTTCCCTTTATCAATTGGAAAAAACGGGTTATATCCATCCTAATACACGTATTATAGGTATTGGCCGAGCTGAATGGGATGCTGCTGCCTATATAAAGGAAGTTAGAGAAGCGTTAGAAACTTTTTTAAATGAGAAAATCGAGCTTGGTTTATGGCAAAAATTAAGTGAACGTCTTGATTTCTTTAATTTAGATGTTGAGGATTTGAACAAATTTAATTCACTAGCAAAATATCTTAAGGGCGATCACAAACCAGCTATCTATTATTTTGCTATGCCCCCAACAACTTTTGGTGCTGTTTGCCATGGTCTAGGACATGCTGGCCTTAATAAAAAACCCAATCGGGTGGTCATGGAAAAACCTTTAGGTAGTGATCTTGCCTCTTCCCAACAAATAAATAATGAAGTTGCTAAATATTTTAAAGAGAGTCAAATTTATCGTATTGATCACTATTTAGGTAAAGAAACAGTGCTCAATTTATTAGCATTACGTTTTGCCAACTCTTTATTTATCAATAATTGGGATTATCGCGCGATTGATCATGTACAGATCACCGTTGCTGAGGAGGTTGGTATTGAAGGCCGTTGGGGTTATTTTGACCAGGCTGGGCAGATGCGTGACATGGTTCAAAATCATTTATTACAAATCCTGACGATGATTGCTATGTCACCGCCTGCGGAATTAACTGCAGATCGTATACGGGATGAGAAAGTTAAAGTATTGCGTTCATTACGACGCATTGATTATAGTAATGTGCGTGAAAAAACCGTACGAGGTCAATATACATCAGGTTCTGTTCAAGGCAAAAAAGTGGTCGGCTATCTTGCAGAGGAAGGCGCAAATACATCAAGTAAAACCGAAACTTTTGTGGCCATTCGGGTTGATATTGATGATTGGCGGTGGGCGGGTGTACCATTTTATTTAAGAACAGGCAAACGGTTAGCGGCAAAATGTTCTGAAGTGGTGGTTTATTTTAAAAAACCGGCGTTAAATATTTTTTCTGATTCTTATCAGGATCTACCACAAAATAAATTAACTATTCGGTTACAGCCTGATGAAGGAATAGATATAGAAATTTTAAATAAAGCGCCGGGACTTGAGCATAAACATCATTTACAGACGACAAAATTAGATCTGAGTTTTTCTGAAACTTTTAATCAAATCCACTTGGCTGATGCATATGAACGCTTATTACTAGAAGCTATGCGGGGCATTCAAGCACTGTTTGTCCGTAGAGATGAAGTAGAAGAAGCATGGAAATGGGTAGATTCTATTATGGAGGCTTGGGCAAAGGATAATCAACCGCCTAAACCCTATCAAGCTGGTACCTGGGGGCCGGATGCTTCTGATGTGATGATCACCAAAGATGATCGCTCATGGAATGCGTTTGAATAGTTTTTATCTATTTGTAGGGTAATATGCTGAGGTTTATTACCCTTACAGTGGTAGGATTTTTGCATTTTAGCTGGAATTTATTATAATTATTTGAGTAAATACAATGGTTATGATATAAATAGCTTAGTATTTATTCTATCAATAGTGAGGATTCATAGTATATCATACGGATGGGCCGTGTGATGCATGAATAAAATATTATGTCTAGCGCCAAAAGCGTCAAAAATCAACGTAGTAGCTATCATCTTTTCTTATCAAATATATCCATTATTTCTAGTGAACATCACTGGTGTGGTGCTTTGTAGCGTCTCCTGTCGCTAATCGGTTTTATCGATAATTGGTTTTTAATTTAAATCATCACTTAGTTATTGGCAACTTAGGTATTTATCTATTGCTTTGATGATTGCCAATAAAAGGAGAATATAATGATTTATTGGATATTTTTAGCATTAGCTATTGTCACAGAAGTTATTGGTACTTTATCAATGAAACATTCCAGCGTCAGCGGTGATCTGACTGGTTTATTGGTAATGTATTTTATGATTGCGTCATCTTATATATTACTGGCGATGGCGGTAAAAAAGGTTGCTCTTGGAGTGGCTTATGCTCTTTGGGAAGGTATTGGAGTAATTTTTATAACAGCATTTAGTGTTCTGTTATTTAATGAATCATTATCGCCAATGAAAATTATTGGATTAGCGTTACTTATTGTGGGGATAGCGCTTATAAAATCAGGTACAAAAAAAGCAAGTTCATTACAGGCGATTAAGCAGGAAAAAAAAATTACGCCAAAAATGCCATTAAATAGAATGACTAAAGTCGTAAAGGAGGCATAACATGTTAGCAGAATATCAATGGTGGCATGGTGCCTTTCTGTTTCTAGCCGTTATTTTAGAAATAGTAGCTAATATTTTTTTAAAGTTTTCAAATGGATTCAAGCGACTTTGGATTGGCGTCTTATCTTTAATTGCCGTTTTGGGTGCCTTTAGTGCATTAGCTGTAGCGGTAAATGGAATTGAACTTTCCATTGCTTATGCACTTTGGGGAGCTTTTGGTGTGGTAGCTACGGTTGCCGCTGGTTGGATCTTATTTAATCAACGGTTAAATTACAAAGGTTGGGGCGGTATTATTCTATTAATCACCGGCATGGTCGTTATCAAACTGGCATAATCTTATTTCATTTGCTAGGACATAGGACAGAATACGGTTTAGTGATAGCTGATAAATGTAGAGGATTTATTTTTACCGCTGTCTACATATTGGCCATTTATAACAATAAATAACCCTGCTATTGCGGGGTTATTTTTATTAGTTAAAACTCTATAGATACAATTTAGTATTGAAATTTATCTGCGAGAAGATAATAGCAGACTAATTTTTTACGCAGGTTTAACAAGTTGTTTTCTATTCTGTCAGATTTTGATTGCCCTTATGATTTCAATTATTTAGAGATTTAATAAATTTTAGTTATTTATTCTCAATCTTTTAATTAAAATATTTTCTATTCTTGAATGGATAACAAATCTAATTGTTATTTATTATGCTTATTTGGCAACTATCTTCTTTGTTATTATTATAATTTCTTATTATATTAATTATTATTTCAATGTTATTATAATATTATATTTATCATTATAAGTTATTTTAATTTGTTATTTGTTTGAATTATATATAAATAATAATATGATTTTATTATAATATTTAATATTGTTTTGAAAATTTTTTATAACTTAGATTGGTTCTTTTTTTATTTATATTATTTAAATATAAGCAATAATATGTTTTATAACTCTTTATTTATAATATAATCAATGTGTGAGTTCAATAATAGAATAGGCTAATATAAAAGGTTTAAATTATTTTTACTCATGTATGCAATTACTAATAAATAAATTTTAAATAGGATTTTATCGATGGAAAAAATATATATACAAGAAAAAGAAATTAGTAATAATAGTTTTAAACACTATAATGTAGGTATGGCAGTTTATGATTATGCATTAAATATTTGGCAAGGATTTCGCGTAAAAATACATAGAGATGGAAGTGTGACGCCTGGACACGATTTTATTGCGCAACCTAAAAAAGATACCAGTGCAACCGTACTTCATACATTCACTATTGAAGACAGTAAAGTGGCATCTTTTAGTTTTTCTATCAGTACAGAATATAATCCAAATGGTAATGACTTAATTACCGGCAGCTACACATCTGTTAAAAATAAAGATTCAGATAAAGTTGAAATTATTGATTTCAAATACGATACCAATAGTGGACTTAAACTGGTTTTAGAACCACTGTTTGAAGGTAGTGATCAAGATCCTAACTGGGATTTTTTAATGACAATAACTGCATGCTAAAGCATATAATCTAATATTAATAAATAATAATATTTTACTATTATAACAATATAAGATACCAATCAGTATCATAATTAATCCTGACCATCTTAACCTCCAAAGGGTACTCCCACCGACATAAGGTGGGAGGGGAATTTGGTCGGGCTTGAAAAGCCCGAAG